>JAJUJY010000116.1 GCA_029265085.1 Chloroflexota bacterium
GTTTATTAAAAAATAATGAGAAATCTTCTATGATATTGGCTAGACAATCCACGTTTGACGATCCAACTGTTCTCAGGGAGCTGTGAATTTGTCTTACATGGAACTGCCTTCGATTCGGGGACATCATAAAATCAGGCAAACCAGGCCAGTTACCACCATTTAAAACATTCATATATCAATCTTCCCGGCATGGTTAGATAGGATTTTATACCGTGTTCCATATCCTCAACAATAAAGTTCAGCGAAAAGGAAGAAGAATATGAAGTGGTATCGAAATCTTAAGGTAGGGGTTAAGATTATCAGCGGCTTTGCAATTGCGCTCCTGCTGATGGTAATTATTGGCGTGATCTCATTGACTCGTTTGAATGAGATCAACCAATCTTTTACTGATCTGACCCAGAATCTTTATCAAGATTCAAAGCTGGCAAATGATATGGTTCAGCAAATTTACCGGGCCAGGTTGTTTGCCAACCGGTATTTTCTGGGCGGCAGCACGGCCGATTTGGAAACCGCACAGGCAGACCTGGAAAAGCTGCAAACATTACTGGATACAGCGGATCAACAAATAACCAATACGGATCGTGTTGCTTTACTGTCTGATATTAAAGAAAAATATCAACTGTACACCACCGGGTTGGATGAGGTTCAACAGCTCATCGCTGAACAAGATGACATTCACACCAACACGCTGGAAGTCCAGGGGCCGGTCATGGACCAAAAATTGCTCGACCTCCAGGACGAAGCGCTGCTGGCAGGCGAACTTGAGATTGTCAACCAGGTAGGGCGAACCCGTTCAGCAGCTTCGTTAATGCGGCTGGATGCTTATAAATATATCGCAACCCACGAAGAGCAGTGGGTTACCAAGTTTAACGAACGCCATGATGAAGTAACCGAAGGTTTAGGCATTCTGGAAACACTCATCACTGATGAAAATGACCTGGCAACCCTTTCGGCTGTCAATGTAGCCATGGAAATCTACAAAACGGGCTTTGATCAGCTCGTCCTCAGTTACAATGCACAGCACCAGATTATTACAGATAACCTGGATGTGAGCGGTCCTGCCATGCGCGAATCCGCATCCGCTATCACAGACAGCGTGGCTGAAGATTCCGATAGCGAAGCCGAGCTGGTCGAAAATACGGTACTGCAAACCCAATGGATCATTCTGGGGGTCATGGCGGCCGCCCTGCTCCTGGGGTTCAGCCTGGGCATCGTTATCTCCCGAAGTATTACGAAACCATTGGCCAAGGTGATGAGCCTGTCCAACCAAATCGCCAATGTGGACTTAAAGAACCTGACCAATGAAATCTCAGAAATGGCCAACGGCGACCTCACGCGCCGGGTAGCCATTACGGCGAATCCAATCCAGATAGACACCAAAGACGAAGTCGGCAGGATGGCAGCCGCCTTCAACGAGATGATTGCCAGCCTGAAAAAGACCGGCGAGGCCTTCGGTATGATGACCGAAACCCTGCGCAATTCGATGATGCTGGTATCCAGCAGTGCCGCCAGTGTTGGCGCAGCTTCTCAACAGCTCGCCGGAGCAGCCAACCAGGCCGGTCAGGCCACCAGCCAGATTGCTACTACCATCCAACAGGTAGCCAAAGGTACTGCGCAGCAATCAGAAAGTATTAATAAAACAGCCATGTCGGTAGAGCAATTAAGCCGCGCCATTGACGGCGTAGCGCGCGGTGCGCAAGAACAGTCCTCCGCGGCAGTAAAATCTTCCAACATCACCTCACAAATGAGCCAGGCCATCCTCCAGGTTGCCGGAAATGCACAGAATGTGACCGTTCAGGCCTCCAAAGCGGCCAGCTCCGCGCTCAAAGGCAGCCAGACCATGGAAGAGACCACCGCCAGCATGCGCTCCATCAAAGAGAAAGTTGGCCTCTCCACCGAGAAAGTACGCGTCATGGGCCAACGGTCAGAACAAATTGGGGTCATCGTAGAAACCATCGAAGATATTGCCTCACAAACCAATTTGCTGGCCCTAAATGCCGCCATTGAAGCTGCCCGGGCTGGAGAGCATGGGAAAGGCTTTGCGGTGGTTGCAGATGAAGTACGCAAACTGGCGGAACGGGCAAGCTCTGCCACCAAGGAAATCGCTGGCCTGGTAAAGGGTATCCAGACCACTGTAAACGAAGCGGTAACCGCAATGGACAGCGGAGCCAAAGAAGTGGACAACGGCGTCCAGCGTGTCAACCAGGCTGGGCAGGTGCTCACTGAAATTTTGGAAGCCGCTCAGGCGGTAAACCAGCAGGCTGAACAGGCTGCAGCGGCCGCACAACAAATGAGTGCCAGTGCGAACGAACTGGTCACAGCGGTCGATTCCGTCTCCGCAATTATCGAAGAAAACACCGCCTCAACCGAAGAAATGGCCGCCAATTCCAGCGAAGTGAATGAAGCCATTGAGAATATCGCCTCGATCAGCGAGGAAAACAGCGCAGCCATTGAAGAAGTCAGCGCCTCCACAGAAGAAATGAGCGCGCAGGTCGAAGAAGTTAACGCTTCCGCCGAGTCGCTGGCCGAGATGGCGCTTTCCCTCCAGGAAGTAGTCTCCAGGTTCAAAATCTAATCACAACACAACGAAAACAGCCCGGAGATTACACTTCCGGGCTGTTTTTATGTTCATCAAGCCGTTCCCACGGCTGCCAGGGTTCCATTTTCAAATCGGATTTGTTCCGCGCCCAGGTATGCCTGGAAATCCCTCACGGCCGATTGGAGGGCTGCCTGCATCGGTTCATCCGGCTGGACATCTTCTTCCCACCACCAGCCGCGCAAAATCAACGTGCGCGTTTTCCGTTCAAAGATCGGTTCGCAGCGGGCCACAAATCGGTCGCCATATAAAACCGGCAGTGCATAATGAGCGTATTTGCGCAGTGCCGCCGGTTTATAGACTTCCCACACATAGTCAAAATCAAAAATCCAGCGCACCGCATCGCGCTGCCAGATCAGGTTATCCAGCGGAGCAATCAACGCCGCTCGCGGCGTTGGCGCAGCCTGGGTTTGCACCATCCGCAGGGTTGGTAAATCCACTGCGCGCATGAAAAAGGTGCGCTCAGGCACATCATCAATCGCCACTGGCAAAATCAATTTGCGTTCATACAGGCGCAGCAATGCAGCCTGCCGCTCAGTCGTCTTCATGCCCACAATGCCGTACCAGGATTCGCCCGTGACGGGATAGGTCAATCCCATGCTGCCAATCCGGCGCAGGGCATGCCAATCATGATAAGCTTGATCCGACGGGTTTGGCTCTGGCGCAGCCAACAATTCCGCGGGCAATAGTTTTTCCACGCGCTCAAAAAAGCGGCGCGTACCTACCCGGTGATGAACACCGATATAACCGGATGAATACAGACCTTCCATCGCTGCACGAACCGTGCGGGTAGGAATGCCCCAATACCAGGCCATTTTTTCCTGATGGTCAAAATCAATCGAAGAAAGCGGGCCGCGCTCCGCCAGGGCCTCTACAACCAACGGCCAGGCTGACTTTTCCGGCCGGCTGTCCTGCTCGTAAATCCCGCGTGCATGAGCGCGGTGGCGCGCAAAATACGGCCAATCGGCGGCCTGGTACACTGCCTGCATCTTATCCCAACCGTCCCACAAAATCCGGTCGGTATATAGCATTTCATCCAACAGCTTTGCGCTGAAACCAGCCACGCGCGATTGCAAAACAAGGTTGGGATTCCAACCAACCACATCTACCGGGTCAAATTGGATGCAGCCAATCCGGCCAAGCAGTTCCAGAATGCCTTCCTTTCCCGCCAGGGTGCGCGGCGGCCATAAATACTGGTGTGCCAGCATAAACCGGCGGGCTTCCACTTTGGAAAGGGTAACCGCAGGAGCGGGGTAAGGATTTTTAGGCATTTTGGCTCCGATCTGCTATCGTCCTGGCTGCAAAAATTTTGAGAACGATCCCCAGGACTATCGTTCAATTTTAGCACGAATTTTCTATCAACTCAAGCAGCGCTTTGCCTATTGACTGCACTTCTGTTAAACACGTACAATTCAAGACGTGGCCTATATCTTATCCACCAAACTCAATATCCCTGCACCTCATCCCGGCCAGGTTGAACGCCCAGGTTTGTATCAACGCCTGGATAATGCGTTACACTCCCCGCTGAGCTTGATTTCCGCACCGGCTGGTTTTGGCAAATCCATGCTGGTCAGCGGGTGGGCTGCAGCAAAGGGAACCGCCATATCTTTATCCTGGCTCTCGCTGGATAGTGAAGACAACGATCCACAGCGGTATTTATCCTACCTTGTTGCGGCTGTGCAGCGGCTAGACGGCCAGCCCGGCCAATCTGCGCTCCTGGCCGCAAGTTCCGCCAGGCCGCCAGCGGCGCAAACCATTCTGGATATTTTGCTGCAAGATTGCGCCAATCTGACCAAACCCTCCGTATTGGTACTGGATGATTATCACCTGATTTCTGCACCGGAAGTGCACGACCAGACCGCATATTTTCTCAGCCATTTACCAGCCAGCCTGCACCTGGTATTAATTTCGCGCGCTGACCCACCCCTGCCGCTCAGCCGTCTGCGCCTGCGCGGGCAGTTGGTTGAGCTGCGTGCAGCCGATCTGGTATTCAATGAAACAGAAGCCGATGCATTTCTGAATCGGTTCATGCGCCTGAATTTACCCCCAAACGAAGTAGCTGCGCTGCGCACCAGCACAGAAGGCTGGGTGGCCGGGCTGCAGTTAGCCGGGTTATCGCTTCAGCACCAATCCGACCGGTCTGCCTTCATTCACAATTTTAGCGGGCGGCATTATCCCGTACTGGAATACCTGCTGGATGAAGTGCTGCATCAGCAGCCCGTTGAGATTCAAGATTTCCTGCTCCACACGGCCATCCTGGACCAGCTCAGCCCAGGTCTCTGCAACGCCGTGTCCCAACGCAGTGACTCCGCCCTGGTGTTGGAAAATTTATTACGGGAAAACCTGTTCCTGGTCCCGCTGGATCACGAGCACACCTGGTACCGTTATCACCACCTGTTCGCCCAGGGATTAACCAGCCGGTTAGGACAGACACAGCCTCAAATCTTGCCGGAACTGCACCGCCGTGCTTGCGCATGGTACCAACAACAAGGCTTGATTGACGAAGCAGTTCGCCATGCAGCCGCGGCACCCGATCTGGAACAAGTAGCCGCAATCATTGAAGAACATGGGCCGCGCTACCTGCGCAGCGGGCAAGTCTCTACGATTTTGCGCTGGCTGGGGCTGCTTCCGGAAGATATTACGGCTGCCCACCCGCGCATTCGCCTGATGCACGCGCATGCAGGCGTAATGACCGGCCGTTTTGGCGAAGCGCTTAAAATTTTGCAGGCCGAAGCTGCCCTGCTGGATCAATACCCCCCGGATCAGGCCAGCCGGTTAGAAGCGCAAATCACCGTGCTCTATTCGGTCATCCAGGCTCTCTCAAACCAGCCGGAAGCCGCCATCCAATCCGCACAGCGCGCCCTGGCGCTGCTGCCGGAAGAGGACCGCTACAACCGCGCTGTTGTTTTCTCCAACCTCGGCCATGCCTATATGCTGTTGGGCAAACCTGCCCAGGCGGTTCAGCCTTACCGCCAGGGAGCAGACGAAGCGCTGTCCGTTGGTAATTTTCATATCTCGCTGCTGTCCTTATCCAATCTCTCCGAAGGATACCTGTGGATGGGACAGGTCAGCCAGGCGCAGTTCGTTCTGGAGCAGGCCTGGAAGGAAGTCCAGCGCACCTATGGAGATAAGCTGCACCTTGCGCCAACTGCCAGCATGGTCTTAACCGGCTTGGCTGAAGTTGCCCGAGAAAAAGGGGATTTTGAACAAAGCTGGGAAATGCTGCAGCGCAGCCTGAAGCTGGCTCAGCAGGGCGGCTTTATCGCCTCACTGGTCTCGATTTATGCCGCCATAGCCCATTACCAGCTTGCCAAAGGAGCGCTAGACTCCGCCTTACAATCCATGCAAGCTGCTGTTGCCGCCACCAATGGGCCGGAAGCCGCCACTCTGCTGTACCCCATGCTGGCTTTACAGGCTCGGATCCAGGTTGAATTGGGTGACCTGGAATCGGTTTCGCGGTGGGCAGAAGAACGCAAAATTGCTGAGGCCCCTGGTTTTGATTACATCCGCGAGCCGGAAAAACTGATTTTGGTGCGGCTGCGGCTCAAACAAGGCCAATTCGATTCAGCGCTGGCTCTGGCCGAACAGATCCATCAGGCAGCCGAAGAAAACGGGCGCTTTGCCCGCGGGATGGAAGCCAACCTGCTTTGCGCTCAAATTCATTTTGCCTGCGGGAGAACCCAGTCTGCATTTAAATGCCTGCAGGACGCGCTGCAATTTGCCCAGGAAAACGGTCTCTTCTATTCAATCATTGAAGAAGGCGCCGGGCTGCGCGACCTGCTGCTGGCCTATCTGCGCCTGCCGCCTCCACAAAGCACAGCCGCATTTGCGCGCCGCCTGCTGGAAGCCTTTCCCAAACTCCCTCCTGCGACAACGCAGGAAGCCAACCAGGAACTGGTTGAGCCGCTCAGCGAGCGCGAACTGGATGTGCTGAGCCTGTTGGCCCAAGGTGCATCCAACCAGGAAATTGCGGAAAAACTGGTCATCAGTACCGGCACAGTCAAAGCCCACCTCAACCATATTCAAGGCAAACTGAATGCGCGCAACCGCACCGAAGTGGTTCTACGCGCTCAAAAATTGGGCTTGCTGCCGCCTGCCTGACCCCCACAGAAAAATAAACTTTTAGCAGATGATTAACCTCTGGTTTAGCCGCATCTTTTAACTAACCTTAAGATCGATTGAACTGGAGTACAAATCATGATGCTTGAACATCTGCGCCAGCGAGCCGCGCAGGCCCTGGCTGCCGAAACAGAAATTACCCTCACCTCTAACGGACCTGCCGGGCTGCAGGTGGACCGCTTTCCTTGCCGGTCTACCGGTCTGCGCCTGTTCATCCTGGTTCCGCGCGCCTCTGACCAGTTGATCAATCTGGAAGAAGGCTGTGAAGCTGCGGGCATCACCTCAAGCTGGAAAATCAACGGAATCTGCCGAAAAGTCGAAATCTCCGAATCGCTTGCCGACCTGCAGCCATCCACCTGGGGGGACTGGGTAGAACTGCTGCCGGTTCGTCTGCATTTGACTCGCCCACCCTATGAAACGATTGATTTTTAAAAAATAAACTTTGGTTGAATGTACTCGCCCAGGTTTAGCCGCAAAATAACCTTGAAACAATTTTAAAGATGGAGAATTTCTTATGGTCATATTTGATCTTATCCTCGCACTGCTGCCCCTGCCAGTTTTGATCTGGCCTTTTTTACCCACGAACAATAAACCGCGCTGGCTGAATTACCTGCCTGCGGCTGGTATGGTGCTGATGGCTGTAAACCTCCTGGTAGAAACCCACCGCTTGCGGGTTATTCCGGCCTATCTGCTGACGATTGTCGTTTTCTTATTCACGCTGCCGCGCCTCATCCGGCCTGCCACCACCCAACCCAGGCGGCGTTTCGGTCCTATCCTGGGCAGTTTATTGGCATTACCGCTGCTGGTCACTGCGGCCGCCTTTCCATTGCTGCTGCCATTTCATACCGTCCCTCCCAGCGGCCCCTATGCCGTTGGCACCGCCACCTATGCCTGGACCGATTCAACCCGCGAAGAATTATACACACCTGCCGGTGGTGATTTGCGCGAGGTAGCAGTACAGGTCTGGTATCCTGCAGACGGACAACCGGGGAAACAAGACATGCAAGATGCTGCGGTTTCGCCAGCAGAAAACACGTACCCGTTGGTCATTTTCTCGCACGGCGGTTTTGGCTTGCGCATTCAAAACACATCCACCTTCCGTGAATTAGCCAGCCGCGGCTATATTGTCGCCAGCATAGATCACACCTACCTGAGCATGTTAACTCGTTTTCCGGATGGCCGCACGGTCATGATCAGTCCACTGTACCAACAAGCCCTGGGATTAGCGCTCAAAGGAGATCCCGCCGGTGAAGCGGGCATGAACCAGATGTACGATACGCGTGCAGCAGATATGATCTTCACCTTGAACCAGCTCGCAGCGCTGAACCAGTCAGGCAGCGGTGACCGGCTGTCAGGAAAAATCGATCTGAGTAAAGTGGGGCTGTTTGGGCACTCTGCCGGAGCTTCTACCGCCGGGCGGGTTTGCCGGGAAGACAGCCGCTGCACTGCAGCGCTGATGCTGGACGGCACCATGCGCGGTGAAGTAATCCAGGTTAACCCGGATTATTCTTATGTGATGACCGATGAACCCTTCCCGGCCCCGATGATGCAGATCAACAGCAACCTGTTCAAGAAAGCGGAAGTCGGCGGCTACGAACCCAACAAGCATGCCTTTGAAAATGCCGTCGAACCGGCCTACCTGCTCACCTTAAACGGTGCGGAACATCTAAACTTGAGCGACCTGGCACTTATCCTGGCACGCCCTGCCCTCAAAATCTTTGGAGATATGCAGGTTGCGCTTGGCAGCATTGACCCGGTGCGCGGCGTGCAGGTGATGAACACCTATACATTGGCTTTCTTTGACCAGTACCTGAAGGACATCCCTTCACCGCTGCTGCAAGGCCCTTCACCGGATTACCCGGAAATGGACTTTACTGCCCGGCCGTAAATTTTCTACCCGGCAAAAAAATTCCGGCTCACCTTAAGCAGGTGAGCCGGAACGCTTTTAACCACCGTGATTCTTAGCCCCACTTCCAAATCACCAACGCAGCCAATAAACGAATGCCAAAAGCCACCAGCATACTGGCAAACAAACCAATCCCACCGGCAAATAGCGGTGCAAGCATACCACCCAATAACAGCGCGCCATTGAGCGAGATGTTATACCAGGCCAAATAAGGCGGGCGGTCGTTCGAGGGGACTTTTTCTAAAATGTAATTGAGCAGACCCCCGCTGACCATAGACCAACCAATGCCGCTTACCGTCTGGGTAAGATAATAAATCCAGGGCTGGTAACTAAACGCAAACAACAAAATCGCAAAGGATACGGTAATGCAGCCCAGAGCCGTCAGGCGTTTAAATCCCATCCGGTTTGCCAGGCGAAAACTCTGTGTAGAGCCAAATACATGCACCACCCAAAAGACCGCCGAACCGACACTGATGGTTCGGTCCGTAAAGTGCAAAACATTCACCTGGTACTGCGGGAAAAGCGGCACTGTCAAATAGACCCCAATATGAAAGGCCAATACCATCAACAACGTCCGCCCAAAGCCGCCGCGAATCACGTCAAAGCGAAAAATGGTATTGCGCGGTGAACGGATGAGCGAACGGTCAGCCGCATCCAGCTCCTCGCACACCTCAACCGGCACAGAGCTTTCACAGGTTTCCGGCTGGGCAGTAGGCCGGATCAAAAACACATGCAGCAGGCTCATTGCCGCCCCAAATACCCCAATCCCAAACACCACCATATAGCCTTGAGCAAATGGCATTTGTACCAGGACCTGGCCCACAACCAGTGAGGTAGCCATTGAAGCTGCAGCCAGCAACGCATTACGGGTGCCAACCACCTGCCCGCGCCATTCCGGCGGAACTGTCTCTGCAAAAAAAGCGTTGCCTACCACTGCCGCCATAGTACCAGGAATATTCATCACCAGCGTCAGCGCGATGATGACCCAGATTTGCGGTTGAGCTGGCAGCAAAACCGGCAGCGGAACCAACAGCAAATAAAACATCCGCGAGAGGAGCGCAGACCAAAAAGTGGCCTGTTTGGAGGAGTAGCGTTTTGCCAGCATGCTGGCAGGGAAGGTGAAAATTAAATTTACCAGCGCCGGCGAGGAGGAAATCAAGGCCTGCTGCAAAGTAGTTGCACCCAACCGTGCAGCATACACTCCCAGAAACACCAGGATACTGCCATTCAACACCCCCCACCAGAAAATATCCAGGTAGAGATGCAGAAAATTCCGCTTGAATTGCAGCGGAACCGGTTGTGCAGAACGCAGGTAACGTCGAAAGAGGTAGCGCATAAAACGGCCTAATTATAATCGAGCACCGCTGAGTCAGGAACGATCCTGATCAGCCGTTAAGTGATTGTAAAGAAGCCAGGGAGAGATTTTAAATCCGCTATAATTTAATCATTCATAAAAAAAACCAACAGGAGCCGTATATGCCTGCCGATTGGAAAGAAATCACGTCCCGCGCCTGGGTGATTGGCCTGTTAAATGAACCCGTCATCGCCCGCCTGGCCACCGCTGATCCGCGCACACTCCAGCCCCATGTGGTACCCGTCTGGTTTGCCTGGGATGGTTCCGCCATCTGGATCAGTTCTTTTCGTTCAACCCGTAAAATTCGCGACCTGCTGCAAAATCCCCGAATTTCCATCGCGATCGATACCGCCGAAGGCTCTGATAAAATGCGGGCGGTGGTTTTTGAAGGTGCCGCCCAACTGATTACCGATCCCGCGCTGGTGGCCAGTAAATCAACTGAAATTTACACCCGTTATTTAGGGTTGGAGGGTGTGCAAAAACCTGAACCGCAGTCCTGGATTCATGATCCGGAAAATATGCTGATTTGCCTGGTTCCGCAGCGGGTGCTGGCCTGGGGGCAAACAGAATAAAATGAATTGGGGCAGCCAAAAGCTGCCCCAGCGTACCACACTCCGCAATACCTCACCGTTTAGAAGTATAAATCTTTCGCGCGCGGAGGTTCTAATTTATCACGTACATTCTGCTCAAGCTCGTTTAAGATTTCAATTTTCCGAGTTGTAATAAAGTTTTCCAACCAATGCTCCTGTTGGTAGGTGGGGAACAACCGCACCCCCAGGTGGGTAATCAATTCACCTGCGCGGCGAATTGCAATCACCTTGGAGCGCAGTGAGACCCCCGTTGAAACATTCAATTGGAAATCCAGATCCAGATCATCACCATAATTGATTTCCGGCAGGTCAGCCCGCTCCGGATAAATCATCATGGCAATACCGTGGATCGAAAGATTGGAAATCACTGCCCCAAAACCTTGTTTCCGTTTGCTCACATCCACAGGAATGGGGTAAGCTGGTTGAACACGTTGTTCCTGCCGGTCGCGCCAGGGTGAACCCATAAATATAAAATTTTTCAGTTTCATTTGCCGGGTGGTGGAACTGATCATTTCCGCTTCTGCGCGGACTGTTTCCGGCAAAATCCGGCTGTGCAAATAAACCCAATCATGCATGGTATAGCACATTTGCAGCTTCGGGGTTTGAAAGGCCACATAATCCGACCCAACAGACAAGGGGCGAATTGACTGCTCAAGATGCAAACCTTTATAGGTGCAGGATAAGTTAATGGGGATATTTTGGATCGCCAGGGATTTGATGGACATTAATGCATCATTGGAACCGCGGATACCTGCTCGATACATATCGACCTCCTACACAAATACAACCCTACCAGTTCGAGTAACGATAAAAGGAAACATCACCGCTATTTCAATGGCCAACAAGGAGAGAGGTCCTGCTTTTTCTCGGCGCTGCAAAGACCTGCTTCAGTATGCATCATAAAATCTTAGAGATTTCTATGATTAATTAAGTATACAAAAATTCTTTAAGAATTGAAATAGAACAATCTTTGATTTTATCCGTACTTGTACGTAACCTGTCCGCCGTTTAAATTTGCACCCGGTGTCCAATTTGGTCAGCCAGCAAGCCGAACTGCTGAGCAACAATACCTTCAGGCTGGATCAAGCACAGGGGTAAATTGCGGGTAGCGGCCTGGAAAGCTGCCTCTGTAGCCGGTGGAAAGCCCATCGCAATCGATTGTCCTAAAACATTCTCTAATTGTGACAGGCTGAGCGTCAGATCCGCGCGAGTGCGGTTGACGGTCACAACCGTCATGGCTTTCGAGCTGCCAAAGTTCATCTTGCGCAGGTCTTCAATTAATATGCGTGTCCGTTTGGCGGTAATGGGCTGCGGCTCCGTTACCACCAGGATTTCATCGCATTGATTCAGAATAACCGGGTAAGCCGGTAAAAAGCTGGTGCCAATATCCAATACAACCAGCCCAGAAACCTGGGCCATGTGCTGAATAATCGCTTCATAATTGGCGGCGGCTAGCGAGGTATCCACATCAGCGGAATTTGCGGTTGCAAGTAATGTACGAATCCCATAGGTCGTATTGGTTAATTCTTGCTCCACCAGCGCTGAGGTAATTTCACTGACGTTCATTCGCAACAAATTGGCAATACCACGTCCGGCAGTCAGGCCCAATTCTTCTCCCCAGGTGCCCTGACCTGGGCGCATTTCAGCAGCAATCACTTTGCCATTCTTCTTTTTTGCATACGAAATCGCCAGGTTAAGCGTCATGGTGGATACACCCAAACCACCCTTTGCGCCCATCACACCGATCACATAGCCGCGTTTTGCCAGGGTTTCTGTCCGGGCGGTCTTTTGACTGATCAGGGTCTTGATATTAACCTGCAATTCCAGCGGATGCACGGGTTTGGTTAAGTAAATATCCACACCTGCTTCATAACCGGCGACCTTATCCTGGGTTTGGGATTTTGCCGTAAACATCATGATCGGGGTCAGGGCAGTCTCCGGATGACGGCGCAGCGTTCGTGCCACCTCATAACCATCCAATCCGGGCATCATAATATCCAGCACAACCAGGTCGGGCTTTTCACGATGAGCCATCTTTAAGGCTTCCAGCCCATTGTGGGCAATCAACACCGAATACCCCTGGCGCTCCAGTATTATTCGCAAAAACTCGATAGTATCTGGATCATCATCCACGATCAAAATCTTTGTCGCCATCGTCATCCTCTTTTGATCCGCCGGAAATACCCCTGATTTAATTTAACCAAATATAAATTGGATTGCAAGCGAAAAAACAGAGCAATTCTGGCCGCTGCGCTGTGTTTATCAGTCCATTCATCGAAATCAAACAAGTGCTTGACAAACGTCAAAAAACATTATAAAATTAATTCGATAATTATAAAATTAAAATAACGATTATCAAATTAAAAACCAGAAAGGAACAACGATACTCAATGGAAGCCAACGACCTTGCCTTCGAGCAAAAAGTGCTGCGCACCTTCTTTAGCGCAGATGGGCGGCTCAAAGACTTGCCTTCACAACCGAAAAAACAATGGCTGGTCATTCGCCAGATCGCCAGCAAGTTTGAGCCCGACACACAATATACCGAGCCGCAAGTCAATGAGATTTTGCGTGCTCTTCATGCGGATTTTGCTTCACTGCGCCGCGCATTGATCGATTTTCACTTCCTGGAACGAAAAGACGGATTATACTGGCGCAGCCCAAATGAACCAGCCAATCCATACGCCTAGAACCACCTGAGAAACCCCTCGACCAGCATCTACACGGCGAGGGGTTTTCATAAGTTTATACAGGCAGGCTGGATGGTTAATGCGAGTTTATTTATCTGATATAATTTTATTTGAGCCAGACTGGTAATTTGGAGGTCCGATGAATACAACTCGCACAATCCATTCGATTATTGACCCGCAAATGGTCATTGAAGGCGCCGGTGTGCTTTTACGCCGCTCGATTGCCCCGCGGGTTTCAAATGAATATGACCCTTTTTTATTGTTTGATCACTTTGCTTTTAATGATCCGCTCGAAGGTCCCATTCAAGGGTTCCCCATGCATCCCCACCGCGGCATTGAAACCGTCACCTATATGCTGCAGGGCAACGTTCGCCACCGCGACAGCCTGGGCAATACCGGCATCATCGGTCCCGGGGATGTGCAGTGGATGACCTCCGGGCGCGGTATTTTGCACGAAGAAATGCCCCGCCGCGGGCCAGACGGCACCATCTACGGCTTCCAGCTATGGGTGAATTTACCTGCTGCGTTAAAGATGTCCACCCCCCGCTACCAGGAAGTCAGCGCGCAAACGATTCCCACGGCAAAGCGCCCCGGCGCCAGTGTGCGCGTGATAGCTGGCACAGTGGACGGTGTGCAAGGTCCGGTAAAAGAAATTGCAGCCGACCCGCTCTACCTGGAAGTGCAGCTTGAACCCAACAGTGAGTTTATCCAGCCGGTCCCTGCCGGCCATACCGCTCTGGCCTACGTTTTTGAAGGTCAGGGTGAGTTTGGCGGGTTGACTGTATCTGCTGTGCGCATGGCGGTACTTAAAGACGGTGATTTGCTGCAAGTAAAAACCAATCATACCGGTATGCGCTTTATGCTGATGGCTGGCGCACCCATTAAGGAGCCAATCGCCCCATACGGTCCCTTTGTGATGAACA
>JAJUJY010000294.1 GCA_029265085.1 Chloroflexota bacterium
CATCTGTACCGCTAGCAGCTTTACCTCTTTGCTGTAGTGAATCATTCCTTTCTTTCCTGCCATATGAAAAGCACCTCCTGCTTCTATTCTCGCATGAGGTGCTTTCTTTTTCTGTCTTGTTTTATGGGGTCAGTTCATTTTATTCGGACCGCCTTTTTTTATTCTACCGGAATTAACCGCATTGGCAGACCAGCATGCGGGCGCAATGTTACCAGCGGATCGGCGTGGATAGGATGTGGACTGACCAGTTCCAGCCGATAACGCTGTGTAACCGCTGCTAGAATCAGAGCCCCCTCAATTAATGCAAAATTATTTCCGATGCAGAGCCGAGGGCCGCCCCCAAAGGGGATGTATGCGTAACGCGGCCAGGATTTCTCATTGGATTCGGCAAAACGTTCAGGATTAAACTGCTCTGGTTGTTCCCAAAATTCAGGATGGCGGTGAATGACGTAAGGGCTCATCACAATCAATGATCCAGCCGGAATAACTTGTTCCCCAAGCTTATCTTCTTCAATTGCCTTTCGGGTAATCAGCCAGGCAGGTGGATACAGACGCAAAGCCTCTGAAAAAACCTGGTTTGTATAAGGCAAATTGGATAAGTCTGCCGTTCCTGGCAGCTGGCTGCCGAGAACATCGATGATTTCTGATCGTAAACGCTGCCATTGTTCCGGATGCGAGGCTAGCAGATACCATGACCATGTCAAAGCGCTGGCAACTGTTTCGTGACCAGCAATTAGTATGGTGATGACCTCATCACGAATTTGTTGGTCAGAAAGACCTGATCCGGTTTCTTCGTCTCGGGCAAAGAGAAGCATGGAAAGTAAGTCGTCAGTCTTTTGCCCCGTTTTTCGGCGTTGATCGATGATTTCCTGGACAGCTTCATCTAATTGTTTTAGTGCTATTTTAAACGCACGATTTCGGGGTGTTGGCACCCAGGCGGGGGGAGTGACCAGGTTTTGAACCTTATAAATCACATGGTCAAGTGCGGTAAGCACAGCATGGGTCAGACGAGGCGCATCCTGGCGCAGATCAATTCCGAATAAGGCTTTTCCAACTACTTCTAATGTCAGGCTCATCATTTCCTGATCAATATCAATTAACCCTTCGGTTTGGCGATGTGCTTCCCAACGGGTAAGTGCGGCCTGGGTGGCAGGCAGAACAACTTGATCGAGCATCGCCAGGCGAGGCCGCGTAAAGGCAGGTTGTTCCAGGCGGCGGTGCTTTAGCCAGTCGTTGCCGTCACTGGTCAACAACCCGCGTCCGGTAATGGTGGCGAGGGTATTGTATTGGATGGTGTCTTTCGAATAACTTTTATGATGGTCTTGCAAGATTTGGCGGATCCAGTCAGGATGATTGACAAAAAATACTTTGGGACCGCCAATCGCAAAACACACCAAATCGCCAAAACGCCGGGAACATTCCAGCAGGAAGCCCGGCGTATCGGTACGAATTAAGGATAAAAAAGGAAGTAAGTCTCGACCCGTAAGGGTTTTCATCAATGCTTCGTTCCTGTTTATCTATGGACGTGGATTTTCCCAATAACGAATTTGATCGATCCGAACGGTAAAATCATCCGTCTCTCGCGCTCCGACAAAAACTCCAAAGTAGCCCTTAGGGAAGGTGTTATCTTTTACTTCGGTGAGCAGTTTTCCGTTTGCATACAAAATCAAGCGATCACCAACTGCCATCAAGCCCAGGCGGTTCACCTGGTTGGGACCTTTGTTGATGTTGGCATTTTCCGTCCAATTTACCAGATTGACCATTTCGCCTTTTGTGCCAATGGAAGCGTTCCAACGGCGTAACGAGAATTTCCCATCGCAGGTGAATCCGTACAGGTAACCGCGGTCAGGTTCTTTGGCATTGGGTACGCGGGCAATCACACCATAACGGTCGCTGCCTGTGCAGTTATCGACTCGCACTGTCATCTCAATGTAAAAATCAGCCAGTTCAGGCCAGGTAAGCCGCCAGCCATCTGTGGTGGTTAATCCGGTAAACCGCATAGCTCCATCGCGTACATCCATCCCTGTATATTTATCTGCACCTAAGGGCCAGTTGTTTCCATTATCAAAATCATCGGTCCAGGAGGCTGTTCCCAATTTAAGGTTAGGATCATCCGGTGGTGGAGTGAAAACCGCAGTGGCAGTGGGCTGCGCGGTTGCGGTTGGAGCTTCTGTGGGTGCCAGTGTTGCAGTAGGTTCAGCGGTTGGTTCCTGTGTGGGTGCGGGCAGCATCACTTCCAGGGTGGCGGTAGGAACTGCTGCATCGGTGGGGGCGATGGTGGGTAGTCCGGGGGTAGCTGTAGCATCAGCAGCAGCCTGTCCGGTGGCGGTTGGCATTACCGTCAGAATTTGCGCAACACGTGTTGCCATATCCGCATCCGACATGGTTGGTTCAGCTGTCGGGATCATATTGCAGCTGGTTAAAAGTATGGTAATGATGAATAAGGTAACAATTTTCTTCATGCGTTATACTCCTGAAAATTGCACTCTGCTGGCCATGATATTATTCCCGCCAGAGGTGGATAGTTATAAGACGGTCAGGACTGGAAAGAAGTTCCCGTAAAGAATCAGCGGCTGGCGAATTATTTCGCCTTATACCCAATTTGGCGTAAGAAGCCTTTGCGCCAGGAGATATCCTCTTCGCCTTCGATTCCTTTGGGGCTTGAACCGTCAATCACGCCTAAAATTCCGCGCCCGCCATTGTTTTCGGCCACGATCACCTGGGTCGGATTCGCGGTTGCGCAGAAAATCCGGCATACCTCTGGAACAGCCTGAACTGCTTTTAACCCCGACCGCACGATCAGCGGTCAGCACACCTACGACATCACGTACACGCTGCGCGGCGTGCTCAACGGGTTCGAGGACCACGACGAGCTGTTCCTCAACGCGATCGGCCC
>JAJUJY010000018.1 GCA_029265085.1 Chloroflexota bacterium
ATTTAAAAAATCGCCAGGCTGGACCGCTGGATATGTCAAAATCATTAAAGTTAATGCCAATGGGACGCGGCGTATTGAAAATGATGGACTTTTTTGGCCTCTCCAAAGAACCCAAACCAGCCGCTGCAAAAGAGCCAGAACAGCCGGCTGAGGAGCAGAACCAATGACCTCTACCGTCCTGGCTGTCTTGAAAGCAAGTTCTCGCAAGCCCCCGCCGTCTATCGGGCGGAAGGCAGAGCATCTGCACCAACTGATGCGCCTGGGTGTGCGAGTTCCGGTCACCTATGTCATTCCCTGGGAGCTGTTTGAGCGCTACCGGCAAGATGATCTCTCCGTGGTAGAAGCGCTGCGCCGCAGCCTGGGGCAAGCTTTGGACAGCAGCAAAGCCTATGCGGTGCGTTCCTCCGCAAACCTGGAAGACCACTTCGAACAATCGTTTGCCGGACAGTTTAAATCCGTATTGAATGTACGCGGTGTAGATGCGGTTATCCAGGCGATCTGGTCTATTTGGGGCACCACCGATTCGGCCGCCGTCCAACAATACGTACAACGCCTGCCAGAAAACCAGCGCCGCCTGCGCATGGCGGTCATCGTCCAGGAAATGGTCAATCCGGTTGTTTCAGGCGTTGCTTTCAGCCGCAATCCGCTGACCGGCCTGGATGAAACGATTGTGGAAGCGGTACGCGGTCCCGGCACACTATTGGTGCAGGACGGCAGTACGCCAGCGCATTGGGTGAATAAATGGGGCAGCTGGATTGAAACCCCGCCAGAAAGCGGCATTCCCCTGGAATTAATCAGCCGGGTGGTGGATGAAACCCAAACGGTAGCGAAAAGGCTGAAAGCACCGCTGGACCTGGAATGGGTCTTTGACGGCCAGCAGTTATACTGGGTGCAATTCCGGGAAATTACCGCCTTGCATTCTCCAAACATCTATTCCAATCGCATCGCAAAGGATATGCTGCCGGGGATTATTAAACCGCTGATCTGGTCGGTCAATATCCCGCTGGTCAACGGTGCCTGGGTGCGTGTACTGACCGAAATGGTCGGTCAGCACGGCATTCACCCGGAAGAACTGGCCAGGCCATTTTACTACCGCGCATATTTCAATATGGGTGCCCTCGGACGCATCTTCCGGCTGGCCGGGCTACCGGAGCAAAGCCTGGAAATGATGAACGGCATTGCCCCCAAAGAAGCCGGGAAACCCGCTTTTCGCCCGTCCGCAAAAACATTTCTGCTGCTGCCGCGCTTGATCGGTTTTGCAATCAACCGCTGGAATTTTGCGCGCAAGTTCAGGAAAGATATTCCAGCACTTGCCAGCCGGATCAAAACCATCCACTGGCAGCAAACTTCCGAATTAACCGACCAGCAGCTGCAAGCGGAAATTGAACGCCTGTATGCGCTGGTGCAGGAAATGGCCTATTACAATATCAATATTCCATTATTGATGTTAATGTATAATGCCACCTTTAACCGCCAGCTGGCAAAATTAGGGGTCGATTTTGCCCGCTTTGATCTAGAAGACGGCCTGACCGGACTGGAAGACTATCACCCTGGCTTCCATCTAAAGAAACTCAACCAGGTTTTCCGCCAGCTGGATCCAGCTGTGCAGCAAGCAATACGCGAAACGTCGTACAGTGATCTACCAGACCTGCCAGGGGCAGCGGTATTTTCAAGCCAACTGGTTGACTTTTTAGAGCGCTTTGGCCACCTGAGTGATTCGGGTAACGATTTTTCTATTCCGCTCTGGCGTGAATCTCCAGAGATGATATTGAAACTGGTGCTGGATCACCCCGAATCTTCCGAACCCTCCGATGGCAAATTAAAATGGGCTGACCTGCCAGTAAAAGGACTGCGCAAAAAATTGGTGCACCTTTTCTACCAGCGCACGCGCCAGTTCCGCGTCTTTCGCGAGCAGATCAGCTCAAAATACACCTATACCTACGGGCTGTTTCGCGTGTATTTTCTGGAGATTGGCCGCCGGTTGGTAAACCGCGGCCTGCTGCAAGCGCCGGGAGATGTGTTTTACCTCACAAACACTGAAGCTCTATCTGCACTCGCTTTCACAGGCAGCCAGGAAAACCAATCCTGGCAAACCCTGGCTGCCCGGCGTAAAGCAGAAATTGAAGCCGTGCGGGAGGTGAACCTTCCAGTTGTGATTTATGGTGAAGTTGCCCCGCCGGTAAACGCCAACGGCGGAAAAATTCTATCCGGTACTCCCACCTCCCGCGGATATTACACCGGCACAGTCAAGGTGGTGCTGGGTATCGAGGATTTTAACAAACTGGAACATGGGGATGTGCTGGTGGTGCCTTACTCCGATGTCGGCTGGACACCGCTGTTTAGCCGCGCTGGGGCGGTGGTCGCTGAATCAGGCGGGCTGCTTTCTCACAGCTCCATCATTGCCCGCGAATACGGCATTCCGGCGGTGGTTTCTGTGCCGCAGGCTACCCGGTTAAAAGATCACAGCCGGGTAATCGTTGATGGCTTCAAAGGAGAAGTGATCCTGGTCTCAGCGGAAGATGACGCAGCATAAGGAGGCTCACATGGCTGTCTTGCAGGCCAACAACTTGCGCAAACAATATTTACTGGGTGAACACGCCGTAGATGCGCTGGGCGGCGTAGATTTTGCGGTGGAGGCCGGTGAATTTGTGGCCATCATGGGACCATCCGGCAGCGGCAAATCCACCTTGCTGCACTTGCTTGGCGGCCTGGATAACCCGACATCCGGCTCCGTGCACCTGGCAGACCAGGAACTATCAAAATTAGATGACCGGCTGGCCACGTTAGCCCGCCGCCACCATATTGGTTTTGTTTTTCAATTTTTTAATTTGCTGCCCACCCTCACCGCTGAAGAAAATATTCTCCTGCCCGTGATGATTGACGGGAAAGAGGTGCGCCAGTACCAGGCGCGGCTGGACAGATTGGTGAAACTGGTTGGCCTGGAAGAGCGCCGAAACCACCGCCCCGACCAGCTCTCCGGCGGCGAGCAGCAGCGGGTCGCCCTGGCGCGGGCTTTAATCACCGAACCAGCCGTTTTACTGGCCGATGAACCTACTGGCAATCTGGATTCAAAAACCGGCACGGTCATTATGGAATTACTGCGCCGCTCCTGTGACGAGCTGGGGCAGGCTATTGTGGTGGTCACCCACGATCCGCGCGCAGCAGCCTACGCTGACCGGGCAGTTTTTTTGCGCGACGGGCAAATTGTCCAGCGGCTGCCGTTGGAAGGCGAACTATCGGAACGAGTCCGCCGGATTATTGAGATGATGGAACAATTGGAAGTCTAACCATGGCCATGCGTTTATACCGCCTGCTTGCCGTACGTTCGCTAAAATTGCGCCCTCTGCGCGTTCTGCTCAGCGCATTTGGTATTGTGCTGGGGGTGGCAGGCATGCTGGCCATCAGTATCACCAACCAGACTGCCCTTGAATCGATCACCCGCCTGTTTGAAAACACCTCCGGGCGGGCAGACCTGAGTGTGATTCCGGCCAACAGCGGGGATGGGCTGCCGGAACAGGTGCTGCGCAACACATCGGCTTACCCCGGAGTGAGCCTGGCGGCTCCGGTCACCCAGGCACAAACCGTGCTGGGTGATAAGCTGGCCGAAGAAGAAATCGGCCTGTCTTTTTTTGGTACCAGCAGCGGCGGTCTGCTGCTGTATGGAATTGACCCGTCTGCCGACCCGCAATTGCGCGATTACCGCCTGACCGCTGGCAGCTTTCTCTCAGACGGCCTGACAGGCCGCGAAGTGGTCCTGGTGGAAAACTTTGCCCAGGATGAAGAAATTGAGGTTGGCGACCGTTTGCAAATTCTGACACCCAACGGCATTGAAGTGCTGCGCGTGGTTGGACTGATCGCCCGGGAAGGCGCCGGGCAGACCAATAACGGTTCCTTTGGCGTCGTTCCGCTGCAAACCGTACAGGAATTGTTCAACCGCGAAGGAGAACTGGACCAGATTGACCTGTCCGCAGTGGAAGGTGCCACCCGCAGCGGGCTGGAAGAACTGCGCAGCGGTCTGCAAAACCGGCTCGGCAAAGACACATCGGTCATCTACCCAGCCGGTCAGGGCCAGCGGATGACTCAAATGCTCGGCAATTACCAGATTGGATTGAATTTCCTCAGCGGGATTGCCCTGTTCGTGGGAGCTTTTCTGATTTATAACGCCTTTGCCATGACGGTGGTCGAACGGACTCGCGAATTTGGCATGCTGCGCACGGTGGGTATGACACGCCAACAGGTTACTGCTCAGGTGGTGGTGGAAGCAGTCGTGCTTGGTGTATTGGGCTCTGCAGCCGGGGTTGGCCTGGGGATTGCGCTGTCACGCGGTCTGGTGCAATTAATGGGCGTGATTCTGGGGCAGGACCTGGGCAGTGTCAGTATCCCTCAAACCTCGCTGGTTACCAGCCTGGTGATCGGTATCCTGGTGACCCTGGCAGCGGCATTCTTGCCTGCCTGGCAAGCCGGGCGCATTTCTCCGCTGGCCGCACTGCGCATTCGCGGAAGGCAGCGTGAGGGCTGGCTGCTGCGCCAGGGTTGGAAGCTCGGTTTGCTGCTCCTGGCCGCCTCCACCGCCATCTTGATCTGGAATCCCTTCCCCTTTGATGTGCAGTTCCGCATGGGCAGCCTGACCGTATTTTTGCTTTTTTTGGGAGCTTCGCTCATCATCCCGGTCTGCGTCGAACTTTGGGAACGGCTCACCCGTCCATTGATGGGGCTGTTGTACGGCAGCAGCGGCAGCCTGGGCAGCCGGAACGTGCAGCGCTCACGCCAGCGCACGACCCTGACGGTGGCCGCTTTAATGATTGGCGTGGCAATGATCTTGATTGTGCGGGCAATGACAGCTTCCTTCGCCGGAGATTTGCTCACCTGGATTGAAGCCTACCTCGGCGGAGACGTTTACGTGACATCCAGCGTGCCCCTGCGCGGAGACATCGGCCAGCGGATTGAATCTGTGCCGGGGGTTGCCGCGGTAGCAGCCATCCGCTACCTGCCGGTCGAATGGCGTTTACCGGATGGCGACCTGGACCCGGTGACCTTCATGGCAGTGGACCCGGCCGCGTATACCCAGGTAACCAATTTTGTTTTTAGCGATTCACAGGTGGACCCCAACGCAGCCCTGGCGCGGCTGTCTCAGGGTGATGCTGTGTTTATTTCCAGCGTGTTATCAGAAAAATATAACCTGCAAGCCGGCGACAGCGTATGGATTAAAACACGCGGCGGGATAAAATCCTTTGAAGTTGCCGCCGTGGTGGTGGATTTCTTCAATCAGGGCCTGGTGGTAAGCGGCTGTTGGAGCGATCTGCGCCGTTATTTCCGAGTCAATGACGCCAGCACTTTCCTGGTACGTGTAGAAGATGGACTGACAGCAGCTCAGGTAGAAACCCAAATTGATACGTTGTATGGCAAACGCTACCGCCTGACGATGGAAAGCAACGCGTCCATCCGCAGCCGGGTGCTCACCTTAATGAACCAGGCCTTCAGCATGTTTGACGTGATGGCCGTACTGGCGGTGCTGGTAGCCTCGCTGGGGGTAGTCAATACCCTGACCATGAACGTCATCGAACGCACACAAGAAATTGGCATGCTGCGAGCCATCGGCCTGACCCGCGGACAGGTTGTGCGGATGATTCTTGCTGAAGCTGCCCAGATGGGCGCAATTGGCGGGCTGCTGGGGCTGGGGCTGGGCGTGCTGTTGGCACGCATCTTTTTACAGGCCATGACCGCCATGTCTGGCTACCGCCTGGACTTTATTCTGCCCGCCCAGGGGATTGCTGCCGGATTAGTGGTAGCACTGGTCGTTTCGCAGCTCGCCGCGATTCTTCCGGCACTGCGCGCTGCCCGCAGCCAGATTTTAGAGGCAATTCATTACGAATAGACCGCAGTCTATTCAATTTGAATTATCACAAAAGCACTCATTCCCCACCGCAGCCCGGCTGGGATTTCATCCAGGGCAACGAAGGTGGTGTAATACACCCCGGCACCCGCGGAGGCTTTTTCGGCAATTTGCACAACTTTTCCAGTTACTGTGCGGTCCGGCAGTGCATCAAAAGACACCTGCACCGTATCCCCAACCTGCACCCGGCTGGCATCCACTTCGCTCAAGTCCGTAGTTTCCACCTGCAGAGTGGTTAAATCGGCCAGCAAAATCAGCGATTGGCCAGGTGAGACCGTTTCAAAGTCTCGCGCATAGACTTCGATCACCGTACCTGCAAAAGGTGCTCTTAATTCGGCTGCATCCAGAGCAGCATTGGCCTGTTCCAATGCAAGGCGGGCTGCCGATAGATCCGTTCGGGCAGCAGCCAATTGCTGCTCGCTGGCTCCAGCATTCAAAGCATCCAGGCTGGCCTGGGCACTGTCGATCTGAAGCTGGGCAGCATCTTGCTCGATTGTCCGCGCTTCAGCCCGTTTCAGCCGGTCAAGATTTACCTCCGCATTGGCTAAAGCCGCTTCAGCCGCAGCCACTGCCTCTGCACTGGGCAAATCCTGCAGCTGCTGCAAGGCCAGTTCAGCGCGCTGGTAGGCCGCCTGTGCCTGGGCGGCTGCACTCTCCAGCGCAGTGGGATTCACCTGGGCCAATACCTGCCCGGCCTGCACCACATCACCGGCTGCGACCAGGAGTTTTAACTGGTCACCGCCGTTAATGAATCCCAAATTTGCCCGGCGTGCCGGAATCACCTCCGCGCTGGCGCTGACTGTAGTCTCCGGAAGCTGCACACTGGCCGGACGGGTAGGTTCTGCTTGCGATGCGGCTGTACTGCTGCAGCCCATCAAGGTCACTGCAGCCAGAATTACGCCCAGAAATACCAGTGAAAATCGATACGCGGCGGTCAAGCGATTCATTGGTGAGTCCTTTCCGGAAGCGGCACTTGCTTCCCCCCGGCCAAAGCAGCTGAATTGATCACAAAACTTGTGGATATTATCGCATAATCGCTAACCCATCACAAGCGAGGATGCAGACAAATTCTATTCAGCGGCCCACTGGATTTCCCACAAATGCACATGCGCCGGTTCCGGCACCCCCACATCCAGGAGCGACAGGCGCAGCGTATTTACCGGCAGCGCTGCCCCAAAATCCACAGCCAGTTCTTTATAGCCTTCCACCGGATTGCCAACCACAGCGTATGTACGCGAAGTACGCTCGCCCTGCACGTTAATCGTGACCTGCAATTCCACCGGCTCTGCCCCGACCCGGACAGATAAACTGCTCATCGGCTGCGGGGAGGGAAAGTCTATTTCAATCACCAACGGGTTCGCCTCCGCAGTACGCAGTACGCTGTTCAAATCCCCATCAAAAGCAGCCTCAATTCCGCCCATGTCTAGCGATGAATAACGCACCTGCACAGACTGCCCGTCAAGCATCAAATTTTGGGGCACCAATATCCGCCGCTTCTGCGCTTCTTGATCTAAAATTGCCTGGATATTTGGTTTATACGCCAGGCTTACCAGCATAAATCCCGGCGCACCGTTTGGATAGGGGATATTCTTCTCCACATGAAGATCAAATTTGCCCGTTTCTAAAACCTTGCGGGTTTCTTCAGCCGTCAGCAGAAAGACCTGGCTGGTCAGGTCTTCTTTGATTTCATAGGTATACGCTTCGGGTGTGCCGCTCTGGATGTTCGACTGGCCGCGCGCAAAAAACTGCTGCAGCACATCACTGCGAGATGTCCAGTTCGGCGAGATCCACACCTTCATTTGCGGGTTTTCTACGGCAAATTTTTTCGCAGCAGCATACACCGGCTGCGCACCATATTGCAGCCCTTCTATGCCGTAGTTGGTGATCCAACCTGGGCCGCTGACCAGTGCAGTTTCCAGCAGCACAAAACTACCCAGACCAAGCGCAGCCGCCGCCGCCCCATCCGCCCAACGGGCAGGCAAACGCAGATTAATTTTCACCCAACGGATCAATTCAGCCAGGCCAAGCCCGGCCAGCAGCAGCCATCCAGCCAGCATCAAAGCCCGCTCCGGCAAACGCGCCGGGAAAAAGGCCGCCCCAACCGGTGCAGAAAGAAAAACAGCCAGGGTCAGGCGGTGCAGCGGCTCACGCCAACCGGTAAACACCCGCCGCAAGCCAACCAGGATCAGCGGAATCCAGACCCAATGTACCAACGGGTAATCTCCGGGCGTGTAACGTACAGGCTGGCGCGGATGCGGCAGAAACCAGAAGGTCGGTGTAAAACTGGAAAGATAACCAGAAACCCACTGAGAGAATCCTTTGCCTGGTGTGAGCGGGTCGGACCAGGGCGGGCCTATGGCCTGGAGCTGACGCACATACAAATCGGGAACCTCAACCAGCCAGCGCAGCAGCGGCAGCAAAAACAATAAACCCAAAACCAAAGCGGTTAACGCCGCCCGCTTATGCGAAAGATGGTAGCGCAAATCAAAAATCGCCAGCAGGAAACCGGTCAACAGCACAGCCAATTGTGCAGAAGGCATGGCATAAAAAGCCAGCATCCCCAGGCAAACAGCCGGGTAAAGCCAGTTAGTTTTCCCGCTGCGATAAAACAGGTAACCACCCAATGAAGCCGTGTAAAAAGCCAGTGCCTGGGCAGCCTCCAACCCCGTGCGCGCCAGGAAAAACCACCCCGGCAGACCGGCAGCAATCAGCAGCAATATCCAACTGCCCGCATCCTTCCAGGTACGGCGCAGTGCAAACGCCAGGCAGCCCAAAGCGGCCAGGTTAAGCAGCGCGTTCATTCCACGCACAGCTGTTACCGATGTCTGGAAACCAAACTGCGCCAGCACCTGCACATACACGCTGGTACCCAGGCTGTACGGAAAATCTGTCTGGAAAAAGGTGGGAAGAAATTGACCACCTTCCCCTTCCAGCCCGCGCTGCACCAAATTTTGGGCTGCAACGCTGCTGGCTGCTTCCTGGGCAGTAAAATGTGCCGGATACCGTTCTAAACCAATCCCAAAAACCAAACCGGCAGCCGCAAACGCAATCGCAAACAACAGCACAGCTGGCTGGCTCAACCAACGGCGCAGTGAAAAAGTCCGCGCAGGTGCTGACAGGTGAATGTCCTGCGCGCTCACGCGGGCATCCAGGTGCAGCGATTCGCCTGGGGCAATCCGCAGATCAATCGATTTTTGTCGTGAAGGCGGTTTATTCGCAGGATCAGACATACGATAAGGAAAAGTCAATCAAGAAAAATGGTGTGCTTCTCCTAATCATACACGGAACTGCCTGAATGGAACATCAATTAAGGCTGCAGACGGTAAAACTCCATCCCGTTATCGATTTGCAGCAGCCGGTAGGGTGACTGTGTCTCAATCCAGTACACATCCCGGTTCAACGTGACCCGCCAGGTTTCCACGACCCCCAATGCGGTGGAAAGTTTTTCTTTTCCATTCACTTTTAAAACCGAGGGCAGCAGCTGCGGTACATTCTGTTGGGTGGCTTCCTGGTACATTAGCGGCTCGTAAGCGTTCGCTAAATAATTTTTACCGGATTCCAAAACGGCATAGCGCAGGCGCAGCCCCGCCTCAAAGGGCAGCAACGCATCCGCAGGGATATCTAAAGCCTGCACCAGTTCCCCGGTCTGAACCGCGGTTTTGAGCAGGTCTCCTTCACGCACAGCCTGGACCGAATAACCACCGCCGCCATTTCGCGTGTGCGCATCGGTTAGTTCCAAAAGACGCCAATCCGCAGCAGACCAGCGCGCCGAAAGCGCGGCGTTTTCATCCCCATTGGCAAAAAAAGATTGGCCCATCTGAATCTGGTATGCCTTTTGATCCAATGTGCATTCCGCTTGAATTTCTTCTCCCGCCGGTGTCATCGTACAGATCCATTGGCCGACCAATTCTTCGCTGCGGTTATAAACCTGGTAGGTGAATTGCTCCGGTGCGGTTGGCCGGAAGTCAGCATATGCCACCGGATCTTTTGCAGCCGGTTCAATTTTTGTAATAATCAAAGCCTCGCGGCTGGCAAACGTAACAAACCCCGCATAGACAGCCAGCGCCAGCAGCAGTGCGCCGTAGGTTTTCAAACCGCGCGGACGGTCCGCCGGGGCCAATTCAACCGCGGGTTGTTCCGGCGCATTCGGGGTCATTCGTTTCAGCAAGATCATCCCGCCCAGGATCATCAGCAAACCCAGCCCTGCGGCAGGTAAAGAAGGCACAGGCAGCAGCGCTCCAGGAGTCAGCCCAGCGCTGATCATCACCAGCGCGGCCAGGCTGTTATTCGCAAAATGCGTAACCATCCCCGCCACCACTGATTGGCTGCGCCAGACCACATAACACAGGATAAATGCCACCGGCAGCAGCGGAATTAATCCGGTCAGGCGCAGGTGATAAAATGCGAATATCAAGCTAACCATCACCACCGCAAAAC
The DNA here is from genome assembly GCA_029265085.1 of Chloroflexota bacterium. The sequence goes on from JAJUJY010000018.1 coordinate 10,331, forward strand.
GAGGGCGATAGGCTTCATAGGCACCCTGGATGGCGCCGCGGAAGAGAATTTCTTCACAGATCGGGGCAGCAATCGCAAATCCCAGGAACAATAACCCCGCCTGCAGCGAATCTTTGGGCAGCATCGCGCCCGCATCCGCCGGCACGTACCCTAGAATACTGGCAAAGACAGCTTCCAGAAAACTGGCGACCATCCACGCGCCGCTGCCCAGAATCAGGCAGACCACCACCATTTTCCAATCGGGCAGGGTCAGACGCAGGCTGGCGCGCAGAGGCAGTTTCCGGCTGCGCATAAATAGCAAAGCTGGCAGTAAAATACAAAAAATTTCGGTGCCGATCAGCCCCCAGGTGAAGGACAACGACTGCATCCAGCTTCCCAGGGTGATGACCAACAGCAGGGAAACCAGGTAAAGGAAGTTGGCGCGAGAAATCGTCAGTTGTTTGAGCATGATCAGGAACTCCGAAGGAAAGTATATAGACTGCTTGATTATAGCCGTGAATTGTGTTCCGAGAAGGGTAAAAAAAACAGCGGTCCTCTCTACCATACCGAGAGGACCGCTGGAATCTTCAGGCCGGTTCAGGCATTTTTACGGCGGCGGCCTTCCACATCCGCAGCTTTTAATGCCTGGAAAACAGCCAGTGGGGTGATCGGAACCAGCTCATTGTAGATCGTCTCACCCGCTGCACAGGCTTTTTCAGCGGCAAGCATCAAATCGGCATCGCTCGCACCTTCCAGGCCAATTTCCGCCAGAGTGGTCGGCAAACCAACTGCCTCACAGAACGAATATACCTCGTCAATCACCTCCGGCTCCTTGCCAGTCAGGAAGAGGGAAGCCAGCGTACCAATCGCCACTTTTTCACCGTGGAAATAATGGTGGGTGGGCGCCAGGGCGGTCAGGCCGTTGTGGATGGCATGCGCAGCCGCCAAACCACCGGATTCAAATCCAAGGCCGCTCAAAAGCGTATTGGCCTCGACCACTTTTTCCAGCGCCGGAGTAGAAATGTGCGCATCACAGGCCGCTTTCGCCTGCTCGCCATAGGTGAGCAGCGTTTCATAACACAACTCAGCCAGCGCATAAGCGGTCATCGAGCCGATCTTACCGGTCATATTGCCGGCGTATTTAATCTTGCAGGATTCGGCTTCAAACCAGGTAGCCAGCGCATCGCCCATGCCGCTAACCAGAAAACGCGCCGGGGCCTGGGTTACCACTTTGGTATCCACCAACACCACATTCGGGTTAGAAGGCAGCAGCAAGTAGCGTTTGAACTCGCCGCTGGGTGTGTAAATCACGGAGAGCGCACTGCAAGGCGCATCGGTTGAGGCAATGGTGGGGGCAATCAACACCGGCACCTTTAAGGTGTAGGCCACTGCCTTGGCAGTATCCAGGGTCTTTCCGCCGCCAACCCCAACGACCATTTCAGCTTTTGCTGATCTGGCCAGCACGGACAGGCGCTCAATTTCTTCATCCGAGCACTCGCCGGTAAATTTTTCTACCTGAACATCCAGTTTTGCCTGAACTGCGGGCAAAAAACCAGAAAGAACTTGTTCAAACACAAACGGATCAACCAGCAGCACGGCGCGGCTGCCAAAGCGTGCCATCTCGTCGCCTAAAGACTGCAGAGCATCGTATCCTTGTACATAACGACCGGGGAAAATGGTTGTTGAAATCATCGCTACCTCCAAATATTAATCAGTTTACCGTTATTTGTGTTATTTTTCACAATCACACGGATATCATACCATTTCGTGATTAATTTCACAAGCAGTTTTCCCTGCTTCATATCACCGATTCCTGATGACATTTATCCTGATTGGCTGCTAGTGTCCGCGGTGCTTTTCTTTGCGCTTTGCCTGGCGCAGTTCAAACTGCTGCCCCTGCGCTGTATCACGCTCTGCACGGCTGGTCTGCTTGCGCGCCACTTTCTGCCGCTCGCGCTCCGCCTGCACAGCCGCCTGGGCACGGGTCAAATGCCCGCGAAGATCCTCCTGCTGGCGGATTTCCCTCTGGCGGCGCTTAAAATTAAGCGGCGCAGATTTCCTTTCGCGTACCGGACCAGGTTCGCTAAAGCGCAAAAAGGCATACCGATGCAGCGCAAAACGGAGCAGTTCTGCCTCGGTTGGCTCAGCGCCAAAAACATACCGCACCACAGCATACCCTTTTTCACTGGTTCGCTCAAAAATGCCCACCCAAAACGGGTCTTCAAAATAAATCATACAAGCGCATTCCATCCAAAACATCCTGTTAAATAAAAACTGTCCCGCCGATCTGCTGCAGAACAGAGAAATCAAAACTGACCGCAAAATAGCGGCCTGAATTAATGTGGATGTCAGAATATGCTGCCTTACGGCGAGTTTACCACAGGATTGACAATCCGGTTATTTAGCCAAAAAAAATCCCGTTCTCCAGCATTTGGAAAACGGGATTTTTACATTCGTTACGGCGAAACGCCGTCCCAACCAGCCAGGCGAGCCATCATAACCCAAAAGGCTTTCGCCATTTGCAATTTTCCATAAGCGTTCAGGTGACCGCCGTTGGTTTCATCGGTATATTCATCACACAACGCGGGCAGTCCTTGCCCCAGGTTATCGGTGCAGGCGGTGCCATTCGGCAAGTGCGACTGGATCGCTGCAATATCCATCAGGATCAGGTCGTGCTGCTGGGCATAGCTGCGCATCTGCGTGTTAAAATTTTGCGAGTCAGCCGTGCCCACAGATCGAGCCAATCCCATCGTCCAATAGACGATCTTGCGATTGGGGTACTGCGCCTGCAGCGCAGTCAGATCATCAATCGAAGGTAAGCTGTCATTGGGATCGTTATTAAAGAATTTTTCATCGATATTGGCACCAGTGATTCCATCCACATAGCCAAACTTAAAGCCAACGTATTGGTAGGGCGAGTTGCCCGGCAAACCGTTGACCCGGTCAATGAAATAATTAACCTTATTCCACCAGCCGTTATTGGGATTGGGCTGGCTGTGAAACTCAAAATCCCAATTACTGCGGTTGTACTTTGAATCATAAATGATCTGGCCGGGCGAAAGCCCGGAATCACAATACGCCGGACGGTCGGTAAAATTATTCATCAAACAATCCAGCCCATCACTGATGTTGTCACCAACCGAGGCGTGCCGGAACAGCACATGAAGCTGGCTGGCCGCCGTAATATAACGGGCCGGAATACGATCAAACAACGCCACCGAGGTGTGGTTAATAATGATCTCACCACCGGGAGGCGGAGGAGGTGCGGCATTACCATTCTGCACAAGCGGCAGATACAAGGTACAGTTGGGCGGTGTGCAGGCCTGTGGAACATCTGCCTGTACAATCTGGACCCGGGCAAAGAAGAGGATGCAGGCGGCAGCGATGAGGGTCCAGCCCAAAAAGATTCGGAATTTCATCTTTATACTCCTAATTTCTCCGATAAAAAAACTGGCTGTCCACCTGACCGTTATTATACAAAAAAACTAGCCCTTTTGTGCATTACGGCTGCTTAAGGAATTTGTTAAGTATTTCCCACCACCGCAAAAATCCCGATGGAAAAATACCCGCAGGATGAATTAATATGATTTACCCTCCCAATCGGGCAGCCAAAAAGCCCGCCTGCGCTAAGGCAGCCTGAACAGCGCGGACAATCTCCAGCGCATGCGGTGAATCGCCGTGAATGCACAGCGTATCCAACCCGGACTGTGCCAAGCGGACTGCCTGGGCAGCCGCTTCTGCCGGAGATTCAATCAATGCGCCCGGCTGGCTGCGCGGGATCAGGGTCCCTTCCGGGGTATAACCGCGTTCCGGAAAGCCTTCACTGGCCGTCCGCAGACCCGCCTCGCTGCCCGCCTGCAGACTGAGCGACCCGGCCAGCCCAACCAGAATGAGATGCTTGCTAAAGCGGGCTGTTCCGCGTGCCACCGCCTGCGCCAATGCCCAATTTTTTGCCGCCTGGTTATACAACGCGCCGTGAGGCTTAACATGGGTCAATTCCGCACCGGCAGCACGGGCAAACCCGGCCAGCGCACCGATCTGGTACAGCACCACCGCTTCCACTTCTTCCGCAGACAAATCCATTGCCCGGCGGCCAAAGCCCTGCAAATCGGGGTAGCCAGGATGCGCACCAATGGCTGCACCGTGTTCCAATGCCAGACGGACGGTATCCCGCATTACCAACGGATCGCCGGCATGATAACCGCAGGCAATATTTACCGAGGTCACATAGGTCAACAGAGCCTGGTCCTGGCCGAGCGAATAACGGCCGTACGATTCACCCATATCGCAATTCAAGTCAATGGTGGGCATTGGTTTCTCCTCTAAGATCTACAATCCTGCGCCGCTCCAACCCAACAGCGGAGCTTCTTCCAGGGCTTGCAAGCCCGTTTGCAGCCAGTTCTGCATCTCACGCAGACGTGCCTGAGCCGCCTCTACAGTCGTCAGCCGAAAACGCACCCGCCCCAGGCCAGGCGGGCACTGCGCCAGCAAGGGTAAATCTGCACTGATCACGCAGGCAATTTTGGTGTAGCCGCCCGTGGCGGGACGGTCTGCCATCATCACCAGCGGCTGTCCGCTGGCCGGAACCTGAATTGCACCCATTACCAGCCCATCCGATAAAATATCTGCCCCGTTTACCTGCTGCAAAGGCGGTCCCTGCAAACGGTAGCCCATACGGTCAGAATCCGGTGCAACTTCGTATTCATGATTAAAAAAAGTTTCCACAGCCTGAGCGGTAAAGCGTTCAAACTGCGGTCCAGCCAACACCTCCACCAGCGGCGTATTGCCATAATCCGGACGAAATGGACGCGCCAGCGACCTGCCCGCCAGCGAAAGGAAAGAATCCGGCGGCTCGCCAATTTCCAAAACATCCCCGCGCTGCAGTGCACGGCCCTGCACACCGCCCAACTTGCCGCGTAAATAAGTGGCGCAAGAACCCATCACGGCAGGGATACGAATCCCGCCGGAAACTGCCAAAACCGCCCAGCACCCGCCCGGCCGTTGGACAAGCTGGGCCACCCAACCCCGGCGCAGCACCACCGCAGTCCAGGCAGGCAGCAGCCTGCCCTGCACCAATAGATCAAACCCTGCACCCGCCACCGCGATCAAGCAATCCGAATGCGCGCGCAGTATGCAGCCGGACAGGCCTATCTCCAGCCCGGCCGCACCCGCAGGATTGCCGGCCAACCGGTTTGCTGCCTGGAGCGCAAACCAATCCATCGCACCGGAAACCGGTACGCCAAACCGCTCATACCCGCGCCGCCCGCCGTCCTGAACAGTGGTTAAAAATCCAGGATCCAGTATCTCAATCGTCATCGAGCAGCTCCTTTTCCCGCACAGGCACAAAGCGCAGCCGGTCGCCAGGGGCAAGCAAACAGGGCGGCTCATGGGCTGGGTCAAACAAAGCCAGCGGCGTCCAGCCAATTAATTGCCAGCCGCCCGGTGACTCAATCGAATAAATACCGGTTTGTTTTCCGGCAATCCCTACCGAGCCAGCCGGAACGCGCGTACGCGGAGTTTCCAACCGGGGGGCAGAAATTTTCGGGTCCATCCCCCCCAGGTACGGAAATCCAGGAGTAAACCCCATCATATAGACCTGGTATTCCGCCTGCGAATGAATCCGAATCACCGCCTCTTCGCTCAGGCCAGTATGCCGGGCAACAACGGGCAAATCCGGGCCGTGTGCCCCGCCGTACCAGGTGGGAATTTCCACCAGGCGCGGAACCGGCGCAAACCCTGCCGTGCTCGCATCGATCTGTTCGCGCACCCAACCCAATACCTGTCCATAGGACAGCAATAATGGGTCATAATGAATCAGCAGGGAAGCGTAGGTCGGCACAATCTCGCCAATGCCTTCCAATCGGGAAAGCTGCAAATGTGCAGCCAATGCGTGCACGCGCCGGTTGGTTTGCAGGTCAATTTCCTGTCCAAACTCAACCAGCAAGGCCGAATCTCCCAGGGGGCAGCAGCGCGGTTGTAGTACCATCATCATCTTAATTCGATTCTCCAAAGAGGGCTTTTCATTGAACACAGCCGCAGCGATGCAGCCGACTCCTTTGATTTTAACGCGGTTTTGCCAAACTTTCCGGATCTTCACTGCCAGAGGTACCGATCCTTCGACAAGTGCTGGGGTTCTTGCAGGCAATATGGTAAGATAAGGCAGTTTTTTTGGAGCAACATCATGGAAGAAATGTTAACCCTACACCAAACTGCCCCACTTTTTGAACTGCCTGATCTGAAAGGCCGGAGGATCCGCCTGGAAGAACTGCGGGGGAAGGTCGTTATCCTTTATTTCTGGTCCGCCGATTGCGACTGGTGCAAACGGGTGGACCAGGACATGCTCAGGTTCCTGGCGCAATGGGATGGGCAGGTTGTGCTGCTGCCCGTGGATTCAACCCAGGAAAGCACCCCAGAGCAAAATCTCCTGGAAATGCAGGCGCGCGGGCTGCCGGTCATACTGGTTGACCCAAATCAAACCGTCGCCAGCCGATACAGCGCAAAAACCACACCACACTGCTTTGTGATTGATCAGGATGGCAATATCCGCTATCAAGGCGCGTTTGATGATGTCACCTTCCGCAAACGCACCGCCGAACGCCATTACGTGCGCGAGGCAGTGGAAGCCCTGCTGGCAGGTGATCAGCCGGAAATCAGCGAGACCCCGCCATACGGCTGCGCTTTAATCCTTTCCTGACAAAAAACCTGGGCATCTCAACGAAGCCCAGGTTTTATTTTGCGTATTTGCTTAATTTATCCGGCGTTTTGCGCCAACAGCTCTTTTAGACGCGGATGGTTGGCATAATGACCGTGATAACTTTCCGGCAGCAGCGCGGCAATCTGGCACATGATTTCATCCGTCTGGCGCAGTAAATCTTCTTCGCGGTTGTCTCGATCCAGGCGGGGCAGCGTAAACGGCTTGCCAAAGCGGACAGTAATCTGTCCTTTCCGCAGGGTCATGATGCGGTTCATGGTCGTCTCGGTACCAGCGATGCCCACCGGAACAATCGGCACTTTGGCCCGCTGTGCCAGCAAAACTGCACCGGATTTTCCCGGCAGGAGCTGGCGAATGGTGCTGCGCGTGCCTTCCGGGGCAATTCCCAACGGGCGGCCCTGGCGCAGTACCTCAATGGCCGAGCCAAAAGCAGAAAAGTCTGCTTTGGTGCGGTCTAACCAGATACCTCCGGCGGTTTCGCCAAACCAACGAAAGAAGGGGTATTTGAGATATTTATCCGTCACCAAAGCGGTGACGTCCGGGCGAACCGGATTAATAAACAATACGGGGATATCGAGCCGGCTGACATGGTTGGTAGCAATGATGACTCCACCCTCGGTTGGAATGTTTTCCAGCCCAAAAAACTGTGTTTTGGTCAAATGCTTAAACAGAAAAACCATTGTTTTTTGCAGTTGGGTGCGGTTCATGACCTTGATCCCTTTTTTCGGACGATCCCGAGTGATGGAGGTTGTTTCAGTCATTGCTGCTGGTGTTTTCCGATTGAATATGAGCCGGTTTGGCCGGTTTGCTTTCCGGGCTGCGTTTGGCCTTAATTGCCTCAACTACTGCTGGTATAACTGAAATCAATACAATTGCGATAATCACCAGCGAGAAGTTCTTTTCCACAAAGGGCAGGGTGCCAAAGAAGTAGCCGCCAAAAATAAACAAAGCGGTCCATAAAATACCGCCAACTACATTATAGGTAATGAAGTATCCGTAGCGCATTTTGCCAATACCCGCCACAAACGGCGCAAAAGTGCGTACAATCGGCACAAAACGAGCTAACAGGATAGTTTTTCCACCGTGTTTCTCATAAAACGCCTGGGTACGCTCCAGGTATTCGCGCTTAAGCCATTTCACATCTTCGCGGAACACCCGCGGACCGACAAAATGACCAATCCAATAATTGGCTGTATCGCCCAGCACGGCGGCAACAGCCAACAACAGGAATAACGGAACCACCTCAAAAGAACCTTTGGCCGCGAATGCGCCCGCCGCAAAGAGCAGCGAATCACCGGGCAGGAAAGGTGTCACCACCAGGCCGGTTTCAATAAAAATCACCACAAACAGAATGGCATAGGTCCAAAACCCAAAACTGCGAATGATGATATCTAAATATTTGTCCAGATGCAGGACAAAATCAATCGCTAATTTCACCAGATCAAACAAATTCATTCCTCGCTCCTGGGGTTCAACTCCCCACCTTCAAATTTCATGCCCTCGCTCTGCGGGGTGGTTTCACCAACCACCGGCTGGTTTAAATTCTGCGGAATCCGCGCCAGCACTCGCTGCAGGCTGCTCTTGCGCAGCCGGGCATTCATCACGAATAATATTACCAGATTAATCACAATGATGACGCCTAACAAAATTGATGAGGCCTGCCCGATTTGCTCGCCCAGGCGAGTATTCGCAAAAGAGGCGCCCACGGTAGGCGCTAGCCCAGACACCAGGCCAAACATATTCCACAAGCCGTGCAGCAGCACAGCCAGCAGATAGGTCCAAACCAGGCGTACAATGTGCTTGCGGTCATGCCAGGCAGAGGCCATGCCCCAGCCAATCAGCCCGGTATTGACGCTGTGCAATAAGGCGGTGCCAACCCGGCCCACCAGGATGATGGTGCCGCTGCCGTCTCCAGCGTTTGCCAGCGCAGAAAGATTTTCCCATAAGGCAAAACAAGCACCGGCAATCAAACCGGCGGTAAATCCTTGTTCGGGCGTTAATTCACGGCCAGCCAGGAACCACAGTGCCAGTGGTTTAAATAATTCTTCAATCAAGGGAATAATTCCAGAGGCAATCAATAAGACACTGAGGATAACCTGGGGACTGGAAATCCAATCCTGGATCAAGCTTTCAATTAACGCCGGATTTGCAGCCGGATTTTGGAGCAATTCCACAAAATAGGTTAACTGGTTGACCAGTTCAGGCTGGGATGAAATCCAGACCACCAACGGCATTAGCAACACCAGCAAAGCCACCACTTCAACCACCAGAATGAACGGCATGGTAGCAACCAGGCTGAAACTGACCACATTCCAGGTGCGCTGCTCGGTGGTGAGCGGAATGGTCCGGCTGCCCGTTTCAACAATCCACCAGATTGGAATGATGGCAGCCAGGATTAAGATGGGCGGTAAAACCAGCCAGGCAAACTCCTTGGTTTCCAATGCGCGGAATAACAAAACCAGCAGCGGCCAGAGCAGCATCAAGACAGTTGCCGCCAGGTAACGGTGCTTGATCTGCGGAACCTGCACAGGCTTGCCCAGCAAGTCCAAAAGGCTAAACACCGCCGAAGGCAGGCAGAGCAGCCCGCCAAAACCGGCCGCCCAGGCCAGGCTAAACATAGACAGGGTCTGGGCGGCAGGCAAAGAGGCGCCCAACAGCGTCGTCACGCCAGAAAACACCAGCAGAGCGGCAATTCCAAAACTCAGGAAAACGCCAATACTGCTGAGAATCAGCATAAGGATCGAACGCCATTGGGAACCCTGGGATGAGCGCATTTATTTCTCTTCGATGGTAATTTTTACAATGGTATCACCGGCGGGCAGTTCCGTGCCGGGTTGTGCCTGGGCGGGATCGCGCAGGGTAAGCTGTTGAGCAATGTCCAATCCTTCCAGCACTTCACCAAATATGGTGTAACCGCCGTCCAGATCAGGCAGCTCTTTGTAGGTGATGAAGAACTGCGACCCATTGGTATCTGCGCCGGAATTGGCCATACCGAGCAAACCAGCGCGGTCAAACTTCAAGTCATCAAAGACCTCATTCTTGAACTGGTAGCCAGGGCCGCCAAAACCGGTGCCGCTGGGATCGCCCGTCTGAGCAACAAAGTCTTTAATCACCCTGTGGAAAGAAACCCCGTCAAAATAACCCATCTTTGCCAGGAAAACAAAGTTGTTTACAGCCAGGGGAGTGCGGTCTGCATACAATTTGACCTTGATATCTCCCTTGCTGGTGGTGATAGTGGCCGTATACTGCTTGGCCGGATCGATGATCATCGGCGGGCACTGGGTGTACTGTTTGTCTTTGAGTTTAGCCAGGCTGAGGATCGCATTCAACGTGTCGATATCGTACGGCACCTGGTCCTCGGGGGTAAAGATTAACTGGCCGTCCACATAAATGAAGAGCGCCGGTGTGCCCTGAAGTCCCAAATCAGTGGCAGCTTTCAAAGCTTTTTCCACTTTGCTGACCACTGCATCACTTTTCAGGTCTTTTTCAAACCGCTTTTCATCCAGTCCAATGGCCTTGGCCTGTTCCGCCAGGAAAGTTTCAAAATCCGCTGCGGGATTCTGAGTCCAGACCTGCCAGCTTTCCTGGTTGAAAATGGCGTCATGCATTTCCCAGAATTTGCCCTGTAAACCAGCCGCTTCAGCCGCCTGTGCGCCAAGCATGGCTTTGTCATGGATCGAGGTCAGCGGGAAGTGCCGGAAAACCACCTGCACTTCATCCGGGTGCTGGGTTTCAAATTCCTTTAAGAAACTGGCCGCCAGCGAGCAGTAGGGGCATTGGAAATCGCTGTATTCCACCAGCAATATACGCGGATTTTTGGCGCCGCGCACCCAGTCGTCCGCGCTAACCGCCGGAACATTCACGGTAGCCGGGTCTTTGGGTTCGGGCAGAATGCTGAACACACTGCATTCCATCGGAGGGCCGTCAGGAATGGCGGCTTTGGTCGGTGCGGCGGGATCATTTGCCGCGGGGGTGTTTGTAGCGGCTGCCTGTCCGCACGCCGCAAGGACGAGGGTAGAGAGCAGCACCAGGATAAGCCAGAATTTACGCATAGAAAAAGGTCCTACCTTTCAGGGATAGATGAAAAGCGGCAGGTTACCGCCGCAGCCGGGCAAGAATTGCCTGGCGTAAAGACGATTGTACCACCTCGACCGGTTGGCTGGCATCCACGGTTTGCCAGCGCTGCGGGTCTTGCTGTGCCAGCTCCAGGTAGCCCTGGCGCACGCGGCGGTGAAACTCCAACTGATAGGCATCCAGGCGGTTCCATTCGCCCCCGCCTGCCTGGCGCCGGCGCAGACCGGTTTCAGCATCCACATCCAGCAGCATCGTCAGGTCGGGCCAAAGCCCGCCGGTTGCAAAATTAAGCAGCATGCGCAGGGTTTGCAGATCATAACCGTGACCGTAGCCCTGGTATGCCAGGGTGGAATCGGCGTAACGGTCGCTGAGCACCACTTTCCCAGCCGCCAACGCTGGGCGAAGCACTTCCTCCACCAGTTGGGCACGCGCAGACAGGAAAAGCAAAATTTCTGTGCGCGGCCGCATGGAGGTGTTTTTCATATTCATTAAAATCTCACGTACCTGGTTGCTGATTTCTGTGCCGCCAGGCTCGCGGACCGTTAAGACATCATAGCCCTGCTCGCGCAGGAATTGGGCCAGCGGTCCAACCTGACTGGTTTTACCGCTGCCGTCGGGGCCTTCCAAGGTAATGAACACGGTGATTTACACTCCTGTGCGAGCCGGGATGAATACGAATTACTCGCGGAAAATGCGCACGCGCCGGTTTGGCTCTTTGCCGTAAGAGTGCGAAACCAGGTTGGCCTGTTTGGCCATCTCATGCTGGATGCGGCGAATATTTGCCGAAGCAGGCGGCAGGTCTGCCCAACGCTGCCCGTTCAACACATTTTGAATCGCCACCTGGGTTTGCGCAGCAATGATGTCCCATTCGGTAGGGTTGCTTTCCGCAGTGATGCTGAACATTTCTGCCAGCGACTGTTCCATCTGGTTGATGGTGTTGGCACGCAGTACATAAATCGGCATGGAGCGTTCTTCCGCTTCCACAATGGGCTGCTGGCGCGAACGGTAGTACGTGCGCAAGGTCATCAAGACCTCGGCTTCATCCAGGTTTTGCACGACCAACGCCGGCACGCCAATCCGTTTGGCGGCCTGCTGCAAGCGGTTGCGCGCCACCCCATACGGATAAATCCGCACTGTCTGCACGGGGGCAGCCGAAGCGCTTACACGAACCTCCGGAGCATTTTCTTCCAGGAAATTAGACTGGCGGGTAGGCCCGCTTTTGCCAGGACGGCTGAACGGCTGAGCTGACTCGGCATTGCCAACCGGTCCGCGCCGCACACCCTGCGCCATCGGGCGAGTCATGGGTGGAGGAGCCGGCGGTTTCTCGATATGGATCTGCCCCTGGGCGTCACGCGAACGAATTTCCGGCAGCAGCGGGTAACCGCGCACCAGCGCATCCACCGCAGCGGCCACATCCGGATGGACAGCCAGGCGGTCGCGTTCCTGCAATTCGATTAATACATCAAAGGTTGGCTGAGAGCGGCGCTCCAGCACCGTTTTTTGCGTACCGCGGCGGCGCGCCTCTTCATCAGAGAGGGTCACCGACTCGATCCCGCCCACCAAGTCAGAAAGGGTCGGGTTCAGCAGCAGGTTTTCCAGCGTGCGCCCGTGAGCCGTAGCCACCAACTGCACACCGCGCTCGGCAATGGTTCGGGCAGCCAGGGCTTCCAACTCGCGGCCAATTTCATCAATCACGATCGCTTCCGGGTTGTGGTTTTCCACCGCTTCAATCATCACCTCATGCTGCAAGGAGGGTGTTGCCACCTGCATACGGCGGGCACGGCCAACCGCTGGATGAGGCACATCTCCATCGCCGCCAATTTCATTCGAGGTGTCCACAATCACCACGCGGTTATTTTCCGCCAATATACGAGCCGATTCGCGCAGCATGGTGGTCTTGCCAATACCCGGTTTTCCCAGCAAAAGAATACTCTTGCCGGATTCAATCAGGTCCTGGATGATATCGATGGTGCCGTACACCGCCCGGCCAACCCGGCAGGTCAGCCCAACGATGCGCCCTTTCCGGTTGCGAATCGCAGAAATACGGTGCAGGGTACGTTCCATACCTGCCCGGTTATCTGCATCAAATTCCCCAATTTTTGACACGACCAGGTCAATGTCTTCATGGGTGATTTCCTTCTCGCTGAGCTGCACCTCGTGGTTGACAAAACGGGCCACCGGCAGCCGGCCAAGATCCATCACGATCTCCAGCAGGTTGTCCGTGTCATCCGCTTTGACCGCCGCCTTCGAAATATTCAGCGGCAGCACATCGAGCAGGGCCTGTAAATCATCCGTAATACGTTTTTGTGTCATTGTCTTTCTATCGTCACTCACTCTGATAAAGGCATTTGATGATGGATCTACGGCTGCTCTTTTGGCAGCCGGTGATGGTGCGGAACCGGCAAATGCTTTTCCTGGTGAACAGGTCCAACCAGCGCCGGTTGGCGGTTCTCACTGATCCGGTTGTGATTATTTGCATAGGCCAGCACCCGCTGCGGAGCAGCCAGCCGTTTGACCATTAATGCCTGGCGGCAAACCGGCCGGGCATCCAGGCTTTGCTCAATAGCGGATTCCAGCCAGGCCTGGTAGGACCGGACGGCAATATACACCGGGCGCCCAAGCTGGAACTGCAGCCCGTGCAGATATGCATTTAATAAAGCAACAATACCGTCCGCAGCCGGATGAAAAACCGGCTGTAAGAAAATTCCGCGCGGCCCAAAGGTCGCCTCAATATACGCCACCACCTCGTCGTGCTGGCGGTATAACGAGCCGGTAAAGAGATGGCCCTGCAACGGTTCAGCACCCTGCACCAGCGGCGGCACCAGCGATTGGTATAACAGGCGCACAGCCAGGTCATCCATATCGCTGATCGGAATCCAGGTCATGGAGCTGTTGGCAATCTGGTTCTGCGGCTGGCGAATTTCCCAAACGCGCTGCCAGCCGTACACCGTATAACCGGCACGGCGCAGCACTTCAAACGCAGGGCTGTTCTCTTCCACTTCAGCTACCAGGTTAAACGCGCCGCGGTTACCTGCTTCCCAGGCCAGGTTATCCAGCACCCGGTTCAACGCTGGAGTTTCCAGCGCACGGGTCGGCACCACAAAGGACATGCGCGCCAACCGCTCTCCGGTGGTGTAATGCATCTGTCCGAAGACCGGCGGCTTACCGCCGCCGGGACGGACAACACTGGTATAACTGCCGTGTTCCAAACGAAGATGATCCAGCATGGCCCACGGTCCCACCGGGTTACCCCGCGTGAGCACCAATGCGGAATCAAGACACTGTACCTGGTTGCGAAACCGGTATAGTGCCAACAGATCATGCCATGCTAAAGGACGAGCTTCTATTTTGCCATCTCCACAAAGTAACGATGAAAACGGTCGTCATGGGTTAATTCCGGGTGGAAAGAGGTCGCCAGCATTTTACCCTGGCGAGCCGCCACAATGCGCCCGTCCGGCAGCGTAACCAGCGCCTGCGCACTGCCTGCCACCGATTCGATCAATGGAGCGCGGATGAAAACCGCCCGGAAAGGACCATGTGTTCCGTTCACCTGCTGGAGACAATCCGCCTCCAGGTCAATTTCAAAACTATCCACCTGGCGTCCAAAGGCGTTGCGCTGGACGGTTATGTCCATCAATCCCAGGGTTGGCTGGTCGCGGCCTATGTTTTTTGCCAGGAAAATGGCTCCCGCGCAGGTCCCCCAAACTGCCTTGCGGGATGCAAATTCATGCAGTGGTTCCATCATGCCAAAGGCTTCAGCCAGCTTGGCAAAGGTGGTGGATTCGCCCCCGGGCATGACCAGCCCGTCCAGATCCTGCAGGTGTTCCGGCAGGCGCACCTGGACAACCTCAACACCCAGACCATCTAACATTTTTTGGTGCTCGATAAAGTCACCTTGTAATGCTAATACACCAATCTTCATACAACCTTTTCAGCACTACCAGCCGCGTTGAGCGATTAATTCGGCATCCGGAATCGCGGAAATCTGGCGGCCAACCATCGGCTCACCCAGGTTGCGGCTCACCTCAGCCAGAATGTGCGGGTCGTTATAGTGCGTAACCGACTTAACGATGGCAGCAGCGCGTTTGGCCGGGTCACCAGACTTAAAAATACCGGAGCCGACAAAAACACCGTCCACACCCAGCTGCATCATCAGCGCGGCATCCGCCGGGGTGGCAATGCCGCCCGCAGCAAAATTGACCACCGGCAGGCGGCCTAACTGGCGGGTTTCCATCAACAGCTCAAACGACGCGCCGAGCTCTTTGGCAAACGCCATCACTTCTTCCTCCGGCATATTTTGCAGGCGGCGAATATCGCCTAATACCTGGCGGGCATGACGAACGGCTTCCACCACGTCACCTGTCCCGGCCTCGCCCTTGGTGCGGATCATGGCCGCGCCTTCGCCAACCCGGCGCAGGGCTTCACCCAGATTACGCGCACCGCACACAAAAGGCACCTTGAAGTTATGCTTGTAAATATGATGCTCTTCGTCTGCCGGAGTGAGCACTTCGGACTCATCGATGTAGTCAATCCCAATCGCTTCCAGGATTTGTGCTTCTACAAAATGACCGATGCGAACCTTGGCCATCACCGGAATGGTCACTGTTTCCATGATCTTCTGGATCAAATCCGGGTCACTCATCCGAGCCACTCCCCCGTGGGCACGAATATCAGCGGGGACCCGCTCCAGCGCCATCACGGCCACTGCGCCGGCATCCTCGGCAATACGCGCATGCTCTGGCGTAACCACATCCATAATTACGCCGCCTTTTAACATTTGGGCGAGGCCTTTCTTTAATTTGAAAGTGCCCTGTTCTTGATCCATTGAAGATCCCTCCAGAAAATAGTATACGTGCAGTTTGATTCTACCACGCCCGCTTAAGCGCGACAACGGCGCGTGAAACGCGCCGGGTCGGGAATCGATTAGAAATGGATGAGAAAATGGCGAATTTTTCCCTCTATTCCATCACACCGCGACGAACAGAAAGAAAACAGCCGCGAAAGCCTTAGATATTGAAGCGGATATTGAGAATATCCCCATCCTGCACAATATACTCTTTGCCTTCCAGCCGCAGCCTGCCTTTACTGCGCGCTTCGGTCATGCCGCCCAGGTCAATCAAGTCCTGGTAGGCCACCACTTCTGCGCGGATAAAGCCTTTTTGCAGGTCGGTATGGATTTCACCCGCCGCTTCCGGCGCAGTTGCTCCCCGGCGAACCGTCCAGGCGCGGCACTCATCCGGGCCAACCGTGAAGAAGGATTGCAGCCCCAGCAGATCATAAGAAAGGCGGATCATGCGGTTCAGGCTGGGTTCTTCGATGCCGTACTCCGCCATGAACATTGCCGCATCTTCCGGCGGGAGTTGGGCAATATCCATTTCCAGGCGGCCTTGCAAAGCCACCACGTTGGAGTGCTGGTGAGCATAATCAATCTTGGGCGCAGATTGGCCTTCGCCCAAATTGAGCACAATCATCAACGGCTTGCGGCTGAGGAAACCAAACCCGGAGAGGGCTTTTTCTTCCTCGGCAGAGATTTCCATATCGCGCAGCGGCTTTTCTTCAGCCAGCGCGGCGTTCATCCGTTCAAACAGGACGATATCGCGGTCGATCAAGCTTTTATCACGGCCTGCGCCTTTTTTGCGCTCCTCAGCCAGGCGCTCCAGTTTGCGCTCCACGGCGATCAGGTCGTTCAGCACAAATTCGCTGTCCATGATCTGGATATCGCGCAGCGGGTTAACGCTGCCCTGCGGGTGAGCCACGTTTTCATCTTCAAAACAGCGCACCACATGAATTAGCCCGTCCATCTGGGTGATCTGGTTGAGCAGCGTACCCGAAATACCACTTTTCCCGGCTGAACCGTCTAAACCGGCGATATCCGCATAGGTGACCTTGGTGTAGATCGTCTTTTTGGGATTAAACATACCCGACAACCGGTCAACCCGTGGATCGGGAACATCGACGACGGCGGTGTGCACTTCAATCCTGCCGGTGGACATGCCGGTAGGCTGGCTGCCGCGGGTAAGTGCGTTAAAGAGTGTAGTTTTTCCGGATTGCGGGAGACCAATAATTCCCAGGCGCATATTGCTTTTAATACCTTGACCCTTCTGCAAATATTCGTTATACTCAGGACTGCATTGCCGAAGTGGCGGAACAGGCAGACGCGCACGACTCAAAATCGTGTACCCTACGGGTATGTGGGTTCGATTCCCACCTTCGGCACCAACATTATAACACACGCCCTGAGCTGAGCTTACGGGGCGTTTTGTTTTAACCATAATTTTCACAAACTTCTTCCGGCCGTCTGCAACCCACAGTGCAAGAGCTTTCAGGGCGATTTGTCCACCTGGACAGGGGCGAACTATCTTTTCAGACGAGGACAGGAATCTCGTTCCGGCATATACTGGTGATGCTTGGGTGGAATAACCACCCGGCAGAAGAAATGTGGAGATTTCAATGGAAAACAAAGTCGATACAAAACGATTAGCGGTTTACCTGGCATTTGCTTTTGGAATTGCCTGGGTAGTCGGGTTAGTCATTTATCTCACTGGCGGACTGGCCAACAGCCCGGTAATTTTGCCAAATATGACGCTGGCTTTTATCCTGGTGGCAGTGTTGTACATGGGTGCGCCCGCCCTGGCGCATGTGCTCACCCGTCTGGTCACCCGCGAGGGTTGGAGCAATGTGTACTTGCGCCCGAACTTCAAGCGCGGTTGGAAATTCTGGCTGGCGGCCTGGTTTGCCCCTGGTCTGCTGGCAGTGGCCGGTACAGCGTTGTACTTCTTGCTCTTCCCGGCCAAATTTGACTCGAACCTGACCCAGGTTACCCAGATGCTGGCGCAGTACGGGGTGACCGGCATGAATCCGTGGCTGTACCTTGCTGGCAACTTCCTGCAGGGCATGCTGATTGCTCCCCTGGTGAACGGTCTCTTCACCTTTGGCGAAGAATTTGGCTGGCGGGCGTACCTGCTGCCCAAGCTGATGCCCCTGGGTGCGCGCAAAGCCACCTTAATCTCCGGTGTGATCTGGGGACTGTGGCACGCTCCGGTGATCGCGATGGGACACAACTACGGCCTGGATTACCCCGGTGCGCCGTGGACGGGCATCCTGATGATGACCCTTTTCACCACCGTGGCGGGCACATTCCTGAACTGGGCTGCCTATAAAGGCGGCAGTGTCTGGCCAGCCGTGATTGGCCACGCCTCGATGAACGGCCTTGCCGCGATCGGTATCTTTATGGTGATCACCCCCATGCAGACTCTGCTTGGACCGGCACCGACCGGTATCGTGTCCATGATCCCCTGGATCCTGATGGCTGCGGTACTGTTCTTTGTGCCCTGGGTACGCAAATCCCAGGCGGCTGAAACCGTGCAATAAATTCAATCCAATATAAGCAAAAACAGGGCTGGCAGAAATTATCCGCCAGCCCTGTTGATTTAATCGGTCACACTAGTGCACCCGCAAAAGCAGCTGCTTCACTTGCGCCCAAGGCAGGCGCGGCTTCCAGCCCAGCAGCCGCACACCGCCTGCCAGCAGCATACCTGCCCCAACAACCAGCAAGGGAATTAGCAATACATTGACCGTGTTCTCCCCGGCAATGATATGGGTCGGCGCACCCCACAATGGAGTGGAAATCGTCAGCAGCCCGCAAGTGAACAGCGCCGCCCCGCCCGCGGGAGTCTGGCCTTTGCCTGCGCCGCGCGCACCAAAAACCTTTTCGCGAGTCCCTGGCAAACCCAAGAGCAGCAGCACGGCCAGCGTCAGCAGCGTCAGGTACAGGCGCACGTTATTTGGCGCGGTACTGCCGCGCAGTGTGGCCGAGAAATAATACTGCACCGCCGAGGCTGTCCCGCCCACCAGCAAGAAGATCAGGCTGTAGCGGTAGCCTTTGGCCTTGCCGCGCCCCAGCCAGACCGCGCTGAACACACCGAATAAGGCCGCAGCAATCGAGATCACCACCAGCACCTGAAAAATTGGTTTGACCGGAATCAGCGGAGCCATGCGTTCACCGAATTTCTCGGCGTTGAATGCCACACAGGTTGTCCCAATCCCGCCCAACAGGGTAAAAGCCGCCGTCAGTGATAACATGACCAACGCAGCCACCCGCAGCACCTTGAACCAAACGTTTGATTTCACAGCCAATTCCTCCGCGGCTCACAGGCCGCCGTAAATAATGAATAACATCGCCAGGAGCATATAAATGGAAGCTCCTTTATAAAGTGCAAAATTTAACCATCGGGATGGGCGCAGCAGACCGGCAAGCACCAGCCCCACCAGCGCCGCACCGCACACCGCCAACAGTCCTTGCAGCCCGCGCGAAAGCCCGATCAGCGCTGCCGTCCAGGCCATCACCGCCACTGCCAGCAGCGTAGAAAGCGCAATAATCCAGCGGGTGGCGCGCACCCCCAGCCAACCCGGAAAGGTCGGCACGCCTGCGCGGGCATAGTCGGCCTGGTATTTGATCGTGAAGGTCATAATGTGAGTTGGAATCCAGAGCAGCACCCCCAACGCCAGCAGCAGCCCAATCCCATCCAGGCTGCCGGCAGCCAGCGTGCGCCCGGCCAGCGCGGGCATCCCGCCGGACAGCCCGCCGAGCAAGATCGAGAAGGGTGTGCGCCGTTTTAACCAGACGGTGTACACCACGCCGTCCAAAAAAGCCCCGGCTGCCACCACCCCGGCATACAGCGGATCGATGACCAGCGACCAGGCCAGCCCGGCAGCCAGCATCAGACCGCCCAACACCCAGGCTTCCTGCGGTGCAATCCGGCCTGAGGGCAGCGGGCGGTGCTTTGTGCGCGCCATACGAGCATCGATATCGCGGTCGTAGGCCATATTCAGCACCGTTGTGCCGCCCACCGCCAGGAAGAGCGAGCCAAACAGCGCCAGCACCGATCCGGAGGTAAAGCTGGTGCAGCAGCCGCTGGCATAGCCAGCCAGCGCGGTGGTCAGCAGCAGGCCGGTCTGCAAATCTTTAATCAAAGCCCAATATGCGCGCAGGCGTTCCCAAACCCTTGCATGGGATTTTGCTGCCGAAATACTGGCCGTGCTCATTGGGAAGCTCCCTGAACCGCCGCATCCCGCGCACAACGGAAACCGATGTTCGGGCTGGTGTATTCCGGCTGGACGTTGTTGCGCGTCCAGAGCCGCAGATTATAGGCATAGTCGGCTTTGCTGCCGCCGCGCAGATAGCGGTAATGCACGCCCTCGTAGTCGTCCGCCACCCACTGCCAGACGTTGCCGGCCATATCATACAGCCCGTAAGGACTGGCCGCATCCAGCGTCTGGTAACCGTCATAGGTTTTTCCGTTAAAAAAACCAACCGGAGTGGTATCGCCGCCCTTGCCCATCACCTTTTCAAAAATATCGCGGCTGGAATAGTAATTGGCCTGGTTGCGCTCAATCGAATCGCCCCAGGGATAAGCGCGCTGGTCTGTGCCGCGGGCTGCTTTTTCCCATTCCAGTTCGGTTGGCAGCCGCCCGCCAACCGATGCGCAGTATGCGTTGGCCCCAAACCAGGTCACCATCGTCACCGGGTGATTCTCGTATCCGGGCATCACGCTGAAGGACTGGCCGTCATAAACCAACCGGCTGCCTGCCGCATTGACCGGCAGGTGCAGCCAGTCGCCCGCTTCGATCTTTTCCTCGTGCTTTTTGCCCTGGAACGGATCGCCGCCGTAATAGCCCATGATCTGGCTGTCCACCAGTTTGACTGTTCCATCTGCAATAGCCCGGTTGAGATAATCAGCGTATTGCTGGTTGGTCACCAGCGTGACCATCATCTCGTACGCCTGGGCAATCATCTCCTCCTCAGCGTGCCGCCCGTAATAAAACTCCCCGGCCGGGATCAAAGCCCAGCTTTGCGGGTCCACACCGGTATCAATCACCGCGGTCTGCTCCGGCAGTTTAGGCGCAGAACAGGCCGAACACAGCAGCATCAAACCACACAGCAGCAACAATGCGCGCTTCATTTCTTCACCTCCGGCAGGGTGTTCAGGTCGGCCTGTTTGAGTTCCTTTTTCCAGCGCCCGCCCCGTGAGAACAGGTCCGCCAGCCGCCAGGCCATCAAAATACCCAGCAAGAGCAGCACCGAAGCCAGCCCAACATCGGCCAGTAAAATTGCGATATCAACCAGCGGCTGCTGGCCAATTTCATCCACAAACAGGCGCTTGGTCTCAAAGACCGCCACCGCCCCAAAAGCCAGGTCCGAACCGAGGATAATGATCCAGCCAAACCACTGCCGCGCGCGCCCCTTCAACCCGGACAGGTCGGCATAATAGAGCAAAATGATCGTGGCGATAATTCCAGCCAGCACATGCCAGTGGCCGGTCAGCGCCACCCGTTCTTCACGGGCCGGCCAGGTACGGATGATCTCATCCAGCATAATGGCCATGAAGATACCCACCGCCGTGACCACAAAATTCATGTACACCATCTGCCACAGCGCGCCAAACTTGAGCGGATCGTGCAGCAGCGCGCCCAGCCACTGGAAGAAGTTGGCCTTGACCACCTTCGTCTCCGCCAGCCGCTGCCGGGCAGACTTGCGCCAGCCAAAAATAACCAGCAGCAGCGAGGCCACCAGCACCGGGAACGAGCCAACATTGATGATGATGTGCGCCACCGGCTCAAACGGCACCACCGCCCAAACGCCCGCGGTGATAATAATGGTGCCGATGATCATCAACGGCATAGCCCACTGGTGCAGCTTGCCCTTGAAGCCCATCCAACGGCCAACAATCAAGGTCAGCGCCACAGCGATCAGGGTCAGCATGATGTGCAGGTGGCCGATGATAGCCAGCTCCAGCGGCGTTTTGTGCGCTTCGCGGATAATGTCTTCGGCCAAAAAGGACTGGAACCCGTTGCCAAACATCGAACCTGCCACCGCGCCAAACAGCGCCGACCCCAGCGTAGCCAGCGCCATCACAAACAGCGCCACCCGCTCCAGGTCCACCCCGCTGCGCGTGCGCGCCATCTGCGGGTCGGTGGTGTGATATTCCTTGCGCCAGGGCCAGAGCGCCGCGGTCAGCAGTACCCCGGCCAGAAAGACCAGCACCTGCCCGGAAATAAACAACCCGTGAAAGACGTAGTTGTGCCCAAAATAGGCAAACCACAGCCCAAAAATCAGCGAAAGGATGTAGCCCGCCGTGATCAGGCCGTTAATGCGCACCTGATCCTCTTTCTTGAAGCGCCACAAAGCCGTGATCAGGTAGGTCTCAATTGCCACCACCGCCATCGCAATGCTGTGGTAGAGGATGATGATGCGCCCCTCGCGCTCGGCAGGCAGCATGCTTAACCCCAGATTATTGATCATCCAGGACTTGATCCCGAATTCCTCCATCGGACCGGAAAGCATGCCAAAAAAGACCGTCACCAGCGAGATCAGCGCAATAGCCACCAGCACCAATCCGCGCGTGGAACGGAACAGAAACTCAAAGCGGTCTTTGATCCAATTCATATAACGCTCCCAGGCAGGTTTTGTACAATTTAGCACAAACCCGTCGCAGAAGCATTGACTTTTGTTATGCGGAGCGCGGGCTTACTTCTCTTTGCCCGCCGGGCTGATCTCAGCCACATGCGCCAATTGCTCCGGCTTCAACACCTGGATAGCGCGCTCTTCCGTTTGAATCCACTGATTGCAGCGAAAGGCTTTGAGCGGACAGCTGGAAACAAACGATTTGATTTGAAAAATCCAATCCATGACCCAAACTTAAGATGGGTGAACGCTATCTTTTGCTATGATATATCTATCTCACAGAGAACCTTCGGTTCAAAAAAACGCGTATCGGAGCAGACATGAAAATCAAGAAGAAAACTTTTTACCTAATTCTATTCGCCGCAATCGTTGTGATCTTCGGAACGTATTATTACGTTACTGAAAAAACAGGCATTGTCAGCTTACCGGAGAATATTACCGCCATTGACCATGATGGGCTTTATTCATCCTATCTTGTAAAGATACCAGACGGGTATTTGCTTTTCGATACGGGGTACGATCGAGATTTTTCTTACTTCCTGTCGTTTATCCAGCAGAATGGCATCAAACCATCTGAAATAAAGTATTTGTTTATCTCCCACGGGCATGACGATCATTCCGGCTATATTGCAAAGATTTTAGAAATCCAACCCGATTTGCAGCTGATCGTCCATCAAAAAACCGCTGACCGCCTGGCCACAGGCATAAATAATAAAGATAATGGCGGCGGGCTGGTAAATCCATTCATTTATGCGGTATTTCGGATAAAACAAGCGCTTGACCCAAACTGGACGCTCAGCTTTCCCGCTTATCAAATTCGCGACAGGGATATTGTCCTGGAAAGGGAAACTGCGGATCTTTCCAGCCTTCTGGGCATCGAATCAAGCGTTATTTACACCCCTGGACACACTTCAGATTCTTATTCGCTCATGATCGGTGAAGACACCATTCTTGTCGGTGATGCGGCCTCTTATTTTGCCAATTGGGCGGGTACCTGCCACTTAACCATTTTCAATGAAAACGTGGACCAGGTATACACCTCCTGGGAAAAAATTCTTTCCATGAACATCAATCAAATCGCTCCTTCGCATGGAAAACCATTCATTGCCGAAAAATTACGCAACTGCCTGCACAAATACAAGCAATCGGACTTAGTTCCCTTTTTCTAGAACCGGATTCACCGCGTAGAAATTCATCAGCGTTGATGCCTTGCAAAAGCGCTGATGAATTTTCATACTGCTAGACACGTTCCATGCTGCAAAGCGAGCTCCGCGCGTGGAACGGAACAGAAACTCAAAGCGGTCTTTGATCCAATTCATATAACGCTCCCAGGCAGGTTTTGTACAATTCAGCACAAACCCGCCGCAGAAGCATTGATTTTTGTTATGCGGAGCGCGGGCTTACTTCTCTTTCACAGCCGGGCTGATCTCAGCCACATGCGCCAATTGCTCCGGCTTCAACACCTGGATGGTGCGCTCTTCCGTTTGAATCCACTGATTGCAGCGAAAAGCCTTGAGCGAGCGGCTGAACGCTTCCGGAACGGTTGAAATCTGCGCGGCCAACTGGTGGTTGGGGTGGCGCCGCCGGTCAATCGGCTTTTGCCCGTTCGCAGAAAGCTCCAACAGCAGCTTGGCTGCCCGCGCCAAGACCGGCCGGAAAGACAAATCCTGAAAATGACCAATCAGGCGGCGGTTGCGCGCAGCCATCACCCGCAGCATACCCAGCGCCACCCGCGGATGTTTCAACAACAGCTCTTCCAGATGCTCCGGTGCAAGGTTCCAGACCAGGCTGTCTTCCAGCGCAATGGCCGTGGCCGGGCTGGGGCCGCCGTCCAGCGCAGAGACTTCATTAAACATAATCACCGGCTCGAAGATGGCCAGGATCGAGATCTGCCCCTGCGGGCTGAGCTTGCATAACTGCACCCGCCCGCCCAACAGCACATACAACCCGCTGGTTGGCTCCTCTTCAAAAAAGAGGATTTCCCCGGCGGTAAAACGGCGGATTTGCCCGGCAGCAATAATTAGTTTAATTGCCTCGGGAGTAATCCCCTTGAAATGTTCCACATTGCCAAGCTGTTGTGCCAGTAGGTTGAGATCCATAGATTTTGCGCTCTCGTTCCGTCAAAGGATGCACTCTGATTTTATCCAACTAAGTGGGGAAAGTACACCGTAAAAACGCACCAGATTCAAACCACGAATGTGCGTAGATGCACCTCAGCCACACCCGCCGGACCCGGTTTACGGATAAAAACGGCTGCCGCGGCAGGAAAAACCCCAAAAATGCACAAATTCCTTAAAATTTCCTTAAATCTCTTGACAAAAATTTAGACTTTTTTTGTACTAGTATGATACAATAGTACCTGTTCACTCATACATGCGTCTGTGCTTCTTGCCATAGTTCTCAAGAAATGCCTGACCGGATGAGATATTCAATTTTTTTTGACAAGGATGAAAGTGTTATGAATCTGTATGTTGGCAATTTGCCGTATAGCATTAGTGAAGCCGATGTCCGGCAGGCGTTTGAAGCCTATGGTGAGGTTACCTCTGTAGTTCTGATCAAGGACAAAGAGACCGGTCAGCCGCGTGGTTTTGGTTTCGTTGAAATGGCAAGCGACGAAGAAGCACAGGCCGCAATCAATGGCTTAAATGGCAAGGATTTCAAGAATCGCAACCTGGTCGTCAACCAGGCTCGCCCGCGCGAAGAGCGCCCCGATCGCCGTCCCGGCGGTGGTGGTGGCGGCTTCGGTGGCCAGCGCCGCCCCGGTGGCGGTAGCGGCGGCCCCGGCGGCAATCGTGGTGGCGACAACCGCCGCCGCGGCTGGTAAGCCTCGAGCGTAAAAGAGAAACAGAGCAGTCGAACGGCTGCTCTGTTTTTTTTTAAATCACATTTATATATTTTAATTTTTGGGATAAACAATTAGATAAAATTGGACTATCGAATTTCAATACAATAAATCTTTCTTGGTCAAAATTGTAAATTTTTTATACATTATGCTCTTCCTTAATCCTTTTTATTTTGTCAACTAAAAGATCAACCCCTGTAGATGGATTGCCTTTTGTATCCCATACTCCCTTATTTCGTTTCCTTAATATTTCCGCGTTACTAAGCGCTATTTCAAGGTTATGCCTTAAATTTACATAAACGTCCTTAGATTTTTCATATTGTGGTAGAAATAATCGTAACCTTGAAATCACGGCTTTAGCATCCAGAAATTCTCTATCTGTCTTTTCAAAGTGCAATAAATACCAATATTCAAATGATGGATTTGATACTGCCAACTCTATTCTCTCGGTATCCGCTATAGAATACACATTAATCATTCCACCTCTGTTATTAGGATTTTCTGTATCAAAGACACACCATACTTCATCGAGTTGATCTTCCCATTCCCTCTTATTTTGCAATTCATTCTTTCTCTTAATTGCCTTTTCAATAATTTGACTTGGATCCGTTTTCGCACCACTATCCATAACTAATATTTTTAATGTAGGTATACGAAAATCCTTCTTCAAAGCAGTAAAATAAAGTTTCTCAGTTTCAGTACCTTCTACAATGATTAAAATTTGTTTTCTATAATATCTCGAGCCAATAGGTTTGCGCGATTCAGAAAGATCTCGTGGTTTTCCAAAAGTTATTTTTCCCCCTGATGGTTTTGGAACACGCGCCATTAGCACCCCCCATTTAATAACTCAGTTGCTAATTCGCCAACAAGAGGAATAGCTCCATAACGCCCTTGTAAATAACCTTTTGCTAAGGCCTCGTTTTTACGGGGGCTAAACTCTGCCAACGAATAAATTTCAGAAGAGAAATCCGGTTTCCTTTCTACAAACCAAATTTGATCCCTTCGGAACAAGTCTAAATCCAACAAGGTAGTATCATGAGTGTTAAATATCAATTGCAATTTATTGCAATTGATATCAGGATTTTGAAATAGCTTTATTATCTCTCTGGTTAATAAAGGATGAAAACTAGCATCCAATTCATCAATATACACTAATCCTGAACCTTCAAGTGACATAAGTATTAATGCAATAAGTTTAAAAAACCTTTTAGTTCCCTCAGATTCATCATTTAATAGATCGAGGGAACACAATTTATTATCTTTATCTCTTCGAATTAGAGATACCCGAACCTGCATTGGCTCATCTCCATCTTCATACAGACTAGAGATAATTTTCTTAACTTTTTCTGGAACATTATCAGCTAAAGCAAGCTTCTCTTCGCGAACTTCGTAATCTTCGATAGCAATATCTACCGTGCGAAGCAAAGATATAATGGTTTTTTTGTATTTGTCTTGTCTAAGAATATTCGAAACTACTTCTAAAGGCACATCATTTGATGGCCAGCCATACAATCCTTCCAAAAACCATTCATATACTAAATGTAATTGCTTATGATTCAAAAAAGCGGCGGTCGAAAGAAATAAAGCATTTGATCTAGTTGATTCCTTTATTTTTTCCTTATCGCCCTTAAGCGAGTCCCCAAACTTATATAGGTCTACACCATTTTTTTTGTCATAATTTCGCTCAAAAATAATTGCCTGACGACCACGTGGCCATGCAAATAGCCATTCTTTATGAACTCGGATTCTGTCCACGGTAAAGCCATATTGATATCGAACATCATTTTGAATAAAAGTTACTTCAAAATCACTTGGTGAATTTCGTGACTCTTCATCGTATATAAACGGAACAACAGGTATTAATGAATTTGGTTTTCTCGAAAATGAATTCGAAACAAACTCATCAACAAAATTAAGGGCCTCAAGAAGTTTACTTTTTCCAGAAGCATTAGCACCATAAATAGAAATAGACCTTAACAAATTAAATTTACTTGTGGGAATTGATTTTATTAAATTTTCAGGATGAGAAGCATCACTATTGGCAATCATACTTAATACTTGTTCATCACGAAAACATCTAAAATTCCGCAATCTTAATTCTACTAGCATATCTCCTCCGATTTACAGTGTAATTTTACACATTATTTACAAAAAAGTCAAATAAAATGTGTTTCATTGTGGTTTTATCAAATCATACTCTTGCAAACTTTAAACCACAAGTATCAATACAGGCTTTATGCCATAAATCCACTTCTTGTCTTGTTATTACTTTATACTTTACAACAAAGGAAATGTTTGTAAATATCCATAAAAACCATTATCAAACTCTCAACAATTTATCACTTTTTTCATTAATTAAAAATCTAAAATCTAATTTTGTGGTACACAAGACTTTTGCGTGAATCTTTCTGGTTTTCCCTTATTTTTTGCCATCACCCTGTTTTTCTGTCCCTGTTTCAAACAGGGAATGGATAATGGGGTTACAGGAAGGCAAAACAAAGCAAGATTTAGGTCGTTTGAGTTTTATATTTGGAATTGCTGCACTTTTCCCTTCTGCGTTGCCAATTTCTCCCTCCTGCATTATGATTGCCCCATCACGGGAGGGCTGTAACAATGCGCCGGTTAATTCAGACCAGCCTGGTCTTTTTGGTGGAATGGTCACTCTATTTGATCCTGGAAACGCTGACGGGCAAAATCCAGTGGTCTCAACATGCCGCTTCGGCGCTGCTGCCGTTGGGCTTCTTTGGCCTGATCGGGCTGCTGCTCAGCCTGGCGAACTTCTGGCGCAGGCGCGACCTCAGCGCGGGCTTTTTGGGGGCCGCTGCTGCCGGTCTGCTGCTGCTTGACCAGGCCGCCAAGACCTGGATCAACCGCCAGATGGCCTATCCCAGCGATATCCCGCTCTTTGGCGGGCTGATCACGCTCAGCCACGCGCGCAATTACGCCGGTTCCTGGGCCTTGCAGCGCCTCAACCTGACCAACGAGATCACTCCGCTGCGCATTTTTGTGGAAGCGATGCTGATGGTGCTGGTGGTCGCCTGGTTTGTGTACTACCTGCGCGGAGAGCGCGGCGGCTACTGGACCGACATGGCGGCGATCTTTTTTACCGCGGGCGTGTCCAGTGCGGTGCTGGATAAATTGCTGCGCGGTTTCACCCTGGATTTCATCGGCCTGCCGGGGCTGTTCGTCGCCGACCTGAAGGATATTTACCTCTTCATCGGCGTGGCTGCACTGCTTGCCGAACTGGTCAGCCAGCCCCAGACCCCCTTAAAGATAAGCTGGCCGGAAACCAGGCAGTCGATTGCCCGTTTTTTGCGCTA
This sequence comes from Chloroflexota bacterium, assembly GCA_029265085.1. The sequence continues at coordinate 38,722 of JAJUJY010000018.1, forward strand.
CCTGGGCGGCGGGCGCGGTCCCGACCAGCCGGAATAACTGTGCTTGAAAATGCCAGCCGCCAGAGAGATTGCTTTCTCTGGCGGTTATTTTGATACCCCAAGGAATAGGGCGGTACCCTACACTTTTTGCGGCGCTTCGACCGCGGACTGGCGGGAGGTTCCCCCCGAAAGCAGGCGCACCACCAGAATGAAACCCAGCATCAACCAGATGCCCGCACCCACAAACCAGGCCGCTGGCAGCGGACCGCTGCGCTCCAGCAGCACCCCTTGCAGCCAGGGCAGCAGCATACCGCCCACACTGCCCGCCGAGGCCACCATACTGACGGCCTTGCCCGGCGTGCGCTGAAAAAGCTGGCTGACCAGGGCCATCGTCGTCGGGTAGATTGCGCCAAAGCACAGCCCGGTCAGCACCACACCAGCCACACTGGCAAAGCGGCTCTCCAGGCCAAGGATCGAGAGCAGCCCGGCAGCCGATGCCCCGCCCAGGCTGACCAGCAGTACCTGCACCGGTGTGAGCCAGTTCCCGGCCACCGACCAGGCCAGCCGTCCGGCCGTCAACGCCAACCAGAAGAAGGAGGTGATCAAGGCTGCCTGCGAGAGATCCATGCCGACTGTGCGCTGCATGATGGCGGTCGTCCAGCCGCCAATCCCGTTCTCCACCCCAACATAAACCAGGATCAACAACCCCAGCAGCCAGATCAACGGCGAGCGCAGCACACCGTCTGCGGCACCAACCGGAGCACCCGCCAGGCTGCCCTGGGGCGCAGGGATGCGCGCCAGCAGGGGCAATATCAATAACCCGGCCGCCGCGGTGATCCAGATCACCGGAAAGGCCGAGTCAAACAGGCGGAACGAAAATCCGGCCGCTGCCGGACCGGTAAACGCGCCCACGCCGAAGAACAGGTTCAGCAAATTCAGCGCAGAAACACTGCGCCGGGCAAAAATGCGCGCAACCAGCACATTAATCCCCAGGTCCATCGGCCCGTGTCCCAACCCGGCCAGCAGAGCAAAGGCCAGGCCCGCCGCCAGCGAACGGCTGAAGGTCAGGCCCAGGGTGCCAGCCACAATCAAGAGCATGCCGGTCACAATTACCGGGCGCTGACCAATCCGGTCGCTAAGCGGACCGGCAATTAATTGGCCGCTCAAGGCCCCCAAAAACAGGGCCGTGAACAGGCCGCCAACCTGAGCCAGGCTGGTATTCATCTTTCCGGCAAGTTCCGGCAAAGCAGGTCCGAGAACCGCCGTAGTCAGCCCCAAGACAAAAAACGCGGCGCAGCACACCACTAAAACCCAACGTGATTCCGATTTTGACATACATTTCTTCCTTCATTCCGGCAAAAACCGGCAATTGACAACCCAAAACAATCTGGTTACAATAAATTCGTGCAATTTCGTGCATAAACAAGATTATAAATGATTAAAAACGCAATTTCAAGATATTTCGTGCAAACTCAGGCAAACTCATGCTTAAAGAAGACCGCCAAAACCAGATTCTCCAGGCCCTCCAGCGCGACGGCAAGGTTGTTGCCACCGAACTCAGCCAGTTATTGGGCGTTTCCGAAGATACCATCCGGCGCGACCTGCGCGAACTGGCCCAGGCCGGACAATTGCAGCGTGTCCACGGCGGCGGGCTGCCGCGCTCGCCTGTATCACCGCTGTTTCACGAACGCGAACACGAGTCGCCCGATGTCAAAAAATCAATTGCCCGCGCCGCTTTATCCCTGGTGCAAGACGGGCAGGTGATCATCATTGACGGCGGCACCACCCCGCTCTATGCGGCGCAACTGTTTCCGCGAGAACTGCGCGCCAAGGTAGTCACCAACAGTCTGCCGGTTGCCACCGCGCTGTCCGAACACCCCCACATCGAGATTCTTGTGATTGGCGGGCGGCTGCTCAAGCCCTCGTTGGTCTCGGTCGGGGCAGAAACGGTCAGCGGGCTGCAAAATCTGCGCGCCGACCTGTGCCTGATGGGGGTATGCAGCCTGGATATCGCCGCGGGCATTTCCACCTTCGAATACGAAGAAGCCCTGGTCAAGCGCGCCATGATCGCCGGTTCCAGCCGGGTAGCCGCGCTCTCTGGCCGGGAAAAGCTCAACACCGCCTCGCCGTTCATCGTTGCCCCCATTTCCTCACTGGATGTACTGGTTACCGAGGCCGGGCTGCCCACAGAAATGCTCGCTGCGTACCGACAGGCCGGCATCGAGGTCATCGAAGCCGCCTGAAAGCCAATCGCCTGAAAAAAACTCCCCTCGCAGAACATTCTGGAGGGGAGTACGATTTTTGGTTTTATGAAATATTCCGCCGTTCTTCCATTAAGATGCGCGTGGCGCGGGTATTTTCCTCAATTGCCAGAAGCAAATCAATCACCTCGCCTGTACCAAACAAGAACAGGCCGGTCAACAGCCCCCACACAAAGGTAAGCAGACCGCCGTACAACCCGGCACCGCGCGGCATGCCAAAGCGCCCGCCAAACAGGTCTGCGCTGACCAACCCGGTAAAGATTGCAACGATAAATAAAATCACCGACCCAATCAGAACAATGCCGCCTAAAATCTTAAAAATAAGACCCACCGACCGAAGGGCTTTAAATTTCTTTTCCATCTCTCCTCCTATGTGCCATCGATGATGCAAGGAAAATCGCCCGGCCTGGCTGCCGCACTCCCCGCCCAGGACAGGAAATTTTTAAAAATTATACTCCCAAGACTGCGCGTGCCACCTGGTAAGTCTGCACATGCGCCTGGACCGTCAGCTCAATCGGCACGGCATACCCGCCCCCCAACACCAGGGCTACCGGCACCCCTGCCGCACGGCAGCGCTCCAACACACGCTGATCGCGCCGCGCCAGCCCGTCCATTGTCAAAGAAAGCCGTCCCAAACGATCCTCGGCCAGCGGATCTACCCCAGCCAGGTAAAGCACGAACTGCGGGCGGAAGGCAAAGACCTCCTCCAGGCCCGGCTCCAAAGCAGCCAGGTACTGCTCGTCTGTTGTGCCGTCCGACAGGCCAACATCCAGCGTGGACGGGACCTTGCGGTAGGGATAATTCTTCTCTCCGTGCAAGCTGAGGATAAAAACGTCCGGCCGCGCACCCAAAATCGCCGCGTTACCGTTGCCCTGGTGCACATCCAGGTCCACAATTGCAATCCGCTCCAGCAGCCCTTCCTGCAGCAGCACCAGCGAAACCACTGCCAGATCATTGAACACACAGAACCCCTGGCCTTCTTCGGCCAAAGCGTGGTGCGTTCCGCCTGCCAGGCTGCCGGAGAAACCGGAAGCGAGCGCCTCGCGGGCAGCAGCCAACGAGCCGCCCATACTGGCCAGTGTACGCTCCACCAGCGCCGGGCTCCACGGCAAACCAATCTGGCGCACAATGCGCGGCTCCAGACTGCCGTCCAGCACCGCATCCACATAGCCGGGCGTGTGCGCCAGCAAAAGCTGCTCACGCATGACTGGCGGCGAGGGGAACAACTCATCACGAGAAAGAACGCCCTGGCGCAGCAGTTCCTCGCGCACCCGGGCATATTTTGGCATCGGGAAGCGGTGATCAGCCGGAAGCGCAACAACGTGGTGATCAGAATAAAAGACCCGCATAAATAGAATTGTACCCGAGAAGACGGATGGGTTAAAAATAAAACCCGGCCATTCGGGCAGCGCTGTGCGCAGTGATGGAAGGCCGGGGGACGTGCCAGGCTGCAATGTGGTGAGCAAAGGCACTGTATATATTGTATATCATATTCAGAAAAAACCAAGTTAAAACGGCAACCAATTTACCGGTTTTTGCAGATTTGGCAACAATTCCGGCTGAAAAATTTGCATTCCTTGTCCACCTGGATTTCTTATGATAAAATGATGCCGTTAGACGGACCAATCCCCATACGGAGGGATGGCCGAGTGGCTTAAGGCGCCTGTCTTGAAAACAGGTGTGGGGAAACCCACCGTGGGTTCGAATCCCTCTCCCTCCGCCAGAAACAACTGGGGTTCGAAGGTTGCAGCCGGTCCGATTAACAAAAGAATACGGGGAGGTGCCAGAGTGGTCGAATGGGGCCGCCTGCTAAGTGGTTGTCGGGGCATAAAACCTCGACCGCGGGTTCGAATCCCGCCCTCCCCGCCACTACAACTTTTTTGCGTCACAAGGGGCATAAACGAATCGGTTAGCTGAACGGCCACGATTACGTTGCCTCGGGCAAAAGCTGCTTGGACTGCCATCCGGAGCAGCTTTTTTCTTTCGATTGGTAATGTGCGGTCCCAATCTTCCAGCGCAGGCCGGATAGAATTAACCAATGTTATTGTAGCATTGGGATTGGAATAAGACAAGGTGCTTTGGATGTGCTCGTATCGATTTGATTCTTCCCTGAACTCGTCACGATCAAGTTCCCCCATGAGATACAGTTCTTTTGCACGTTCGTAGCGTGCCTCAGCTCCCGCCACCACCGCCTTTGATCGCGCCAGGCTTTGATCCTCAGTCCAGCCTTTCAACATATCCAACAGAATATTCGCGACTTGACGTTCGGCCACCTCTGCCCTCATCGTATCTTGCTGGCAGTTTGTGGATCGCTCGATCCGTGATGCATCCCGATAGTAGCGGCGACCAGAAGTGGACACACCTCTCATCGCATTGCCACAATAACCGCAGCGTAATATGCCAGTTAACGGATAAATCTGCGCAGTTGGCTTTTCAGCCCGCCAATTGCTGCCCAACGTCATCCGCAACTCCTGCACCTTTTGAAAATCCTCTTCACTAATCAGGGCAGGATGTTTCCCTTCATACAAAGTCATTTTGTTCAATTCACTGCGTTTTGTTTTTCGTACGCCAATCTCGCTGGATGCTTTGTATGGCAGCTTCCCAGTATAAAAAACCCGATTGAGCATATCGCGGATCAAATCCTTTTTGAACGGCCCAGCGACCGATACGCCAGGATGACCCTTTTGGCGCACCTTGATGGTAGAGCCATCCGGAAAAGTCATGTGGTAGGAATTCAGTTTTTCCGCAATGCTTGCGTCCGATTGCTTTCCACTCAAATACCAGTTGAATACCAACTTAACGACCTCACTATCCACTGGATGCAAAACCAGGCGCTTGCCATCCGATTTATTTGGGTTTCCAAAATCTGGGCAATAACCATTCCCATTCGGATCTTCGCAAGCTAAACATAATCCTTTGCAATATCCGTAGGGTGGCAGTCCGTTCCATAGACCTTCCCTGGCTCTCTGATGTTTCCCTTTTAGGGTTTCCTGACGGAGGTTATCCAGATAGATTTCCGCGAGAATACCCAGGACAGTGAGCATCAGCTTTCCCCAGAGAGAAGTAAAGTCCAGGCGCTCTTGGACAGATGCAAAGGAAATATCAATTGACCGGAGTTGATCTAAAGCTGTAAGCAGGCCTGCCAGGTGTCGATAGAACCGGTCGATCTTGTCCACCACGATCACATCAAACTTCCTGGCGTTTGCATCATGCATCAAGCGTTCCAAATCGGGCCGGTGGCTGTCTTTTTTGGCTGAGATACCGGCATCGGTATAGATCTCGATCAAATCCCAACCTTGAGAAGCTGCATAATCGCGGATATTCTTCTCCTGTGCGTCGAGGCTGTGCC
>JAJUJY010000143.1 GCA_029265085.1 Chloroflexota bacterium
AGGTTAGCAATCCCTCTGGGGCAACAATGTGGTTGACGACCAGGTGAATACCAAGAATGATCACTATTAATAACCCCGCAATCACCTTGAATACCCATAGCCACATGTTTTCTTGATTTTTTGAATTAGATTGGTATTCCATGCTCAATATCCTTTAACCAACGATGAACATGTAGTATGCAAAGTAGGCAATCGCTGCCGCGGCAACGACCATTAACCCAATAAATATTTGTTTTTGGTGTCTTACGCCAATTCCGATGCTGTTCAAAGCGATACGGATACCGTTTAATCCATGAATTAGCACTCCGGCAATTACAAACATTTCAGCGAATTTTACAACAGGTGTTTTGGCTAATTTTATAAAAGCGTCGTATGCTTCGGGTCCTTGGGCTAGCTTTCCAAGAACAATTAGATGCATGGTTAAATAGACAGTTAACCCAATGGCTGTGATTCGATTAAGGATAAACGCCCATGAGCCAATTTTACGATTTCGTGGATCAAACCAGCGAAGCCAATTTTTTGAAGCAGGTTCGTTTAGCATTTTTACTCCCGATTAACGGTTAAAAATTTTTGATATGCGGTTGCGCATAATGCGTTTTCGCAAATCCATGATTCTGAAGCCAGGGTCAACATTGGAAGGACATACTTCACTGCATTCGTAAGCACTGTGGCAGCGCCAGACCCCGTCCTGGTTATCAGCCAGGTCAAGGATTTTTGTTTCATGGGTTGCGCCAAATTTATGTTGAATGGCAGCAAGGATGGCTGGACCAGAATAACTAGAACTTGTCATTGCTGCGGGGCAAGCGCTTATACACAGTCCACATTCAATGCAGTCTACAAGCCTCTCAAACTCGTCCTGATGATGATGCTGTTTTTTTTCATAAGATAAACATGAGTCTTTAACCGGAGCAACTTGATTAAATCCGGTATCTCCTAATTTTAGGAAAAATGGTCCCATGTCCACTACAAGATCACTGATTATAGGAAAATTCCGGAGAGGTTCGACTTTTACCTTTCCTCCATCGTGGGTGATCGAGCGTATCGAGGTGATACACGTTAATTTCTCTACGCCATTAACTCTCATTCCACATGCACCGCAAGTGGAATGATGGCAGGCATGTCGATAGGTAAGTGTGCGGTCTTTAAACGCCCAAATTCTTTCAATAGCATCTAGAACGTATTCATCTGGATCAACTTCTAATTCAAAGGTGTCAAAATATGGCTTTTCTCCAGACCGCTGCCTATATACATCAAAATTCACTTTCCAGGTTGTTTTTTCCACGTTACAAACCCTCTTATTTCCGATAATAGTCGTGATAGTTTGCTAAGGGATGGTCTGTGGTCTGGCAACCAACCTTAATCCCCATTTTTTTACAGACAAGATCAGCGGTTTTTTCTGCCATTGCCCGACAGGTGGTTGCTTTTCCACCGGTTACCGTGACCAATCCGTCAATACCGTTGATCTCTCCATGATCGTAACATTTGAATGTGCGCGAAAGCGAACGCCCTTGCATTTCTGAGCCAATTAAGGGTCTGGCTGACATATATGCCCCACGCATTTTGGTGGTTACGACTGAAGGGACCAACTCGGCGGCTCGTTTGTGCATTTCCTCAATTTGATCAGCTACTACTGGAATGTAGTCGGGATCTTCTACTTCAAACGAAGTGGTTCCGATTACAGCCATTCTTCGTTGTGGAAGCAGAATATCACCATCTGCTGGTTCACAAAGTCGATTAATGACGCGGTTGGTTAATCTGCGATCATATGCAACCATTACACCGGGGGTTGGAATTACGGGTACTTTTGAAGAAGCTAGCTCTGCAAGGTGACCAGCCCAGGCGCCGGTTGCATTGATTACGATATCGGCATAAAGATCGATTTCTTTATCTGCGTGGCGGTTTAATGTTTTTACACCTTTGACATTTCCTTTACCGTCTTGAATAAACGATTTCACTTCATGAAAGGTGAAAAATATAGCACTTTGTTTTATTGCTGAAGCCGCAAAAGCCATGGCAAGGCGAAGGGGGTCAAAGGCGGCATCGGGAACTGTAAAAGCGCCTAAAATATTTGGATTTACATTCGGTTCAAGTTTTATTGCCTGGGCGGGGGTTAGTTCATCGATGGGAATATGGCATGCTTGTGCACCTTGAGCAAAAGCTTTTCCGTATTCAACGTCTTCTTCCGTTAGGGCAACAAATAATCCACCATTATATTCAATGCATTGTGAAGCAATTTTGCGCAGCGTAATATTTTCATCGATACATTCAATACCAGCTTCCTGGTCTGTTACGCAATAACGGCCACCACTATGCAGTAATCCATGTGTTCTTCCTGATGTCCCCGAGGCAATCTCACCACGCTCAACAACGGTGACATCAAAACCACGCAGACTCAAGTCATAGGCTGTTGCACAACCCGTGAAACCAGCACCAATAACGATAGCAGAAGGTTTAGTATTCATGTTTTACTCAATCCAGTCCAATGTACGGGTAACAGCTTTCTTCCAGTTTGCATATAATTTCTCTCGTTTCTCTCCATCCATTAATGGTTTCCATTCACGATCTTTGCTCCAATTGGCGCGCAAGGAATCCAGGTTATTCCAAAACCCAACTGCCAGGCCGGCGGCATAAGCAGCGCCCAGCGCAGTGGTTTCTGCAACCAACGGCCTAACGACCGGAACATTCAAAATGTCAGCTTGAAATTGCATCAGCAATTCGTTAATTACCATGCCGCCATCTACTTTTAATGTGGTAAGTTTTACTCCAGAATCGATCTCCATTGCATCCAAGACTTCACGCGTTTGAAATGCGGTTGCTTCTAACACCGCCCTGGCAATGTGACCTCTGTTTACAAAACGGGTTAATCCAACAATTGCACCTCGTGCATCACTGCGCCAGTGAGGGGCAAACAAGCCGGAAAATGCCGGAACAAAATACATTCCTCCATTGTCTTCAACCGTGCGAGCTAATGGTTCGATATCCCCTGAGGATGGAATTAATTTGAGATTATCACGCAGCCATTGCACCAAAGCGCCGGCGATGGCTATTGATCCCTCTAGGCAGTAAACAGGCGGTTGGTTACCGATTTGATAGCCTAAAGTGGTTAACAGCCCGTTTTTACTTGGAACAGGTGTATTCCCTGTATTAAGAAGCATAAAACAGCCCGTACCATAGGTATTCTTTGCTTCACCAGGCTCATAACATGCCTGGCCAAATAATGCAGCTTGTTGATCACCTAAGTCACCGCTTACTGGGATGCCGCCCCAATCATCCAAATACCCATAAATGTTTGATGAGGGTTGGATTTTTGGGAGCATGGAAATGGGGATATCCAACAATGAGCATATTTCAGGATCCCAATTTAATGTGGTTAGGTCCATTAATAATGTGCGAGATGCATTTGTTACATCAGTGACGTGGACTCCGCCTTTTACCCCACCGGTAAGATTCCAAATGAGCCATGTGTCAATATTGCCGAAGATGGCTGTGCCATTTTGGGCTGCACTTCTTGCTTCAGGAATATTATCCAGGATCCATTTGATTTTTGGACCAGAAAAATATGTTGCGAGGGGAAGACCTGTTTTTTGTTGGAATCGATTTTGCCCGCCATCGGCTGCTAATTGATTGCAAATCGTGTCTGTACGCATGTCTTGCCATACAATGGCGTTGTAATACGGCTTACCTGTTAATCTATCCCAAACAATGGTTGTTTCACGCTGATTTGTTATGCCAATGGCTGCGATATCAACGATGTCGATATCCGATTTTTTTCTGGCTTTGTGAAGTACTTCGGAAGAATTCGCCCATATTTCAAGCGGGTCATGTTCAACCCATCCAGCTTTTGGATAAATTTGTGTGTGTTCTTTTTGGTCTGACGCGACAATTCGTCCCATTGCGTCAAAGAATATACAGCGGGTGCTTGTGGTACCCTGATCAATAGCAGCGACAAATTTAGCCAAGGCGACCTCCCTGTTTAATTTTCGAATTTTGGTGGGAATTTTTTGTAATTATTGTTTTGCTGAGATTATACTATTATTTAATTAATCATCTACCAGGATGAACATTTGTTGCAAAAAGGATAACATGACATCCTCGGTAATAATAGTGTCGAAACTAATAAATTAATTTCCTTACAAAAAAGATATAAATGATTCGGAGGAAAGATGCAGCGATCGTTCATGATAGGTCTTTCTTTTTTGGTATTTTTTTCATTATTAATTTCTTCTTGTTCGATTAAATCAACCGAAAATGGAATAACTCAACAAGATTTAACCTTCACAAGCACAAGTCCAAAGAGTACAGAAACACCAACCATCATTCCAGATAATCCAACACCCGAATGGACGTCAACTCCAGAGGTTCCTGATGAGTGGGGGAAAATATCTCCTGATGGGCAGCAAATTCTTTTTTGGCATAGTTATACGGGCAGGCAGGCAGAAATTTTACAAACGATTGTCGAATCATTTAATTCGACGAATCCTTACAGCGTTCGGGTCATTGCGGAGTATCAGGGCGGCTACGCAGACCTATACAACAAAATGATTGCGGCGATTGGAACACAAAATGTTCCCGATTTGGTTGCAGCGTATCAATTACAATCAGGTACATTTCAGAGATATGGTGCGTTGCTAGATTTACGAGAGTTATTGGTTAGTCGAAAATGGGGCATTCCAGAAGATGATTTTGTTGATATTGTTCAATCGGTATGGACTCAAGATGAATATCCCATTTATCAAGGAGCAAGACTCGGAATACCAATCAGTAGAACAATCGATGTGCTTTATTACAATCAGGATTGGTTATCAGAATTAGGATATGATGCCCCTCCACAGGCATTGGAAGAATTCCAACAACTGATTTGCACAGCGAAAACTAAACCATTTTCGGGCAATTCATCTGGTGAAAGTATTGGTTTTCAGATGGTTGTTGATGCTTCTCGGCTGGCATCCTGGTCTTTTGCTCAAGGTGAACAATTTTATGATCCGGTAAACAATCGATTTGATTTTTCTGGACCCGGCAGTGTAAAAGCTATGGAAGTTTTACAAGCGGCCTATCTTAATAATTGCGCTCAAAGGGTTCAAGAACCGTTTGGAGATTTGAAAAAATTCAGCGAGGGGAAGGTCCTGTTTACAATTGGTTCAAGTGCCTTAATTTCTGACTATGCACGCTATGTAAGTGATGGGGGAAAATTCCGTTGGGGTGTTGCAAAGATACCGGGAGTTAATGGCAATACATCGAACGCTTATGGACAGTCGTTAAGTGTTTTGTTAGGGGAGCCTGAGCGCGAAGTTGCTTCCTTTCTCTTTATTAAATATCTGTTAGAACCGGAAATTCAAGCGTTGTGGGTTTCTGCAGGTGATGAATTTCCAGTGAGAATTAGTGCGATTCAAAAAGTGGCAATTCCTGAAGGAATCCGAGAAAATTATTTTAAAGGATTTGAGTTATTCTTAAATAGCTCGTTCGAACCACCTTTACCTGGGTATGATTTTATCCGTAAAGAGATGGAAAATGCTTTGTCGGCCATCCTGGATGGAGGAGAAGTGGTATCTATTTTTGAAACCTTATCTATCAAGGCGAGTGAAATATTAAGCAATCAAATTGTTCCTTAGCAAAAACAGGGCGAATTTTGCCCAAAAATCACCCTAGTCTAAGAATATTTTAAGGTTTGAGTAATTTCTACCAAAAAAAATCGACTTATAATAGCAAGTATTCCTAATCAAGATACGGGAAAAATTTTAAGAAGGAGAACTTTGAATGTCGTCAAAACGCCGAACTATCTTTGTTTTGTTGGCTGTCGTATTGGTTGCTTCATTTGCTTTGGCTGCCTGCCAACCTGCTGCAACTCCTACTCCAGAACCAACTGCTGTCGTTGTTGAACCTACTGCCGCTCCCACCGAGGTCCCCCCAACCCCAACCCCAGAACCTCCTGCGATTGGGTCGCCTGAACATCCAATTAAAGTTTTGTTTGTTCCGTCTGTGGACGCACAGGTTATCGTCAGTGGTGGACAGATCATGGCTGATGCATTGAATAAAGCCACTGGTTTAACCTTTGAAGTTAGTGTTCCGACTTCTTATGCCGCGACAATTGAAGAAATGTGCGCTTCACCCGCTGATACCTTGGGCTTTATCCCCGGTTTAGGTTATGTGTTAGCGAATCAATTATGCGGTGTTGATGTCGCATTCAAAGCTGTGCGCTTTGGTTCCGATGTGTACTACGCCGAAGTCTTAGTAGCCCGCGACAGCGAATACAAGACCCTGGAAGATCTGGAAGGCAAGAAGTGGGGTTTCACTGATCCCGGTTCTACATCTGGTTACATGGTTCCATTAGTGATGCTGCAAGAAGCAGGGATTACCCCGGGTGAATCTGTTGAAACCGGTGGTCACCCACAGGCTGTTAAGGCTGTTTATAATGGTGAAGTTGATTTTGCTACCGCTTTCTTTAGTCCTGCTTTGAAACCCGAAGGCGAAGAACCCTGGAAATTGGGCGATGAGGCTGATATTCCCGCTGACCTGATCGAATCCTGTAAGGTTACCGAAGATGGAAAGAATATCGATTGCAGTGGTTGGACTGTTTTGGATGCTCGCCGTAATATTCGAACGGAAGCCCCTGATGTGATCCAAAAAGTTCGCATCCTGACCATTTCTCCTGCAATTCCAAATGACACCATGTCTTTCGGTCCTGAATTCCCGGCCGATGTCCGTGCGAAGATCGAAGAAGCGTTAGTTGCTTTTGCTCAAACCGAAGAATGGAAAAATTCAATCGGCAGCCAGGATTTCTATGGCTGGAGCGGTTTGAATCCTGCCAAGGACGAGGAATATGACTTCGTTCGCAAGATGGTTGAAGCTGCTGGCATCACCCTTGAAGGTTTAGGCCAGTAATCTAAGATCATTATCTTTCTATCCCGGGCAGGAAATTTCCCTGTCCGGGATTGTTCTACAATCAGCTTATTTACTTAATTTCAAAGAAACGAATTGGATCCCATGCTTGTAGTAAAAGACCTAACAAAAATTTACGAAGGCGGGGTTTTAGCCCTGGATAAAGTCAGCTTTGAAGTGCCGAAAGGTCAATTTTTGGCAGTCATTGGATTGAGCGGTTCTGGAAAATCAACCCTGTTGCGCTGTATAAATCGACTCGTTCCACCAACCTCCGGTAAGATTTATTTGGACGATATGGATGTAACATCGGCATCTCAAGATGAGCTTCGGTTAATTCGCCGCAAAATTGGCATGGTTTTCCAGCATTTTAATCTCGTTCAAAGATCGACAGTTCTTACTAATGTTTTAGCTGGAAGGCTAGGGTATGTAAACCCGGTATGGAGCTTGGTTAATCGATTTCCAAAATCGGATATTAATAAAGCTGTAAAACAATTAGAACGAGTTGGTATTGCCGATAAGGCAAATTATCGAGCTGATGAATTAAGCGGTGGTCAACAGCAACGAGTGGGTATTGCACGCGCAATGATGCAAGACCCAGAAATGATCCTGGCAGACGAACCAGTTGCCTCATTGGATCCGGTGTTGGCCCATAGTATTATGCAGTATTTGGAACAGATTAATCGCGAGGATGGGGTAACTGTTTTGTGTAGTTTGCATTTTCTAGACCTTGTCCATCGTTATGCAGATCGTGTGATTGCACTCAATCAAGGCCAATTAGTTTTCGATGGCCTACCCCAAGAAATTGATGATAAGAAATTTAAAGATATCTATGGTCGGGATGCCGAGCGAGTAGGATAAAGATGAAAACTGTAAAAAAGAATCAACAACTATTCCGATCACTTGGTATTGGGTTGGCAGTCTTTTTGGGCATGATCATCTATGCCTATGGTTTCCAGGTGACTAAAGTTAATTTAGACGAGACGCGATCTCCTCGCCGCCAAGAACAGCTGGTTCGAATTTTGCGGGCACTGGCAAAACCTGATTTGGTGAAATACGAACAGGAAGAATTTTTGGTAAGTGACAAAATTATGGTGCCATGCCCAGTTGGTGGATTTGTTCCTGAAACTCCTGATAAAAATTCACCATATATTGTTGTTACCCCTCCGTGTGCAGCGCCAGGAGAAAAAGTCGTTGTAGAAGGCTATAACTTTGAGCCGAATACGAAAGGGCCATTGAGTTTTATTCCGCCAAGTGAAGTAACTTTACCATTAGGAACGTTGGAAACCAATGAAGAAGGGTATTTTTCATTAGAGGTTAAGTTGCCCAAGCGAGAAAGCGCAGAACCCCAACAAATTCGTGCGGTCACTCGGAAGAATATTGGCGCACCTCAATTGTCACAAACCGCAATTGATACTTGGGACAAGATCGTTGAAACGGTATTTTTGGCATTACTGGCAACGACATTGGGTACTTTATTTGCTGTCCCATTAAGCTTTTTTGCGGCCCGCAATTTGATGAAAGATGTAACCAGTCCATTGATTAGCATTGCCTTGAATTTATTACTTCTGCCTGTTGGTTTTTGGCTTGGAATTCAGGTGGCAAGTTGGATTGGGAATGTAAGTGCGTTGGTTGGCGGCCAGTGGTATCTAAATCTGATCGGTGCAATTTTGTGTCCGGTCTTATTTGTTTTTATCTTTCGATGGGCAATGCCTCAAGAAGAGATAGAATTACCAACAACAACTACACGCGTATTAAGGGCAGTTGTTTTGGCTGGTGGTATATTTATCGCGATCTTTGGGTTGTTTTTCTTTTCTCGGTTTACCCTTTTCTTGGGTGACACTATTGCCCCAAAACTAGCTGGTTTTAACTTTATTGGAACCTTTATTTCTGACCTCGGCGATATTCTTGGCATGTTAATCACCGCGATTGTTGCAATTGCAGGAGCGGGTTTTGTGAGCAGCCTGGGCGATCGAGCTGGAAAATTGATCACCCGCAAAACCTCGATTACAGGATCGCGTATTTTGACGATAATATTGTCAACCGCTGCGGGTATTGTTTTGGGGTTACTTATTATGGCTGTTGTTGATTGGTTTTATCAATTCAACAATCCAGCTGTTACATTGTATTGGCCGATGGGGATCGGTGGCGCATTTGGTTTATTCCTTTCGTTAAGATTTAAACCAAAAGATTCATTACCAGTAGGGCTCGTTATTTATTATCTTGCCAGAACGCTTTTTAATGCTTTACGATCAATCGAAGCATTAATTATGGTAAGTGTTTTTGTGGTTTGGGTAGGAATTGGCCCATTTGCTGGTGTGCTTGCTTTATCATTACATACCATTGCTGCACTTGCAAAACTGTATTCCGAGCAAGTTGAGAGTATTTTGGCTGGACCGATTGAGGCGGTTAGCGCAACTGGTGCAAATCGCCTACAGACGATTGTGTACGCAGTTATCCCCCAAATTATCCCGCCATATATATCATTTACCATGTACCGATGGGATATTAATGTTCGTATGTCCACAATTATCGGATTTGCAGGCGGTGGTGGAATTGGCTTTTTGTTAATTCAAAATATTAACTTGCTTAATTACCGGGCTGCCAGCGCACAAATGTTAGCAATTGCTTTGGTTGTTGCGTCGATGGATTACTTGAGTTCGCAAATGCGAGAACGTGTAATATAACCAATTTGTTTTCATCATAATGATAAAATACATCCCAAACACTATGTTGGGGTGTATTTTTTTGATTTATTTCATCCCAAAATCAAGAGGTGCAAATGTCAATTCATCAATTGAATTCCATGGTCCATCATGATGGATCGTTTAATTATGTCATCAAGAACACAAACCGATTGCAAATCAATGATGCAGTAGAAATACGAGTGCGAGGATCAATAGCTGCACCTATTCAAAAAATTTTTTTACGCACTTTTCCTAATGGTGAGGAATATTTTCAGGAAATGACGATTGCTTATGAAGATGATATTTGCCGGTGGTGGAAAACCAATTTGGTATTGACTATGCCTGTTAACCATTATCGGTTTTTAATAGTGACCGATCAAGATTTTATATGGTTAAACAGTCGTGGTGTTACCCGTTCTTTGCCTACGGACCATGAAGACTATAAGATTTTGGCAGGATATCTGGCTCCTGAGTGGATAAAGGATTGTGTATTCTATCAGATTTTCCCAGATCGATTTTTTGATGGAGATGAAACCAATAATGTTCGCGATCATGAATTTGAATATCGAGGAGTGTTCGCAAGTCATAAATCGTGGGGAGAATTGCCGACCCATGAGTGGCCACAATCTGGTGTTGAATTCTTTGGCGGCGATTTGGTAGGAATCAAAAGCAAGTTGGATTATTTAAGTGATTTAGGGGTAAATGCTATCTACCTAACTCCGATATTTACTTCGTATAGCAATCACAGATATGATGTTGTCGATTATTTTCATGTTGATAAACATTTAGGCGGTAACCAGGCATTAACTGAATTGGTAGCAGCAATTCATGAGAGCCAAAGCAAAATAATTCTCGATATTGTGCCGAATCATTGTGGAGCAGCACACCCCTGGTTTATTGAAGCCCAAAATGACGCAAATGCAGAATCAGCAGAATTTTTTACGTTTTATAACCACCCCGATGAGTATGAATCCTGGTTAGGCGTGCGGTCTTTGCCAAAATTGAATTATAAAAGTAGTCGTTTACGGGAAATCATGTATGCGGGTGAAAATTCCGTTTTTCGTACGTGGTTGAAAAATCCCTATCTGATCGATGGATGGCGTATTGATGTGGCAAATATGTTAGCGCGTCAGGGGCCGGACCAGCTTGCC
>JAJUJY010000246.1 GCA_029265085.1 Chloroflexota bacterium
ATGATTGGTTAAGCGAACGGAGAAGCGTGGTTGTGCTGGGCTTGCGGTCTGTCTTATGTGTGCCGCTGCTTTATAAAGGCAAAACGACCGGTATCATTTACGTCGATAACCGGGTCCAATCCGGTATTTTCACATCCGATGACCTGGATTTACTCACCAGCATTGCCTCATCGGCGGCCGTTGCCATTGAAAACGCCCGCCTCTATCAACTGGCGATTGAAAAAGGCCGCATGGAGCGAGAGCTTCAATTAGCCCGCCAGGTTCAAACCAGCCTACTCCCCACCAGTCTGCCAGAAATTCCCGGCTGGGAGTTTTCAGCCCGGTGGGAACCCGCTTATGAAGTGGCCGGAGATTTTTACGATATCGGCCAAAACGAAAACAAAAAAATCAACCTCGTTATTGCGGATGTCAGTGATAAAGGAATGGCCTCGGCTTTCTTCATGGCGCTAACCCGCACGATCATCCGCGCAACCATGTACCAGGCTGCCTCCCTGGCCGAAGGCATCTCGCAGGCAAACCAGTTAATCTGCTCGGATTCAACCATTGGCATGTTCGTGACGCTTTTCTTTGCCAATCTGGATCCGGAAAGCGGGCGGTTAACCTATGTTAATTGCGGTCATAATCCGCCGCTGCATTATCAAGCCAGCCAGCACCGTCTCACACCGCTGACGCGCACCGGTATGGCCCTGGGGGTGGATGAAACCGCAATTTACGAACAAAAAGAAATTGTGCTGGAACCAGGAGATTTTGTCTTATTTTATACCGACGGTGTTACAGAGGCCTTTAATCCGCAGGAAATCCCCTTTGGGGTAGAACGCCTCTATGACACGCTGCTCAGCCGGACCTATAGCACAGCGGCAGAAGTCATTCAAACACTGTTGGAAGAAGTTCGAATATTTTCCGGAAGTGCCACACCTTCCGATGATGTCACCGTGATTGCCGTCCGGCGATTAACACCGTAAGGCAGGGGAAAATTTACTGCATGATCGGAACCTATCTAAATCAACGTTATCGAATTGACCAGGAGATTGGGCGCGGAGGATTGGGCACAATCTATAAAGCCCTAGATACACTGCTTGACCGGCCAGTGGCGATTAAAGTATTGAACACAGCCGCTGGTTTAGGCACAGAAGGACAGGCGCGCCTATTAAACGAAGCCAGGGCAGCCGCCCGCTTGAATCACCCCAATATTGTCAGCATCTTTGATGCCGGTAAAACCGACCCGGTACTCAATCCGCAGCAAGACCTGGCTTTTATTGTCATGGAACTGGTGGAAGGTGACTCGCTCCATGATAAAAAGCCCGGCTCGATTACAGAAACCTTGCGTATTTCCCTCCAAATTTGCGCGGCATTGCAGGCTGCCCACAGCAGCGGAATCATTCACCGCGATCTAAAACCGGAAAATGTGTTAATCACCCCGGATGGAACTGCCAAGTTAACCGATTTTGGTCTGGCTCGTTCCATGTCCTCCAGGCTCACCCAGGAAGGTACGCTGGTTGGCACAGTCTATTATATTGCCCCCGAAATGGCCCTCGGGCAACCCGTAGATGCCCGCACAGACCTGTACGGCCTGGGTGTTATGCTATACGAATTAACCTCAGGACAGCTGCCCTTCTCAGCAGATGACCCCCTGGCGGTGATTTCTCAACACATCCACGCCCCGGTCGTGCCTCCCAGCACCTATAATGCGGCCATACCTCCCGCCCTGGACGACTTGATCTTGCGGTTGATGAGCAAACAGCCCTCCGACCGCCCGGCTTCGGCCACCGAGGTACAACATTGGATTGAAAATATTCTAAATCCAACCCAACAGGCGGTACTACCGGTCGCTTCTCATTCGCCATTAGAGCGCCTGGTACGTGGAAAGCTGGTTGGCCGTGAAAAAGAACTGGCAGAAGTCAAAACCATCTGGAAACAGGTGTTAAGCGGGACCAATCAAACTCCGGTGCTGGCCATCAGCGGCGAGGCCGGGGTGGGTAAATCACCGTTTCTCCGTGAACTGACCGCTCTTTTTGAGGTGTCGGGTGCCACTGTATTGAACGGTGAATGTTACTCGGAAGGCAGCGCACCGTACACCCCCATCGTTGAAATGCTGCGCACCGCACTGCCCCTGGCTGTCAATGTACCCGAAGTGATTCAATCCAGCCTGCGCCACCTGGTTCCTGAATATGCGATCCAATCCGCTGGCGCCGCCAGTCCGGCCGCCGACCCGCTATCTGAGCAGCAGCGTCTGTTCGAGAATATGCTTTTGCTGTGCCAATCCTTAGCAGCCACTGCCCCGCTGGTATTGGTGATTGAAGATACCCATTGGATTGACGGCAATTCAATGGGCATGATTCGCTATCTCGCCCGGCGTATCCGCACCCTGCGTCCAACCCCGCGGATCTGGATTGTGCTGACTTACCGGGATACAGACATGGAAAATACCTGCTGCCTGGAAGACATGCTCATCGATATGCGCCTGGAGAAGCTGGTTTACCCGATCCGCCTGGAACGCTTCAGCCGAGAACAGACGGGTGAGCTGCTGGCTTCCATGTTTAAAGGCGAAATCAGCGATGATTTTGTGGACACGATCTTCCAGGTGACCGAAGGCAACTTCTTCTTTATTGAAGAAATGTGTAAGGCCCTGATTGAACAAGGCAAAATCACCAGTGAAGGCAGCCGCTGGATCATCCAGCCGGGCATACAACAATTTGAACTGCCGCAAAGTGTGCGCATGACCATTCAAGCACGCGTCAACAACCTGGATGAACAAACCCAAGAAATTTTGCGCGTGGCGGCAGTCATTGGCCGCGATTTTGACTTCGCCGTTTTGCAGCATGCCAGCAGCCTGGATGAAGACACCATCATCACCGCTCTGGAAAAAGCCGTCCAGGCACAATTAATCGTTGAGGCGCGCCCCAGGCCGGGCAGCACCAATAATCAAGAAGCCTTTTATTTTGCCCACGGATTAGTGCCCGTCTTTCTGCGCGATGGGATCAGCACCCTGCGCCGTCACCGTCTGCACCGCCGCATCTTAAGCGCACTGCAGGCGCTGCGCCCGGATGACCTGGAAACGCTGGCCTACCATGCAGAACAGGCCGGCGATGAACCAGTCGCTCGAAAATTTACCATCCAGGCTGCCGACCGGGCGCTTTCGTTGTATGCCAACCGGGAAGCGGAACGATATTACCGCCTTGCGCTGGACATGGAACTGGACGAAAATCAACGCACCCTGGTAATGGCATCTCTGGGCGAAGCGCTCTTCCGGCTCAGCCAATATCCCCAGGCAGTCAAAATTTGGGAAAAATCAGCCGAGCGGTTCATGCACCTGCACGATTACGATCATGCAGCGCATACCTTTGCCCGGGCTGCCCGAGCCGTCTGGTATTCTCCTGATTGGCGGCGCTGTGTAGAAATTTGCGAATATGCGCTTGCCCGCATCCGGACAGCCGCCGAAGCTGCCGGTCAACTGGAAACCCCCGGGTTTGCTGCCTTGCTCCACGAGACAGCACGCTCCTACCGCTTTACCGGCCAACATGACCAGGCCCTACCGCTATGCCGTGAAGCATTGGACCTGGCTGAAAAACTCAACCTGGTGGAAGTGCGCGCAGATGCCCTGGCTACGCTTGGTATTTTACCCAATGTATCGCCAGAAGAGACCCGCCAGGCACTCACCAAAGCGGTGGAACTGGCTGAATCTGCCGGGCTGTTGATGATTGCCGTGCGTGCCCATGAAAATTTGAGCGGGTTGCTGCAGCGAGCAGGTGATTACTCAGCCTCACGCGCTCATCACATCCGCAGCCGCGAGATCACCCAAAAATTAGGGATTCTCGACTGGGAATACGATCAATTGGGCAAAATAGCCTTTATCTCCATTGAAATGGGTGACTTTCCGGTCGCTGAAACCACATTAGAGCGAATGGGCAGCCTGGAAAACCTGATCTCAACTGCTTTTCCAGCCGCCTTGAACCGGCGGTTTATCCAGGGGCATTTATGGGCGTTTCAAGGCAAGCTTGAGCCCGCAGTACAGCGCTACCAGGAGTGCCTGGAAGAGGCCAGAA
The DNA here is from genome assembly GCA_029265085.1 of Chloroflexota bacterium. The sequence goes on from JAJUJY010000246.1 coordinate 4,044, forward strand.
AGCTGCCGGATGTGCTGATTCGGGCAGACATTCTGGTCAACCTGGTTGAAGTCTTACTCATGCTTGACCGGAATGAAGAAGCCGACCAGTTAATGCATGAAATGGTGAAATTGGACATCTTAGAGCCGATGGCAGATATTGCCCTTTCCAGCAGTTTACTGGCACGGGTCAGGATTCAGCAAGGACGCTATGCAGATGCCCAACAAATCATCAACGAAGCACTCATTCGCCTGGAAAAAGCCCAATCACCGGTAGATAGTGCCCGCATCCGTTTATGCGAAGCCCACCTTGCCGCGGCTGACCACCGCTGGGATGAAGTAGAAACCGCTTACCAAGAAGTGCTGGATGCCATCCGCCAGTTGAAATTAACCTGGTACGAAGCCCGCGTATTACTGTACCAGGCTCAACTGTACTTTAATTACGGCACACCCAAACACTGGCCTACGGTGCGCAGCCTGCTGATGCAGAGCCGGCAAATCTTCCTGAAGCTCAAAGCGGACGGGTACGTAGATTGGATTGATGCACGGTTAGCCTTGCTCCCGGAAACATTCTAAGCAAAGATATAAATCCAGGGGCTGTCCAAAAACTAAATTAGGCAGTCCCGAAAAACACCCCTGGAAGGGTGAAAAGAGCGAAAGATAAAAAAACTGGCGGGATTAGCTCGCCAGTTTTCGCATATTATGGGCAATGCAGACCAACCCCCACTCGGTA
>JAJUJY010000235.1 GCA_029265085.1 Chloroflexota bacterium
GGGTAAAATGAAATCGCACACGAGGATTTCGCGGTAAACCTTTTTGTTGATTAACAGACATCGCTGACCTCCTGTTGATACTACAACCTGATTTTTAATATACTTTACGCCAAATCATCCAGGCATCAACTGGCTGATCGTACAGTTAATTCCAATGGTTCATAAACTTGCTAACTCGTGAAATGTAACAAAAAGACGGCCCAAGATTCGGACCGTCTTTTTTTTGCTGCAAATCAAAAGGTTACTTAGCAGGAACACCCGCACGCGTTTCAATCGTTTTCAACAATTCCTCAAATGAACTGATGAAAGATTTAACACCCTCTGCTTCTAATTCGTCCGTCACCTTAATCATGGAGATGCCCAATTTTTCCAGATCAGCCATCACTTGATGCTGCTCAGGCAAATTCTCCTCCAGGCTCACCCGCACTTTGCCGTGATCTTTGAATGCTGCCAGGGTTTGGGGCGGGACCGTATTAACGGTATTTGGCGCAATCAGTTCATCCACATAGATCACATCGGAATAAGCCGGATTCTTAGTCCCCGTGGAAGCCCAAAGCGGACGTTGGTAGCGCGCACCAAGTTTTTGTAATTTTAAGAACCGTTCAGAACCAAACACATCCTTGAAGAGAGCAAACGCCAGACGCGCATTGGCAATGGCGGCCTTACCCAACAGTGATTTCGCCTGTCCAGCTTCAGCGCCACCCGCTTTTACAATCGCATCCAGTTTCGGATCAATTTTGCTATCTACACGGGAAACAAAGAAAGAAGCCACGGAAGCAATCCGGTCAATTGGCAAACCTTGCTTCACCCGGTCTTCCAAACCGCTCAAATAGGCTTCCATAACATCTGAGTAGCGTTCGTTAGAAAAGATCAAGGTCACATTGACATTGACCCCGGCAGCGATGGCCGCCCGCACGGCCGGAATTCCAGCCTTTGTCGCAGGGATCTTCACCATCAGGTTGGGACGATTAACCGCGGACCATACCCATTTTGCTTCCTGAATGGTGGCCTCTGTATCATGGGCTAACAACGGATTGACTTCCAACGAGACGTAACCATCACCGCCATTGGTCGCATCATACAACGGCCGGAACAGATCGGCAGCAGCCTGAATATCTTCGATGGCCAGGCGGAAGAAAATTTCCACCGGAGAAAGATGCTCCGGGCCTAATTCAGCCAATGCAGTATCGTAATCGGTTGATTTCGAGATCGCATTGTTGAAAATAGTTGGGTTTGAGGTAACCCCGCGAATATCACCATCGGTGATCATCTTTGCCAGTTCACCGTTTTCCAACAGCTTGCGCTGAATATTGTCATACCACAAGGACTGGCCCAAAGCATGTAATGTCTCAATCGGGTTCATACACATTCTCCACATAACACAATTAAATTTCCCAAAGGGGTGTTTTTTTCGTTTGAACAGATTTATTGTAATAGATTTTCCGTTGAATTATCCAGAAGTGCACAGAATCCCATCCCAAAGAAAGGTGTCCATACCCAAAAATCACGCTTCCGGAGGATAAATTTTTTCAGGTGGAAAGCGCCGTGCAGGTCGTTCAATCAATTCCAACGTCCATCCCAGGAGCTTTTCCGTATCCAGGTAGGCGTAATACCCATCCCCATCCGGACCAAAACCGCGGCCATCCATCAACACTTGAAAGCCAGCCTGCTGCGCCTGCGCTAGCGCAGCCTGCATATCCTCTACTACCACACCCAGATGGTGGATGCCGTAGCCGTGCTCGCGAACAAAATCCGCATAAACCGTGCTTCCATGTTGAATCTCAATAAGTTCAACCCGCAGCGGGCCAAAATAAGAGAGCGCAAGACGCATGCTGTAATCTTCCGGCTGGCCGTGATAATGCATCACACGCACCAACGGGTGTTGGTAAGTATAAAAATGCCAGGGGCCAATGCCGAACAATTTCCAATAGATCTCGACGGTCTGATCCAAATCCGCGACAATCATCGCCACCTGCGAGATACCGCCTTGCAGGAAAGGCAATTTTTCAGATAGATCAGGGAGTGAAAATGGCACAGAGTTCATCATTGATTATTCAGGCAACCTGGATCTAAAAATGCATCACGAGCGAATATGATAAACAATGGTTTTTAAATCAGATGGCTGAACGGACTGTATCTATTACAGCTTCCGGGTGCTTTTCGGCTACACGCAACAATACCATTGCGGGACCTTCCGGAACACGACGGCCTTGTTCCCAATTCCTCAATGTACGAACACTGATCCCAAGCATTTGAGAAAATTCCTCTTGGGTAAGGTCGTATCTTTCACGAATACTCTTTATATCCAATGCGCCCAATTGAAAACGCCGCGAGGCTTCTTTTTCCTGTCTTAAGATTTCACCACCTTCTTTTACGCTTTTGACGAGTTCCTCAAACAACTCTTCTTTCATGGGTATTCCTCCTCAATAATCTTCCTCAAAACCTTTAATTGCGCAGGCGTAAGATTGCCTTGAAAGTTTTTAGGATAAATGAAAAGCATCAAAATATGACCTTGCGCCAGAGCCAAATAATAAATTACCCGGACACCACCACGTTTTCCATGACCTTGATACAACCAACGCATTTTCCTTAAACCACCGCTCCCTGGAATAACTGCCCCCAGGTAGGGATTCAATACCAAGGCTAGTTGCAAACGGCGATATTCTTCACCGGTTAATAATTCATCTACCTGGCGAGTAAATACCGTTGTTTCAATGATGACCACAGAGAAGTCCCCTCAATCAAGATTATACGCCAATGGCGTACTTATTACAATACCCAAAAGGCTATTTATGGTTATCCCACAAACAGCCTGTGGCTAAAAATTACCGTTAACCGGAAATTAACGCATTGTCTTTACCGCATTGATCAGGCCATTGGTGGAGGCGTCATGGCCGGTCACCAGATCCACGGTTTGCAATTCCGGCAGAATGGCTTTAGCAAGCACCTTTCCCAACTCAACACCCATCTGGTCATACGAATTGACGTTCCAGATCACGCCCTGGGTGAAAATCTTGTGCTCATACAATGCCACCAAAGCTCCCAAGACAAATGGTGTCAGGCGCGGGTAAACCAATGTATTCGTTGGAATATTGCCGGGGAAAGTTTTGGCGATGCTCATACGGGTCAGCTCTTCTCCACCCATCCCTTGAGCGGCAAGTTCCGCCTGGGCTTCTTCTGTCGTGCGGCCTTTCATCATTGCCTCGGTCTGCGCCAGGCAGTGGGAGATCAAAATATCCTGGTGCGCGCCAAGTGGATTCTGGCTTTGGGCTGCCACCAAAAAATCACAGGGAATCAACTTGGTGCCCTGGTGAATCAGCTGGTAAAAAGCATGCTGCCCGTTCGTACCGGGCTGTCCCCACACAATCGGTCCAGTGGAATAATCCACCCATTCTCCCTGGTGCGTAACGCGCTTGCCATTGCTTTCCATATCACCCTGCTGGAAGTAAGCAGGAAAATGCACCAGATACTGGTCATAGGGCAAAATTGCCTGCGAATCTGCCTCGAAGAAATTGTTGTACCAGACACCCAGTAATCCCATCAACACCGGAATGTTCTGCTCAAACGGTGTGGTACGGAAATGCTCATCCACTGCATACGCTCCGCTGAGCAATTCTTCAAAACGATCCATGCCCAAATAGAGCGCAATGGAAAGGCCAATTGCCGACCAGGTAGAATACCGTCCGCCGACCCAATCCCAAAACTCAAACATATTCTCCGGATCAATCCCAAATTTCGTTACGGCAGCTGCATTGGTGGACATTGCAGCAAAATGGCGCGCAATTGCCTTTTCATCTTTGGCGGTTTCTAAGAACCATTTGCGCGCAGATTGCGCATTGGTCATAGTTTCCTGGGTTGTAAACGTCTTTGAAGCAACCAGGAATAAAACCGTCTCCGGATTGACTTTCTTCAACGTTTCAACCAGGTCGGTGCTGTCCACATTGGAGACAAAATGAACATGCAGCCCCGGTTTTGCGTATGGTTTTAATGCCTCGCAAACCATTTTGGGACCCAAATCTGAGCCGCCGATACCGATATTGACAATATCGGTAATCGCTTTGCCGGTGTAACCTTGCCATGCTCCGGAACGAACCTTCTCTGAAAAGCTGCGCATTTTGGACAATACCGCATTGACCTCCGGCATCACATCTTTGCCGTCCACAAAAATCGGCCGGTTGGAGCGGTTGCGCAAAGCCACATGCAAAACAGCCCGTTTTTCAGTTGTGTTGATCTTTTCACCGTTAAACATCGCCTCAATACGCGCCTGCAGCCCGGCCTGGCTAGCCAAATCAATCAGCAGATCGATTGTTTGTTGGGTAATTCGGTTTTTGGAGTAATCAAACAAAATCTCCCCGAGTCGCAGTGAAAAGTGCTCAAACCTTGCAGGGTCTTGGGCAAATAAATCACGCATATGCACCGTTGAAATTTCATGATAATGCGCGTCAAGTTCTTTCCAGGCGGGGTGAGTTGTAGCCAGCATACCGAATTACTCCAATCTTTCTTTGCTTGTTCAAATGATATGAGCTGATTTTAACACTGGTTTGGACAATCTGCAGTGGTTGTTTTCCGCACGATCCTCTCTGTTTACCTGCCGCACAACAGCCTGGATTTCATTTTTTACGCTAATTGAGCCCAACAATCACAATGTCTGACATCTGACGAAAGTAGAAAATCATGTGTATTCCTTCACTATGCTTTCACCGTCAAAACTGTCTATAATAGAGATTGTTGAAAACCGATTCCCCATTTGTGGATTTTTAAAAAATCTAACTATTCACCTCATACGGAGATCGCTAAATGAAAAAACACAACTTTAACCCCGGGCCTTCAATTCTGCCGCAGTACACCATTGATGAAACCGCAGCAGCAATTAAGGATTTTGCCGGTACCGGCCTGTCGATTCTGGAAGTTTCTCACCGCAGCAAAGAATTTGAAGCGGTGATGAGCGAAACGGTCGCGCTCTTCAAAGAATTATTAAACATCCCGGAAGGTTATGCAGTGCTCTTTGTTGGCGGTGGTGCCAGCACCCAATTCTTCCATGTTCCATATAACCTTTTGGAGAAAAAAGCTGGCTACCTGGTAACGGGCGAATGGGCAACCAAAGCTCAAAAAGAGGCCGCGCTGTTCGGTGAATCAGTTGTTGTAGCATCCTCCGAAGATAAGAATTTCACCTATATTCCCAAGGGATACACCATCCCCACTGACTTAGATTATTTCCATATCACCACCAACAACACCATCTACGGCACCGAAATCCTCACGGATATCGACTGCCCGGTTCCCCTGGTCGCGGACATGTCCTCGGACATCTTCAGCCGCCCCGTGGATGTTTCCAAATACGCCATGATTTACGGTGGCGCACAGAAGAACCTGGCTCCTGCCGGTGTGACCTTTGTGATCGTCCGCGAAGATATGCTGGGCAAAGTTTCCCGCAAACTGCCTAAGATGGTGGATTACC
>JAJUJY010000072.1 GCA_029265085.1 Chloroflexota bacterium
GAACATCTGTACCGCTAGCAGCTTTACCTCTTTGCTGTAGTGAATCATTCCTTTCTTTCCTGCCATATGAAAAGCACCTCCTGCTTCTATTCTCGCATGAGGTGCTTTCTTTTTCTGTCTTGTTTTATGGGGTCAGTTCATACTTGAGCAGCCTGTTTTTTATTCTGCTGGTTCTGCAAATTGAAGGGCCAGGAACTGCAAGGCTAACCAGTAAGACCGCCAGCCAAATCCGCTGATCCTGCCAACACATACTGGAGCAATCAAGGAAGTTCGCCGGAAATCTTCGCGTGCATCCACATTGGATAAATGAACTTCGATGACAGGGATCGAAATGGAGGCAACAGCATCCCGTAAGGCTACGGAGGTATGCGTATAGCCGCCTGGGTTGAGGATAACTCCATTTGCCCAATCGTTGGCTTGCTGAAGGCTGTCGATCAAACCGCCTTCATGATTTGACTGGAGTGTGTATACCTCCATACCAAGAGTCTGACCTTCTTTGATGAGCTTTTGATCAATGACGGATAAACTAAAATTCCCGTAGATATGGGGTTCGCGTTTTCCTAGCATATTTAAATTAGGACCGTGTAAGACCAGCACTTTTTTCATTGTTTCTCCCTACGCATCAAGACAGACTTGGATAGCTTCCAAAATAAGATTTTGATTTTGGATGATTACTCCTGTTTTTACATTTCCGACCTGGGCAGGCAGGGCAAACTGGATTGTTCCCTGGTGCTTTTTCTTATCTACTTGCATGGCCTGATAAATTGTTTGGGGATCGATAGAGTAAGGACAGACCACAGGCAGGCCAAGCTTCTGGATCACGACTGCAATCTGGTTGGATAATCCCGAAGAGGCAATGCCGGACTCTTCGGCCAGTCGAGCTTCTGCGATCAAACCGATTCCAACGGCTTCACCGTGTGTCAGGCGGTACCCGGACGCACTTTCCAGGGCATGCCCGATGGTGTGCCCGAGATTGAGGGCTGCCCGTTGGCCTTTTTCATATGGATCAGCTTCTATCAGGTGGATTTTCACTGCCATGCTCCGCCGTATGATTTCTTCAATGTTCTGGTGTACTACTGGCAATCCCTGGCTGCACAAGTTAAACAGCGCTTCATCTCCGATCAGCCCACTTTTTACCACCTCCGCCATTCCGGAACGAAATTCACGTTCGGGCAGGGTTTGCAGTGTTTCCGGGTCTGCCAGGATTAGCCGCGGGGGATAAAATGCACCGATTAAGTTTTTCCCTTGGGGTAAATCTGCACCAGTTTTCCCTCCCAGGCAGGCATCAGCCATCGACAACAGACTGGTTGGAACAATTGCCCAGGCTATTCCGCGCAGATATGTGGCCGCAGCAAAACCAGCCAGGTCGCTAACAACGCCTCCGCCTGCTGCTAAAACCGTACTCGAGCGGTCTAATCCAGCAGATAAAAAGCCATCCCATAACTTGCCGATGGTTTGAATCGTTTTGTGTTCTTCTCCAGCCGGTAAACAGATTTCCTGTGCAAAATACCCGGCCTGATCAAGGCTGTTCAGGATTTGATCTCGATACAATGGAGAGGTGTTGGTATCTGTGACAACTCCAACCGGACCATTCAATTTGCGTTCTCGCAGCAGCAGGCCAATTTCTATTAATTTCCCTGGCTGCACAATCACATCATAGGCTGGCGGCATTTTTTGCACCCGAAAACGACCCAGGCAGCGTTGAATTTCTTCAACAATGCATGTTAGGTTCTCTTGGGCGCTGCTGATCTGAATGGAAAAAGAGGTGTAATGGCTGGATCGTTGAGCAAGCAATCCGGCCAGTTTTTCATGTGTGTTGCCTTGGATGAGTGGCCGCTGGGTGGAAGTTTGCGGAATTCGCTCTGCTAAGGTCTCCAGCGGCGCATTAAAGCAAACTACTTTTCCGTGCTTTTCTACCAGGCAGCGGTTGGCTTCGCGCAGCAAAGTTCCTCCACCCAGTGCCAGCACCCCAGGAGGTTTTTGCAGGCAGCTAAAAAGCATTTCACTTTCTAGCTCACGAAAAGCGGCTTCACCCTGTTGTACAAAGATTTCTGGAATAGACTGGGCGCATTTTACTTCGATTTCTTGGTCCAGGTCATAAAAGGGCAGTGCCAGGGTTTGCGCCAACTGATTGCCGAGGGTTGATTTACCGGAACCCGGCGGGCCGTATAGAAATATCCAGGCTTGGGTGATGTTCATGGAGCCGGTTCCTCCGGCCAAAAGATATGTGCTGAGTCGGAAATATTCAAACTGGACAGGCGTGCCTGGCGTAACTGGTCAAAGCGGGGGCGCATTTCTGCAATTGAATCTCCTCCCAGCTTTTCTATCAACGCATCCGCGAGAATGTAAGCCATTACCGCTTCAAGAATCGGTACTGCCCGTGGGACCGGGCAAAAATCCGATCTTTCATATTGGGTTGAGACTTCTTCACCGGATGCCAGATTGACGGATGGCTGTGGTGTCAGGGTAGTGGCAATGGGTTTCATTGCAGCGCGCAGCAGAATGGGCTGGCCGGTGCTGATACCGCCTTCAATCCCGCCGCTGCGCAGCCCTGGTCTCACAAGTTGATCACCCTCCAGCCGGATAGGGTCTTGGACCTGGGTTCCGGGCAGGCGGGCATTCTCAAAGGCTGGACCAATTTCAACTCCTTTGACAGCGGGGATACTCAAAATAGCTGCGCCTAGCCGGGCATCCAGCCGGCGGTCCCAATGGACATGCGATCCAAGGCCGGTAGGAACCCCCAGGGCAACTGCCTCAACGACACCGCCCAGGGTGTCTTTGCTGTGCATAATTTGGCGAATGCGTTCTTGCATTGCCTTGGCGGCCTGTGGATCGGGACAACGAACCTCATTTTCTTCAGCACGTGTGGAGCGCTCTTCGAGGGGAATATCGTGCAGTTGTGCCTGTATCTCACCAATCGAAGCAACATATCCACCGATTTGGATACCAAATTGTGCCAATAACAAACGGCAAATGCTGCCAACGGCAACCCGGGCGGCTGTTTCACGGGCGGAGGCACGCTCAAGCCCAGGGCGCAGGTCAGAGTATCCGTACTTAACCGCAGCTGATAAATCAACATGTCCTGGACGAGGGATGGGAAAGGCGGGTATTTCCTTTCCAGCCCATTTGCGGTGGTCCAGGTTGTCTATCTGTACAGCCAGGGGAGCACCGGTGCTAAGACCTTCCATGACACCACTTAATATCCGGACTGCGTCCTTTTCGATTTTCATCCGCGGACCGGAGCCTGTTCCAGTTTGGCGGCGAGACAGCTGGAAATTGATCGCTTCATCGGAGACGGGCAGCCCGGCAGGCAGACCTTCCAGTATTGCGACCAGCGCAGGGCCGTGAGATTCACCAGCGGTTAAATAACGAAGGGTCATAACGTTTCCTTGATTTTTGGAGAAAAAGAGCTTGCCTGCCCATTCATCGGAGCAGAAGATGCGGCCTGGCGCATAAGGTTTCGGTCAGGGCTTTGGCCCGTCCAATGTTCAAAAGCAGCAGCGGCCTGTTCCACTAACATGCCCAGTCCGTTGGTCGTTATCAATCCTTGTTGGCGGGCGCGTGCCATCAGGCGTGTTTGCGATGGATTGTAAACCAGATCATAAACTAGGCAATCCGGCAGCACAAGTTCATCAGGCCAGGGGCAGCTATCCAAATCAGGATGCATACCGGCTGGGGTTGTGTTAATGAGTGCGCTGATGCAGGTTGAGTTCAAGACAATTGATAGCGAAGGCGCAGTTAATGGAATGGCCGAAAAATGTGCACCGTTTCGTTGAAAAGTATCCACAAGGGTTTGCGCCTGTTCTGCCCGCCGGGCGGCAAAAATGACCTGCCAATCCCATTCAAACAGCGCCTGTGCAACTGCGCGAGCTGAGCCGCCTGCACCTAATATCATTGCGACCTGGCGAGGTTGTTTATTCGTTTTGATCCAGGCAGCCAGATCAGTCTGAAAGCCGCGAATATCGGTATTATCTCCAACCAACCTGCCATCTTGAACATACACGGTGTTGACTGCTCCGGAGGCCCGCGCGGGAGCAGTTAATCTATCCATGTGAGGCAGGACAGCTTGTTTGTGCGGAATGGTCACATTCAGGCCGTGGATTTGACCAATTCGAACCATATCCAATCGTTTGATCAATGCTGATTCCCCTTCAGGTAATGGGGCTACTGGAAATAAGGAATAGTTGCCAGTCAGACCGGTGGATTCCAATGCGGCCTGGTGGAGCCTGGGAGAAAGACTGTGGCCGACTGGAAAACCGATTAAACCAAAATGATAAAATTCTGGCCGAATACTCATACTGCCTCAAGGTTTCCGCCCAAAGACTGCAGGGTTTGGACAAAATCAGGGTAGGACTCATCAATAATGCCTGCACGATGAACCTGTACAGGTTTCGAACTGCGCAGTCCCATCAAGGCCAATGCCATTGCCAGGCGGTGATCATTATGCGGATCGACTGTCCCGCCATCGAGTTCTGAAACACCGTCAAGGATAAATCCATCGGGCGTTTCTTGAATATCCACGCCAAGTTTTTTGCATTCTATGCAAATGGCAGCAATCCGGTCGGACTCTTTCTCGCGCAATTCTTGAGCGTCCCGCACGATGGTTTTCCCACGGGCAAAGGCTGCCAGCACAGCAAACGCCGGGAATTCATCAATCATCCGCACAACAAGCGGACCGCTAATTTCGATGCCGTGCAGCGGTGCACTGCGGATGGAAATGTCTCCGACCGGTTCACCGTACCGCTCACGAATGGAATGAACTTGAACATCTCCGCCCATTTGGAGGATTGCATCCAGCAAACCGGTACGGGTGGGGTTAAGTCCGACTTCGCGCAAGGTGACTTCAGATTCAGGTGTGATAGCGGCTGCGGTTAAGATAAAAGCAGCGGCTGAAAAATCGCCGGGTATTGTCATTTCAAGCGGGCTGATCGCGAGAGACGAAGGTGGAAAAACCTCGGTTATCCAAACGTTACCCGCGCTTGTTTCCTCGATGGTGTTTTGAATGATAATATTTTGACTGCGCAGCATCCGCTCGGTGTGATCACGGGATGGTCCAGGCTCGCGGATGATCGATTTTTCATTGGCTGCAAGAGATGCCAGGATCAGGCAGGATTTCACTTGCGCACTGGCAACCGGTAAATCCGTCTGGATACCTCGTAAAGGATGACTGCGGCTTTCTAATTGCAATGGCGCGCGGCCGTTTTGTGAAATAATCGGCACACCCATTAATTGCAAGGGCGTGACGATTCGCCCCATTGGACGCCGGCGCAGACTTTCTGAACCGTCTAAAACTGCTGGCAGTCCAGACATTGAAAGTAAACCAGCCATTAATCGCAGGGTAGTGGCGGAGTTGCCGCAATCCAGGGGAACTTTTGGGGTGGTCAGACCAGCCAATCCGCTGCCTTGAATTACCAAATGGCCTTCTTCCAGTGTCCAGGAAACGCCCAATGCAGTCAGGCAGTTCAACATTACAGTGGTAACCCCGGCAGTCAAAAAGTGATCCATCCGGCTTTCTCCATCTGCCAGCGCAGCCAGTAAAGCAGCCCGGTGCGAGATGGATTTGTCACCCGGTAGACTGACCTCTCCGTGGAGGGCGGCAGATTTGCGAACGATCAGGGTTAATTCAGACATGGCAGGCCTTTTCTTGATTCTCTAACAATTCTTGACGGTTCCGGCTGGCAGTTTCTAAAAAAGCTCGTAATTCATCTTGATCTTCTTCGGCCAGCAGTATTTCAATATTGTCTATAAAACAGCGGAATTTTTGAATAACTTCCTGCACATTTTTTTTATTCGCAGCCAATACGTCCAGCATCATGGGTTGGAAAGCCCCTGCCAGTCGGGTGGTACTCCGAAACCCTGGGCCAACCAATCCGGCAGCTTCTTGTGGTGTGATGGAAGCTAATCCATGCGCAAGCAGGTATGGAAAATGGCTGGTATGCGCCACCCAAAAGTCATGTTCTGCAGCATCCAATAAGACTGGCTGTGCGCCAATTAAATTGACCAGCTGGCTGACCGCAGATTTCGCTCGGTCCGAGGTTCTTTCCAATGGGGTGAGTGCAAATACAGCATTTTTAAATAGCTGCGGATCTGCATTTTGCAGCGAAGGAATTTCTTTTCCGCACATAGGATGCCCCCCAATTGGATCAAAACGTTCGGGCAGCACTTGCATTGCCTGGACGATGTCCTTTTTGGTCGAACCAACATCCAGGACAATTGCCGGAGTGTTAACAAGATGCTCCACTTGCTGGATCAATTCCAGAATGCCTCGGATTGGGGCTGCCAGAATGATCATGTTGGATTCATGCACGGCTTTTGCCAGGTCACCGGTGATTAAATTGGCAAGCTGCCATTGGTTTGCCAGGTCGCGCACCCGCGCATCCGGATCAAATCCTGCCAGCCAACCAACCTTGTCTTTCAGGGCGAGTGCCAAAGAACCGCCGATCAAACCCAGGCCGGCAATGCAGATTCGCATTGTCTCAAGGGAGGGTGGATTGGTGTCAATCTGCCGGGACATTTAAATCCATCCTGGCTGGAATTTCCATGCGAGCCGGGGCTACTTTACGGCCAATCGCTTCGGCTATTGCCCGAACAGAGCGCACCAGTGCTGCAAATTTTTCTGGCTTCAGGCTTTGCACGCCATCGGATAGGGCTTCATCGGGGCGAGGATGAACTTCGATGATCAAACCGTCTGCACCTGCGGCAATGCCCGCGCGCGCAATTGCTTCGACAAATTGCCAGTTGCCAGTGCTGTGGCTGGGATCAAGGATGACTGGCAGATGGGTCATCGATTTTAAGACAGGAATGGCATTAATATCGGTGGTGTTGCGGGTGGAAGTTTCATAGGTGCGGATACCGCGTTCACATAAGATTACCCGCCGGTTGTCATGCGAAAGGATGTATTCAGCGGCCATTAACAATTCTTCAACGGTAGCAGACATCCCGCGTTTGAGCAGCACCGGGTGTTGGCTGGCTCCGGCTGCGTGCAGCAAAGCAAAGTTTTGCATATTTCGAGCACCAATCTGAATCATGTCTGTTGCCGCGACAACCAAAGGAACCTGTTCCGGCGACATGGCTTCAGTTACAACCGGTAAACCTGTGGCCTGGCGAACATCCGCTAAAATTTCTAAACCTTCTTCTCCTAGCCCTTGAAACGAATATGGAGAGGTCCGTGGTTTATATGCGCCTCCGCGTAAAATATGTGCCCCGGCTTCTTTAACTGCCAGCGCGGTTTCCAGGATCTGGCTGCGGCTTTCAACGGCGCATGGACCTGCGATGATAATCACCTCCTCTCCGCCAAATTTCACACCATCAATAGGGATTTGGGAGTTATCCGCGATAAATTCGCGGGAAGCCAGTTTGTAGGGGCGCGAGATGGGGATAATCCGGTCCACACCGTCCAGGGTTAAGAAGAGATCATGTTTTACAGGCCGGCCGTCTCCCACCACACCGATCACCGTCCGTTCCTCGCCTTGAGAGATATGTGGAGTCAATCCGTTTTGGTGGACCCGTTCAATTACAAATTGAATTTGATCAGCTGAAGCATTGGTACGCATGACAATTAACATAAAAACCTCCAAAGATAAAAACTTTTTCTATCCAAATTTTTCTGGAATCATCTGGCCAGATCAGGACGCAGCCTGACGGCCTCCCGTAAATAAACATGGTTTACGTCTGCCTGGGACAAATCAGTGTTCCAGGAGAGCATCACGCGAATACATAAGGGAAGACTACCCGGAACTGGGATTTCTTGTGCGCACATTAACGGTACATGGTTCCAACCCATTTCGCGAGCCGCCTGGGCTGGAAAAGCAGCCGATAAATCGCCGCTGACTGTAAAAAATGCGCTGGCGATTTCTTCCGGGATTAAAGTTGAATTGGCTGCCTGGATTGCCTGCAGCATTTCCGCGGTTGCAGTGATGATCTCCTGGGCTGAGTCCCGGCTAACCGTAATGGCTCCTCGAATTCCACGAACAGGCATAAAAGGTGATCCTTTCTTTGCAGAAAATAAAAAATGCGAGGCCGTTGGCCTCGCATCTGGGTGAATAGGTTTGAATTCCTATCCGCTTAAGCGCCACCACCGGCTACTCGCATTGGAGTACCGTAATAATAATAGCGGACAAAAACGGAACAGGAAGATCGAAACATGACTAAATTACTCTTGATTCTTTTCAAAAGATTATGGATTATATTAGCAACTTTGAATTCAAAAGTCAAGCTGCTTTTTGTGATTTGATTGTTTTCACGAGGGAAGAAGCGCGGAATCGAATATAATCGAGGAAGATGAACTCATCAATGCAGAGAGGTGCTGAAACGGATGAAACAATTACTGCAAAATATGCGCGATGGAAAAACACTGGTTGCCGATGTGCCAGTACCGTCACCCAAATCTGGGACGGCATTAATTAAAACGGCCGCTTCGCTGGTCTCTGCTGGTACTGAACGAATGGTGGTTGAGTTTGCCGAGAAGTCTTTGCTTGGCAAAGCGCAATCTCGCCCTGACCTGGTCCGCCAGGTGCTGGATAAGGCTCGCCGTGAAGGATTGTTAACCACAATTGAGGCGGCTTTTAATAAATTAGACCAACCTATGGCATTAGGATATTCTTCGGCAGGTACCGTGGTTGCGGTTGGCTCCGGATTGCAAGGGTTTAAACCCGGCGACCGGGTGGCCTGTGCTGGCGGCGGTTATGCTGTCCACGGAGAATATGCGGTTGTTCCGCAAAATTTATTGATTCCGATCCCTCCCGAGGTTGATTTTGAATCAGCTGCGTTTGCTACATTAGGTGCAATTGCTTTGCAAGGATTTCGTTTAGCCCAGCCGCAGGTAGGAGAACGAATTGCGGTGATTGGATTAGGTTTGCTGGGCTTGCTCACTGTCGAGATCGCTCAGGCAGCAGGCTGCCAGGTATTTGGCGTGGACCTGGACCCGCGGCGAATTAAATTGGCGCAATCGTTGGGTGCCTTTGCGGTTCCGCGGGATGGCGCCGAAGAAGCCGGGCGCAGCTACTCCCAGTCGCGCGGTTTTGATGCGGTTTTAATTTGTGCAGACACATCCTCCAATGATCCGGTGGAACTGGCTGGAGTCCTGGCGCGTGATCGGGGCATTGTTGTTGCAGTCGGCGCGGTGGGGCTGGCTTTGCCGCGCAAGGTCTATTATGAAAAAGAACTGCAATTTATTGTCTCGCGTTCGTATGGTCCGGGACGCTACGATACACATTATGAAGAACAGGGGCAGGATTACCCGTTTGGATATGTGCGTTGGACAGAAGGACGTAATATCCAGGCGATTGTTGACTTGATCGCAGCCGGACGGATGGATGTGCATCCGCTGATCACGCACCGCTACCCGATTGAGCAAGCGGACCAGGCTTATGCACTCATCACCGGTAAGCTCAAAGAACCTTTCTTGGGGGTGTTATTAACCTATCCACATGGAGATGCAGTTCAACCGCAAACCCGCGTGATCAATCCTGCTGCCACAGAAGCAACCCGCCCGGCACAGGGTGAGCTGGCCCTGGGTGTTCTAGGCGCGGGGAATTATGCAACGGCCGTGTTTTTACCGTCAGTCAAGCAGGCCGGGGGAATTGCGCGGGTAGGCATAGCCACTTCCTCAGGTTTAACCGCACGCCATGCAGCCCAGCGCTTTGATTTTGGTTATGCCAGTTCGTCTGAGCAAGAAGTGCTGGATGACGAGAAAATCAATGTGCTGGCGATCTTAACCCGCCACAACCACCATGCTCGCCAGGTAGTCAGCGGATTGCAGCGTGGTAAGCATGTCTTTTGCGAGAAACCGCTGGCGATCAACGAGGAAGAATTGAAAACCATCGAGACTGCGCTTGCGGCTGAAGCTGCACCGCTGCTCATGGTAGGTTTTAATCGTCGTTTTGCGCCGTATGCCAGAAAACTCTATGCCTTTTTGGATGGCCGGACGGAACCACTGGCGGCGCATTACCGCGTCAATGCAGGGTATCTACCGGACAATCACTGGCTGCATGATCCCAAAGTAGGCGGCGGACGCATCATTGGCGAAGGCTGTCACTTTATCGATTTTTTGACTTTCCTGGTGGGGCAGCCGCCCGTATCTGTGCAGGCCAGTGCTTTACCTGAAGTGGGGCGCTATCACGAAGATAATGTGGTGTTGACTTTTACTTTTCCGGACGGTTCGATTGGAACAGTAACTTATCTGGCCAATGGTGATAAGAGTTTCCCGAAGGAGCGCGTTGAGGTATTTTGTGCAGGCCGGGCAGCTGTCCTGGACGATTTCCGTACATTAGAATTGGTGCGGGATGGTAAGCGGGAGGTATTCCATTCTCGTTTGCGGCAGGATAAAGGTCACCGGGCTGGTTGGGAAGCCTTCTTGCAGGCTGCCAAAACTGGCGGGGCTGCGCCAATTCCTTATGCGCATTTATTCGGTGTGACGCGTGCATCCTTTGCTGCGGTGCAGGCACTGCGCGAAAAGACCGAACAAAAAATTACCCAATCCTGATCAGGCAAACGTGAGATTGGCGAATGAATGTTAAAAAGCTGCGCATTGCTATAAAGGCAGTTCAGGAGCTGGGTTTACAGCAAGTATATTTGTATGGGCTGTACCGACTTGGCATGCGCAGCGGACATTACCGAAGATTAACTCCAGCGCATCCAGCCGGTTTGGATAACCTGCCGGAGGTGGATTTAAAGCTGTTTCAACTGCCGGACCGTGAAATTTACCGCCAATGCCTGGGTGAGCGCAGAGAGGTGCTGCTTAGCGAGGCTGAAGAAATCCTCAGCGGGAAAATTCGCTTTTTTGGCGGTGACCAGGCCGCATTCGATTTTTCGCTTTCACAGCCATTAAAACACTGGTCATTAACCCGAGAAAACTATCCGGGACAGGATATAAAATTAATTTGGGAACCGGCCCGCCTGGGTTGGGTTTTTGTCCTTTGCCGGGCATTTTGGCTGACCAATGACGAAAAATACGCTGAGGCTTGCTGGCAAAATCTGGAAAAGTTTTGGCAGGCGAACCCGGTAAACCTCGGCCCTAACTGGAGTTCTGCGCAGGAAGTCGCTATCCGAATTTGGGGGTTGATTTTTGCCGGTCAAGTTTTACCACAGGCCGGCGCAACCACGCCTGAGCGAATGGCGCGCCTGACAGCCTCCTTAATGGAACATGCCCGGCGAATTCCACCCACGCTGGTCTATGCACAGGCGCAGAATAACAATCACCTGGTCAGCGAAGCTGTTGGACTCTACCTGGCGGGTTGTTGTTTTCCAAAATTGCCTGAAGCGCAACAGTGGAAACGGTTGGGATGGCAGTGGTTTAATTGGGCTATCCAGGTCCAGGTGGCTGATGATGGAACCTATATCCAGCAGTCGATGAATTATCACCGGTTGGTGTTGGATGAAGCGGTTCTATTTGTCCGTGCTGCCAGCCTGGAAGGGGATAAACTGCCGCAATTAACCCAGTCCCGCTTGCAGGCGGCTGCAGGCTGGCTGTTAGGGCAGCTTGATCTGCTTTCCGGAAAAGTGCCCAATCTTGGCCATAACGATGGCGCGCGCGTGCTGCCCTTAGCGGCTGGAGATTTCAGTGATTATTTCCCGACTGCTCAGACTGCCGCCAATGTTTTTTTTCATCAAGGTTGCCTCGAAGATGGTTATTGGAATGAACCTTGTCTTTGGTTGGGGAGTCATCCACACCACACAACAAGGTTGGATTTTCCTTACTCAACTCCTGCTGTGCACCGGCTTGGGACAAAAGAATGTTGGGGGACGATCCGGGCTGTGCAATTTCACGGCAGACCGGCACATGCTGACCAATTGCATGTGGATTTGTGGTGGCAAGGTCAAAACGTAGCAATGGATGCCGGAACGTATGCTTACAATCTGCCTCAGCCCTGGGAAAACGGCCTTGCGCATACCCAGATTCATAATACCGTAACGGTGGATTATCAGGATCAAATGGAACGCGCGGGGCGTTTTTTGTGGCTAAACCGGGCGCAAGCAACCTGGCAGATTGATGGGCAGTCCATTTCTGCGCAGCATAGCGGTTACCGTCAAAGGGGTATCCTGCATGCTCGCAAGCTGGAGTGGTTCCCACCGTGCGTCTGGCAGGTGATTGACCGGATTGAAGTAACCCGCGAGCCCGTGGATTCGCATTGTTTTTCGCTGCACTGGCTGCTGCCGGATTGGCTGTGGGAATTGCGGGAAGGCCAGTTGTTCCTGGCCGCTCCAATGGGAAAGATTGCAATAAAAATTGCGGTCAAATCAGAAGGCAACCAAATCGAGCCGCAATTTCGCATCATTCGGGCGGGGCAGGTAATTTTGGGAAAAGAGGCAAACCAACCGACTTTTGGATGGGTTTCTCCAACGTATCTTAAGCGATATCCGGCGTTGTCTTTTCAGATTGAAACGCGACATACCCCTCCTCTTGAGATTGTCACCACCTGGGAATTTGATCCCCAACCTGCGAATTCATTGCTCATAGGATAAAATTATTACTATGCATATCCTGATTATTCACCAGGCGTTTGCTGCCCTTGATGAAGCGGGTGGAACCCGTCATTATGAAATGGCTCGCTATCTGGTTTCGCGCGGTCACCAGGTGACGATTATTGCCAGTCCTGTGAGTTACTTAACTGGAAAAGCCCGCACAGAAAAAGTGGGTTGGGTAGATCGCCAGGAAATTGAGCCAGGCATAACCATCCTGCGCACCTACACACTGCCTGCCCTTCACCGCAGTTTTTTTATGCGGGTGATCAGCTTTTTTAGTTTCATGTTCTCCTCATTTTGGGTGGGCTTAGGGGTTCCCAATGTGAGCCTGGTTTGGGGTACTTCACCGCCTATTTTTCAGGGAGTAACGGCCTGGTTGGTTGCCCGTTTGAAGGGTGTTCCGTTTTTGTTTGAAATACGTGATTTGTGGCCGGCATTTGCTATTGCGGTGGGTGTGCTGCGCAATCCGGTGCTGATCCGATTATCATTATGGTTGGAAAAGTTTCTCTACCGGCGAGCAGATCGGGTGATGGTCAATTCGCCTGGATATGTGAAACACGTTTCTGAGCGTGGGGCGCGTTGGGTGGAGTTGATTCCTAACGGTGCCGATCCGGATATGTTTGACCCTCAAAACAAAGGCGACGAGTTCCGTGCTGCCTATCATCTGCAAGATCAATTTATTGCCATGTATGCTGGAGCACATGGCATGTCGAATGATCTGGGGGTGGTATTAGACGCAGCCGAGATTTTAAAAGATCAACCGGATATCCGGATTGTATTCGTGGGGGATGGTAAAGAAAAGAAGAATTTACAGGCACAGGCGGCATCCAGGCAATTAACCAACGTAGTGTTTACTCCACCGGTCAGTAAGAATGAGATGGCCTGTGTGCTGGCTGCTTCGGATGCCTGTATTGCAATTCTTAAGCCGATTGAAATGTACCGCACCACATATCCCAACAAGGTGTTTGATTATATGGCTGCTGAAAAACCAGTGGTGCTGGCGATTGGCGGCGTAATCCAAGAAGTGGTTGAATCAGCACATGCGGGGATCGCCGTTCCTCCAGGAGATAGCCAGGCTATGGCTCAGGCGATCCGGAAAATGGCTGCCAACCCGCAGCAAGCCAAAGCAATGGGTAAAGCAGGTCGTCAGGCGATCATTCAGCAATATAATCGGTGCGATCTATCGGAAAAACTGGCGCTTCTGTTGGAAGAAATGGAGCGAAAGCATGGCTGAAAAAATCCTGGTAGTTGAAGATGAAATAACCTTGCAGGAAACGCTGACCTATAACTTAAAAAAACAGGGATATGAGGTGGAAACAGTTGGTGACGGGGCAGCGGCGTTGGAATTTGCTCGCCGTATCCGGCCTGATCTCATCATTTTGGATATTATGCTTCCAGGAATGGATGGGTTTGAAATCTGCCGGGTGCTCCGTCAAGAAATGATTACGCCAGTATTAATGTTGACTGCCCGGGATGATGAGATTGATCGTGTCGTTGGTTTGGAAGTCGGCGCGGATGATTATATGACCAAACCATTTAGCATGCGGGAATTAATGGCTAAGGTTAAAGCGATGCTCCGTCGTGTCCGGTTGCTGCGTGAGGAATTTAGCACGGCACAAGCTCCAATCGAGGTTGGCGGTCAAAAACTCGTATTTGGAAACCTGACCATTGACCTGGGACGGCGTGAGGTCCGGTTGAATGATTTGCCTGTGGCAATGAAACCGAAAGAATATGACTTGTTATTATTTTTTGCGCAGCACCGCGGGCAAGTTCTCTCTCGTGAATTCATCTTAGAACGTTTGTGGGGATGGGATTTTATTGGCGACAGCCGCACCGTGGATGTGCATATTCGCTGGCTGAGGGAAAAGTTTGAGGAAGATCCTGCACTGCCGCAGCGTTTGGTGACCGTTCGCGGAGCGGGATATCGTTTTGAAGGTTGACCAATGAAAGTATCCTTAATCTGGCGGGTTGCGATTCCGTATGTGTTATTGCTCATCCTGGCTATTACCGGGTTGGGATTTTATTATTCTGGATTTGTCGAGCAAAATTATTTAGAGAGCCGAAAAGAGGAGTTGATTAGCGAGGCAAAAATCATTGCCGAGCAAGTGACCGCACAAATGAAAACGGATCAAAGTCCGGTTGGTCTGGATGCATTGGCAAAACGTTACGGGCAAGTGCTTACTACCCGGATCACGCTGATCCTTCCGGATGGAACGGTTGTCGGAGAATCTTCACGCGACCCGCTGGGAATGGAATTGCATAACGATCGTCCAGAGGTAATTGCCGCATTGCAAGGGGGTGAAGGCTATCAGATTCGTTTTAGTGATACGGTTCGTTACCGCTTGATGTATGTGGCTGTACCGGTAAGAGTCAATGGGAACGTAGCTGCCGTTGTCCGGTTAGCGGATTCGCTGGCGGAGATTCAGCAAAACGTGAACTTGCTGCGGCAGACAGCCCTGGGAGTCACGCTGGTAACGACTTTAATCGCGATATTATTAGCAATTTTAATTACCAATCAAACGATCCGCCCGCTTCGTCATCTCACACAGGAAGTAAATAATTTTTTAACCTATAGTGATATCAAGATCTTTCCGCTGAAAAGAAAAGATGAAATTGGGCAGCTCAGCAAAGCATTTTCTGACCTATCTGTTCAATTAAAAAATCAGATCGAGGGTTATAAAACCGAACGGATTAAGTTAGAAGCCGTTTTAGGCTATATCACGGATGCGATCATGATTGTGGACTCTGATGGATCGGTATTGTTAATTAATCCAGCCGCAGAACGGATGTTTAATGTGTATGCAGCCGATGCGGTTGACCGTTCTTTTGTTGAAGTGGTTCGTCATCACAGCCTGGTGGAATTATGGCGCAGATCAGTGGCAACAGAGAGGCAGCAAACCCTGACTTTTGAAACCAGCCCTGATCGCAGTTTTATCCAGGCGATTGCCACCCCGTTAGAAAAAGAATTAATTGGCAGCACTTTGTTGGTGTATCAAGACCTGACGCGTGTGCGAAAACTGGAAACAGTCCGCCGAGATTTTGTCAGCAACGTTTCCCACGAATTGCGCACGCCGCTGGCATCTTTGAAGGCTTTAACTGAAACACTGCAGGAAGGAGCGTTAGAAGATCCGCCTGCTGCGCGCCGTTTCCTACAGCGGATGGATACCGAAATTGATAATATGACCCAAATGGTGCGCGAATTATTGGAACTATCCAGAATTGAATCTGGAAAAATCCCATTAAACCTGCAACCGGTTGATCCGTGCGGTTTGATTGAAGCGGCTGTGGAACGGATGCAGCTGCAAGCCGAACGGGCTGGAATTGAAATTCAAAATGAATGTTTCGAGCCGCTACCTCAGGTACGTGCCGATGCAGAGCGGATTGAACAGGTTTTGGTGAATTTAATGCACAATGCCGTGAAATTCACCCCGCAGGGCGGGAAAATTGCCCTTGGAGCGCGTCCGGAATTAGGTAAGGTGACCTTCTTTGTGCGCGATACCGGGGTTGGTATAGCCCATAAAGACCTGGCAAGAATTTTTGAACGCTTTTATAAAGCCGATCAATCCCGCTCTGGTGGTGGAACCGGGTTAGGGCTCTCGATTGCACGTCACACCATTGAGGCACATGAAGGCCGGATTTGGGCAGAAAGTGAACCGGGAAAAGGTAGTACATTTTATTTCTCTTTGCCCGAAAATCTGTAATAATATTAAATTGGATAATGGAAAATTTACGTCTGTGGGGTGGGTGATTTTTTGAGTGATATATTTCACAGACAGGCGATGATATTCTTCCATATCCGTTTATTGGTGGCGGGGATACACTAGGTGCAATTAGATAAACCATAGCTTTTTTGTAAAAATTATATTTTTTAGGAGCACTGTATGAATGAGCTAACCATTACGCTTTCACAGTGGCAATTCGCTATCACGTCAGTGTATCATTTTTTCTTTGTCCCACTGACGCTTGGTCTGTCCATCCTGGTAGCCATTATGGAGACCTTGTATGTTCGCACCGGGCAAGACCTGTATAAGCGAATGACCAAGTTCTGGGGGAAATTGTTTGTGATCAATTTTGCCATGGGTGTGGTCACCGGTATTGTGCAGGAATTTCAGTTTGGCATGAACTGGTCGGAGTATTCTCGCTATGTGGGAGATATTTTTGGGGCTCCCTTGGCGATTGAAGCTTTGCTGGCTTTTTTCCTGGAATCAACTTTTTTGGGAATTTGGATTTTTGGATGGGATAAAATTTCAAAGAAACTGCATGCTCTATCGATCTGGCTGGTTGCCATTGGAACGAATATCTCGGCATTCTGGATTTTGGTTGCCAACTCGTTCATGCAGTCACCGGTTGGTTTTGTGGAAGAGAATGGCCGGATGGTCATGAGTAATTTTTCTGCGCTGCTGACCAATCCTTATGTTTGGGGCCAGTTCCCGCATACGATTTTCTCAGGATATACCACAGGAGCATTTTTTGTCTTAGGTATCAGTGCATATCATTTGCTGCGCAAACAAAATGTGGATGTTTTTAAACGCTCTTTCCAACTGGCTTCCATTGTTGGGATCATTTCGGTCTTTATGGTGATCTTGATTGGGCATAACCAGGCGCAACGAATGGTCCAGCTCCAACCGATGAAAATGGCTGCTGCCGAAGCTTTGTTGGAAACCGAAGATCCTGCTTCGTTTTCCTTGTTCACGATCGTGAATCAGAAAACCATGGATGAAGTATTCTCCATTCGGATTCCGCGGGTCTTGTCGCTGCTGGCCTATAATCGCCTGGATGGAGAAGTTCAAGGTATTCGCGATCTGCAGCAGCAGTTTGAGAGCCAATATGGGCCAGGAAATTATGTGCCTTCAATTTTTATGACTTATTGGCCCTTCCGCATCATGGTTGGCAGCGGTTTCTTAATGCTTGCTGTGGTTGCTTACGCCATCTTCCGGCTGATGCGCAATCAATTGTCAGCGAAGATGAAATTTCTGAATTTTTTCCCCTTCGCTATTGCGCTCCCGTATTTGGCAAATACCTTCGGCTGGATATTGACTGAGATGGGACGTCAGCCCTGGGTGGTTTATACAAAGTTTAAGACGGCTGAGGCAATCTCACCAAACATGACCACCGGAATGGTTTTAACTTCATTGATTGGGTACACCCTGGTGTACGGCGTGTTGATGGTTGCAGATGTTTATCTGCTGGTGAAATATGCAAAGGCGGGACCGGAACCAGCAATGGCAAAGTCACGTACTGTTGAAGAAACCACTTACTGGGAATAGGAGCTGGCCATGGATCTGAATACACTCTGGTTTCTTTTGATCGCTATTTTGTTTGTCGGGTATTTTGTTTTAGAAGGATTTGACCTGGGCGTTGGCATTTTACTGCCGTTTTTAGGAAAAAATGACACTCAGCGCCGGGTGATCCTGAATACAATTGGCCCACATTGGGATGGAAATGAGGTCTGGTTGATTACCGCAGGCGGCGCAATGTTCGCTGCTTTCCCGGCCTGGTATGCTACGTTGTTTAGTGGTTTTTACCTGGCATTATTCTTGATGGTGATTGCCCTGATTTTCCGCGGCGTGGCTTTGGAGTTCCGCAGTAAAGACGAGAATCCTCGCTGGCGCAGTTTTTGGGATTGGGCGGCCTGCATTGGCAGTTTAATCCCCGCTTTGTTGTGGGGGGTTGCCTTTGCCAATTTTATTCATGGCGTGCCGATTAATGCTGAAAAATATTTCATCGGGAATTTCTGGGATTTAATTGATCTCTATTCGATCCTGGGCGGCCTGGTTACCTTATTGGGATTCACCCTGCAAGGTGCAATCTTCCTTTCCTTAAAAACCACTGAACCAATGATGTCTCGGGCACGCGGTGTGGCCATGAAATTATGGGCACCAACCTCAGCCGTATTAATCCTGTTTACAATCAGTACCTATTTCTTCACCGATATTTATCAGCGGCTGGGTGTTAATCCGGGACCCGTACCGATTGGCGCAGTTTTGCTGCTCCTGGCTTCTGGTTGGTTTATTCGCCAAAAACAAGATGGTTGGGCGTTCTTATTAACCTCCCTCACCATCGTGTTCGCCGCAGCCACAATTTTCTTAACCCTTTATCCACGGGTGCTGGTGTCCAGCCTGGACCCAAATTTTAGCCTGACGATTTATAACAGCGCTTCTGGTCCGAATACCCTGCGGGTGATGACCATCGTGGCTTTGATCTTTGTTCCGATTGTACTTGTGTACCAGGGATGGAGTTATTGGATCTTCCGCAAGCGCGTCAGTGAAAAAGCTCAAGATTTACATTATTAATACTTAAATTCACCATTGTTATTACCGCAGGCTGCCTCAGCTTGCGGTATTTTATTTTTGGTATTCTGTGCATGGATGCGGACTCTGTCTTTACCTTTCTACCGAGTTGGCTTAGAATAGAAAAGAATAAATTCCTCGGGAGGTATTTCATGTGTCATTGTAAAGAACGCGAATTAGTGGTTACAGAAAAAGCGCCAAAAGCTATTGGCCCCTATTCGGTTGGTATTAAAGCCAATCATTTTGTTTATACCTCTGGCCAGATTGGCCTTGATCCTGTCTCCAATGCAATGGTTGAGGGTGGGGTAGAAGCGGAAACTCGCCAGGCATTAACCAATTTAAAAAGCATTTTAGAAGCAGCCGGCGCAAGTCTGGCCGATGTGGTTAAGACGACTGTGTTTTTACGGGATATGAATGATTTTGCGAAGATGAATGCGATTTATGGAGAATTCTTCACCGAGAATCCTCCTGCTCGCTCTGCTGTTCAGGTTGCAGCCCTGCCTAAGGGAGCTGCTGTTGAAATTGAAGCGGTTGCTGTGATCCCATGCAAAGGTGACAACTGCAACTGCTAATTTCGAAAAGAAAGTAAACCATGGCTGGAGAATTTATCCTGCTGGTAGATGACGAACCAAATATTGTTGATCTGGCTCGGCTCTATTTGGAAAGGGAGGGATACCAAACCCAGTCAATGAGCGATGGCTTGGGCGGTATGCAAGCGATCCGATCCCTAAAACCAGATCTGGTTGTCTTGGATGTAATGCTGCCTGGCATCGATGGTTTTGAAATTTGCAAAAAACTGCGTGCTGAAAATAATCAGGTCCCAATTCTGATGTTAACCGCCCGGGATGAGGATATTGATAAAATCTTGGGTTTGGAGTTAGGCGCAGACGATTATTTAACAAAGCCTTTTAACCCGCGCGAGTTGGTTGCGCGGGTTAAAGCTATTCTTCGCCGTGAAAAAAGAAGCGATCAGGCCAGTGCGAAGCTGCAAATTGGTGATCTTTCGATTGATATAGAACGGCGGGAAGTTGAAATTAAAAACAAGCCTGTCGATTTACGCACCCAGGAATTTGAAGTGTTGTATGTGCTGGCTCAATCTCCTGGCCGGGTCTTCAGCCGCGAACAGCTTCTCAGTCAGGCCTGGGGATATGATTTTTACGGGCAAACGCGCACTGTTGACGTGCATATCGCCCAATTGCGTCAAAAATTGGCGGGCAGCCAGGTACGAATCGAGACAGTCACTGGGGTGGGGTATAAACTGACGGTGTAGCTTTGACATCTTTGCGTTCGAGACTGTGGCTTAGTTATGCTGTATTAATCCTCTTGGTCACCGCTATTCTAGGAGCGGGGATTGCATTTTCGCTTGCTAATAGCCCGTTGCTATACCGCCAGACCTATACTCAATTGCGCAACGCCCAAGATCTCATCATTGATCGTTCCGAAGGGTTTGATAAACTTTCAAATTTGCAGCAGCAGAAGGTTTTAGCGCAGGAAGCGGGTAATCGTTCTGTCCGTTTTATCCTGCTCACCCCGGAAAAACAAATGATATTTGATACGGGGGGTGTAAATCGGTCCTCCCTGCGGATTTCTCGGTTGAATTTATCCAAATATCCCGATGAGGACACGCAGATCGGGCAGGTTCGTGATGTACGCAGGCGAGTCTGGTTATTTGTGGCAACCCAATTGGAAGACGGACGGTGGTTGGTTACCACAGCACCGCGGCCAGGACTTGTTTTGGTGAATATTCTTCGGGATGAAGTTGTTCGTCCGATGCTGATAGCCGTGCTATTTGGTTTGATTATTTCTGCAGCGGTGGCCTGGGGAATGGCTCAATCTGTCACCAGCCCGCTAAAGCGTTTATCGGACGCTACAAAGAAATTGGCGGATGGCAATTATCCGGTTTTACCTGTGGACGGCCCACAAGAAATTCAACAGGTCGCAGAGACTTTTAATGAAATGAGTCAGCGGGTTCAAAACAGCCAGCAAACGCAACGAGATTTTATCGCAAATGTATCTCATGAATTAAAAACAC
>JAJUJY010000205.1 GCA_029265085.1 Chloroflexota bacterium
AGCCTGGGCGATGTCATTCGGGCAAAACCGTGGCGAGCTGGTTGGGCAGCACGCACTCAGGCTCGTCTGCAGGTGCAAAATCACCAGCGGAGTATGGATGGGCTGCTGGATTTGCGCGCAGCCGTACAGAATGCAGTGGAACATTCAGCCGTGTTGGATGAGCGCGTCCGCAAGGCCGTTTTAGACCGTTTGGCGAATTTACCTGTCGGCGACCGGGTTTGCCATCTGGATTTTCACCCCTGGAATGTGATGCAGGCCGGCCAGGGTTGGACGGTGATCGATTGGGCGAATGTGCGGCTGGGTGATCCGTGTGCGGATGTAGCCCGGTCTTTATTGTTGATTTATGTCACGGAACAAATGAAACCAGCCTGGGTGATGCGCCTGTTGGTGCGCTGGTTTTACGCTGCTTATCAGCGAGAATATATCCGCCTCACCGGCGTGGACTGGCAAAAAGTGCTCGACTGGCTGCCGGTGATGGCCGCAGCTCGCACAAGCGAAGGAATTGCCGATCAGCAGGAACAATTAATCGCTCTGGCGAAAGCGCTGCTGGTGCATTAAGTCCGCTTGGGTACCATTGGTTTCCCTGGCAGAATATAAATTGAACCCCTGCCGAAGAGTGCAGGGGTTCAACGCATCAACGCTGATCATTTATTAAGCCGCTTGGACGATCTTGCTTTCGATCATCTTTTCCATCTCCGCCATTTGAGCTGGAGTTGACATTGACATGAGCATTTGTAAATGCACTTCTTTGGCATGTTCCATCGCTTTTTGCTTCATCTCTTCGACAGTGGAAGCTGTAATGATGTGATTGCAGTCCATGCCTAAATCACGACAGGCAAGTTTAAGCATTTTCATCATCCTTTCCATGACAAACTAAATTGAGTTGTTAGGGGAACGGTAGAGCGTAGTAATTAATATAATTATAATCCAAATTATCCTAAATACAATCGGGAGTTATTTTCTTGCATCACGGTTAATTGTAAATATTAATCGTACGGAAACCAGGGTTTACCTATCCTATTTCAGACAGAATAGGGGATAGAGAATAAGATCAACCACAACAGCTTTCAAGAAGCGGTTACACTCTGGCGAGGCTGAGTGATTTTAGCAGATTTTCCAGCGATTCCTGGTCCATCGGTTTATAGAGCAGGAACCCTTGCCCTGAATTGCAGTCCGCTTCTTTTAACCAATGCAGCTGCTCCAAGGTTTCAATGCCTTCGGCAATGGTCTCCATGCCCAGGTCGTGCGCCAGGGTAATGATGGCCTGGATGATTTCTGTGCCGGATTCCTGTGTGCCGATACGATTGGTAAAGGAACGGTCGATTTTGATCGCATTGATTGGAAAGCGCTGCAGGTATGAAAGCGAGGAATAGCCGGTACCAAAATCGTCAATTTGAATTTGAATACCAAGATTGCGCAGGTAGTTCAATAAATTGATCGTATTTTCGCCATCCTCCAGGAACATCCCTTCGGTCAGTTCCAGTTTCAAGCTGGAGGCGGGCAGGCCAGTCTGGTCCAGTGCATTAACCAGCGTGTCCAACAGGTTGGGATTTTGAATGGTCACCGCTGATAGGTTTATGCTGATGGTGTACGCTGGATCGAGCGGATAGCGATCCTGCCAATGCTTAATTTGTTGGACGGCATTTTCGATCACCCAAAAGTCGATCAGTTGAATCAGGCCAGTTTCCACAGCCAGCGGCATAAATTCAGCTGGCAGTACCATACCGTGCGTAGGGGTAATCCAACGAATGAGGGCTTCAAAGCCGGTGATCTGGTTGGTTTTCAGGGAGATGATCGGTTGGAAGTACAGGTGCAGTTCGCCCTGGTCAATCGCTCGGCGTAAATCACCCTCTAATTGTGCGCGATTTATGATTTGGTCGCGCAGGCTGGGAGCAAAGACTTCATAGCAGGCTTTACCGCGGGCTTTCGCGCGGTACATGGCGATATCTGCGTCCCGCAAAATTTCTTCCGTCAGGCGGTATTCGTTATTGCCAATCACAACGCCAATACTGGCCGAGGTAAAGACACTGCTGCCTTCCAAAACAAAGGGGTTGCGTAATTCCACCATGATCCGGTCTGCCAGTCGGATGGCTTCTGTGCGGTGATTTCTACCGGTGGACAGGATCACAAACTCATCTCCACCCAGACGGACAATATCGTCTCCGGCATGTAAAATAGCTTTCAGGATTTTGCTGACTTCTACCAAAAGCTTGTCCCCAATGCGGTGTCCAAGGCTGTCATTGATCACCTTAAAGCGATCAAGATCCATATACAGCAGGGAGAAAGTTGCCTCTTCTGCGCCGTTATTTTCGACAAGTAATTCTTCCAGTTTCTTGGTCAGCCAGGTACGGTTAAAAAGACCGGTCAATTGATCATGGTAGGCGTAATAAATTAATTGTGCTTCGGTTTTTTTCCGTGAGCTGATATCCACCAACACACCCTGCAAATATTTACCCACACCGTCTGGACGGTCTAAGATAACTGCCCGGTCGTGAACCCAGACAACCTGGTTATCCGCTCCAATTAAACGATACTCAATGCTGAGGTTGCCGCCATTTTGCATGGCAATCGCGGCCTCATCCAGTACGCGATCCCGGTCTTCAGGGTGCAGTCTGCGCGTCCAGGCATTTAAGTCGGAGATCCATTCTTCAGGCCGAACACCCAGTAATTGGAAAATTTGCGGGCTGATATAGACATTGGGCATGTCTTAATCCATGCGGGTGATGTATGTGACTGCGGGAATATTATCTACCAGAGCTTGTAAGCGGGCTTGAATTTCCTGGCGTTCCGCCATCTCTTTCACCAACTGCTCAGTCGTCTGGTTTAATTCCCTGGCACGGAACTGGGCGCGGTCTTCCAGTTCTTCATTGAGCCTTCTTAATTCATGTTCAATGCGCGATCGTTGGGCAATTTCACTTTGCAGTTCGCTGGCCTGCTGGGTCAACTGGTCTGTCTGGTATTGTAGCGCCTGCGCCATATGATTAAACGCTCGGGCAACATCATCCATTTCGCCGGGCAAGGGACGGCCAATGCGGTATTCCAGTTCTCCCTTACCGAGGCGTTCCGCACCGGCTCGCAAAACTTCGACTGGGGTCATGATAATGATTGAGAATAATTTCCGGACGATCGGAACGATAAAAATCAAAAACAATACCATGCATAGTGTGAGAATCAGAATCGCATTGCGGCTGCCGCGGTATACTTCGTTGGTTAAGGTTTCTGTGATGACCACCCAGCCGGTATCCCCAATCATTTGAGAAGTTCCCAGGACCATTTTCCCCCAGGCATTGGTATATCCACTGGTGAATGGCTCTTCGGAAGACAGTGCGGATTGAACAATAGGCTGTGCGGTGATATTGCTGCCTGGTGGTTCGGATGTATTGGTACTGTAAATTAATTGCCCTGTCTGATCTACGATATAGACATTACTGTTCTGCCCTAATTGAATATTTGAAATGGTGTCACTTAAGGTCTGAATATCGAGCCGGGCAATTAATATTTGCTCATTTGGTGCCGGGACAGCAATCACGATCAATGGCGGTTCTTGTGGGGAGAATATCGCCTTTAAAGACTGTTCTTTGCCTTGTGCCAATTCTGGGAACAATGCTTGCGGATTTTGATCAGTTAAATTGGCTAAGAAATCATTTCCCAGTGGGGCTTTAAGAGTCTTTTGCCCATTAGCATCGATGATGATGATTTCTTTAACGGTTTCGACCTCAGAAAATAACTGGGTGAAGTTATACGGATTGGTGAAATAGGTATCGTGGTTTAAGATATGAGTAATTTTAATCAGGTCTTCATTGATCTTGCCATACAATGCATTGGTTACATTATTTATTGTGGCATATTGGACCTGCTGCCAGGCGTTTTTCTCTTGCTGGTAAGATAAGAAACTGGCAATTCCGATGGTCCCTAAGACGATGATAATAGAAACAACCGAAAATAAAATTCGCATTTGGAAGCGCAGACCTGAGCCGAAATACCGGAAGGAAAAGGATCTGCCTTTTTGGGTTTGAGATTCTTTGTTCAAATTCCAGCTCCTGCCCAATTCCATTAATACCAACCGCTGGCTGATGATTTGCTGCGCTGCCTGGAAGGTTCAACAATAAGATATTTTTATTGTATTCATTTTGTTGTAAAAAAGGGTACACCTTGCGAAATTGCAAATGACAGTTATGCAAATTTTATGGCAACCCAATTTTATCACCGGGGGAACGGATCTATTTTACCTAAAAAAATTATTACATGGCAGTGTTTCAGGTTGGAAATTCACAACCTCCACCGACTTTCCCAAGCTCAATGGAGGTTGTATTACGAAAATGTTTGGTTATGACTTTTTAATCCACTTGTGAGGTGCAGTTGGGGCAGCGGGTGGCTTTGAGCGGGATTGCGCTTAAGCAGTACGGGCAATCCTTGGTGGTTGGGGCAGCCGGGATTGGAGCGGGTTTTCGGTTCATGCGATTTACTGCCCGGATTACAAGGAATATGGCAAACGCCACGATGATGAAGTCGATAATATTATTTAGGAAAAGACCGTAATTAATCGTAGGCGCGCCGGCAGCCTGGGCATCCGCCAGGGTTGCATAGGACGTTTGAGAAAGATTGATAAATAGATTTGAGAAATCGACCTTGCCTAATAAAAGGCCAATGGGCGGCATGAGAATATCGCTGACAAATGAGCTAACGATTTTACCAAAGGCACCGCCAATGATGATGCCGATTGCCAGGTCGAGCACGTTTCCGCGCATGATGAATTCTTTAAACTCTTTGAACATAGTTTCCTCCTGTCAGGTTAATACGGCCGAACTACATAAATCAAAATTTCACCGCTGGGGTGAAATCCTTCGCGAAGATAAAATGGGATGCTGTCTTTGCTGGGCCACAAAAAAAGCAGTTCAAGATCGGTTTCTTCTTTTGCCCACTGCTGCACACAGCGAATGAGGTTTCCGCCAATGCCCCGGTTTTGAAATTCTTGCCGCGTGTATACATTGGTCACATAACCAATGCTGGCATGCAGCCGGCCTGGCCGGGGAACTTTTTGAACCAGTTCTATATAAATATTGCTTATGATGAAACCATTTTCTTCGGCAATCCAGATTGTCCAACGGCCGGAAGAAAGGGCTTCATTTAAAAAATCTATGCAGGCTTTAAGAAAATCGCTTTTTAGCTCCTCGGTTTGAATATGATCATGGTGAGCGCGAAAATCCCAGCGCATTTCAGCCAGCTGGGGGATGTCGGTTATGGCTGCAAGGCGATATTCCATACAGTTCTCCAATGCAGTAATATTACATTATTGATCCAAATTTCGACAGCAAAAAAGGGTTCAAATTTACCAGATGAATGGAATTAATTTAAAGCGAACCCGCCGGGAATAATCAACATAGCCCGGGAGCTCACGTTGGAGCAGTTGATCTTCCAGGGATGTTCGAATACAGAGTAAAACAATGCCAAGCACGGCAGGAATGAAAGCCCAAAGTGAATCCAGCAATAACGGGATGGATGGGAGCATGATCAGCGAGCCAAGGTAGCCTGGGTGGCGGACAATCTGGTATGGCCCATCCGTGACCACTGTATGGCCGCGGTCGGTTTGTATGCGGACATAGGTGGAAAAGAAGCGGTTGGTAATCATTGCCCAACTGCCCAGCCCAAAGCCAACCACCACACCCATGCCGCCAAGCCAGGCCAGCCAACCAGGCAGGGGAGATGTCCAGTTATACCGAAAATCGAGACCAGCTACCAGGAGACTGCCCAGGAGGCCGAAAATCATCATTGTTGGAGATAAAATCCGGTCCCATTGGGGGACGTTTTCTGCAATTTTTCCGCGTTCTTCGGCAAGGTCGGTGCCGCGCGGCACCAGGATGAGCGCGTTGGTGGCAATCATCATCAAATAGAGGATCAGGAATACCCAGGCGCCAGCCCAGGCGATGGTGCTTGCAGAGAAGAACAGGATCAGCGCCATAAGCAGAATAAATGCAGCCAATTGAACAACCCGGCGTGTCATTTCGGCACCTCCTGAATCGATTTATTTCATTATACAGTTGGTATGATGGGCTTGTTTCAAAGAGTTTCTGCTGAATCAGGCACAAGCCTCGCATATATCCTGTTTTCAACCGGATGGTCAATGATCCCGTGCCAGAGACTGGAACGGTGTGCTGCGACTAATTGAAAGCCCATCTTTTCATACAGACGGCAGGCCCCCTCATTTTCGCTTGTTGTGCCCAGATGGACTCCTGGAACGCCCAGTTCGCGCAATTGAAAAAGATACGTCTCAATTAATTTACGGCCTAAACCAAATCCGCGGCAGGCTGCATCGATATTAATATGAAGGTGAGCGGGGTAGATATCCAGATCTGCGGACGGCATTTCTCCCTGCAGATCGCCCCACCATATCCGCAGCGCATAACGGAATGTCAACATTCCAGGATGATAGCCGCCGGTAATAAGGCGTTTCCATACCTGGCGGGTGAGCTGCTGGCTTACCTGGTGCTGCCGGCGGGTATTGACTGCTCCCGTCAGAAAGCCAACGACTTTCCCGTCCGTTGCGGCAACCCAGGCATGTTCCGGTTCGTAATCGGTGTAATAAGCGTAAAACGCATCCAGAAAAATGCGCCGGTCTTCCATATATTTTTCGATGGGTGCGCCGAAAAAAGCCGTGTCCGCGGCAATTTTGAACAATGCCTCGCGGTCTGACGGCTGATATGGGCGGATATTAAATGAAAGACCGCTCACTCAGGCCACCAACAAACCCCCAGGCGATTACCGTCTGGATCGATAAAGGTGAAATCCTGGACCT
>JAJUJY010000282.1 GCA_029265085.1 Chloroflexota bacterium
AAGGTCGCTGGCTCCAAGGAAGGCCAGGATGCCTTCAACCCTGTCAAGGGTTCCATCCCTGCCCGCTCTGATGGCGACCGCGCTCTGTATGATGTCTATCTGCAATCCGCAATGGACGACTGGGCCAAAGACACCATCGTCGGCTCCCTCACTCACGGTGTGGTTGCTAACGACACCTGGAAACAGGAAATCAACACCTCCCTCGGTCTATTCCTGACTGACCTCAATGTTGATACCTTCCAGGCCGCACTGGTTACAGCCTGCACAGCTGCCGGCCCCTGCAAATAAATTTTTTCTGAATTGGCGGAGGGGGGTATCCCCCTCCGCCAGTATTTTTTCAAGCTCTGATAGAATTTAATTATTCCAAGATTGAAATCATCCCAACCAGTGAAATTACTCACCCAGAGAGGATCTGATGCAACTCAAGAAAGATAATCTCTACGCCTTTCTTTTGGTTTCCCCCTCAATCCTGGCAGTCGCCATTTTTGTTTATGGATTTATCGGCTGGACTGCCCGTGTTTCGGTAAGCAAATGGCAAGGACTGCTGCCTGATTACACCTGGGTGGGTCTGGAAAACTACCTCGGCCTCTTTAAAGACCCACGTTTTATGATTGATATTCGCAATACCGTCATATTCACATTGATCTTTGTGACGGGGGCATTATTGCTGGGTTTCTTCCTGGCCGTATTATTGGATCAGGGGCTAAAGGGAGAAGGTTTTTTCCGCAGCCTGTTTCTCTTTCCCATGGCTATTTCTTATATTGTCACGGGCGTCATTTGGCGCTGGTTGATGAACCCGGCTATGGGTTCTCGCATGAGCGGTCTTAACCTCCTTTTTAAAGGTGCAGGCCTGGAATTTTTAATCAGCAAATGGCACACCACACCAGAATGGGGCATTGCATTTATTGCCATCCCGGCGATCTGGCAAATGTCTGGCTATTGCATGGCGATTTATCTCGCCGGCTTACGCGCAATTCCAGAGCAGCTTCGCGAGGCTGCCCGCGTGGATGGCGCATCCGAATTGCACATTTATTCCAAAATTATTATTCCACTGCTCCGGCCCGTTTCACTTTCTGCAATCATTATCCTCGGTCATATGTCCTTGAAAGTCTTTGATCTGATCATTGCTGTGGCCGGTAAGCAAATTCCATTAGATGTTCCGGCAATCTATATGTGGCAAACGACATTTGACGGCAATAATTTTGGCCGGGGAGCTGCCATAGCAATCTTGCTATTAATCAGTGTTGCGGTATTGATTATTCCTTACCTGATAACCTCGTTGAAAGGTGAAACTGAGCTATGAGAAAGTCCACCAAACTCCTCCTTTATCTTCCTCTCATTTTAATGGCGGCTTTCTACCTGGTTCCTATGTATGTCATCCTGGTTACAGGCTTCAAAGGATTTGAGGAAGTCTCCCTCAAAACCATGTGGGCGCTGCCAAAAGGGATTCATTTTGACAACTTTGTCGAGGCTTTTAATAAACTGGCTCCAAATATGTGGAACAGTTTTAATATGGTCTTTCCAGCCGCGATCATTTCCTCTATCCTGGGATCATTAAACGGATTCGTGTTAGCCAAATGGAAATTTAAAGGCGCGGATATTATCTTCCCGCTGCTCTTATTCGGGATGTTTATTCCCTATCAATCGATATTGATTCCCCTGGTTGAATTTATGCGCCGGATTGATATGTACGGCGGCCTGCCGGGGCTGGTACTGACCCATGTGGTCTTTGGCATCCCAATCACCACCCTCACTTTCCGTAATTATTTCGCCAGCGTCCCCAAAGAAATGGTTGAAGCCGCGAGGATTGATGGAGCCGGTTTACTCGGTACCTATTGGAATATTTTCCTGCCGATCTCTATTCCCGCCTTCGTCGTCGTGATCATATGGCAATTCAACTCAGCCTGGAATGACTTTTTGTTTGCTGTTGTGCTGACCAGCCCGGATAACTGGCCGATCACTGTCGCGCTCAACAATATGGCGGGCAGTCAGATCATTGCATGGAACGTCCAGATGGCCGGATCATTTCTGGCCGCGCTGCCCACACTGCTGATCTTTATTTTCGCCGGGCGCTACTTCTTACGCGGTATGATGGCTGGTGCCTTAAAAGGATAACAGTTCCCTAGTTCCACAAAAAAACTCCCCGCAAATCGGGGAGTTTTTGGTTTATTCTTCTTCTCCGCTTTCCGGGCGTTTGACCTGGAAGGTATCAAAATCACGCGCTACGACCGTGCTGGCAAATACAGACTGTGCTTCTGCAAGAATATCCTTCTCGCGGTAACGGCGTGAAACATGGGTCAAGATCACCTGGCGCACCTCCGCTTCCCGGCCTAATTCAGCGGAACGCTTTGCGGTCATGTGACCGAACTGGCGGGCCATATCTGCTTCTTCTTCAAGATAGGTTGCTTCAACAACCAGCGCATCTGCCCCTCGGCAGATCGAGACAAGCTCATCAGTTTCACCCACATCACCAATCACTACCAGGCGCGTCCCAGGCCGAAAATCCCCCAATACCATTTCGGGCTCAATGATCTTGCCATCTGGCAAATGGACGGCCTTCCCCTGAACTAGGTCTCGGCGCAATGGGCCATTCGGCACACCTAACGCTTCAGCTTTTTCCGGCAAAAAGGGCCGGCGGCCTTTTTCTTCAAAAACATACCCCAGGCTGTCTGATCCGCGATGCCGGACTGGGAACGCGGTAACGGAGAAATCATTTCCCTCAAACACAAGTCCGTGGTCGATTTGGTGAAGATATAACGGCATCGGCGGGGTTGCTCCACGTAAAACCACCCCATACAATAAGTCATGGACACGATCCAGAGCAGTTTTTGCGCCGTAGATATCCAGTTCATCAATCGATTCCCAGCGCATAAACGTTGAGAGTAAGCCAGCCAGACCCAAAATATGGTCCAGGTGACCATGAGTTAACAAAATATGATTTAAGCGCTTAAAACCAATTCCTGACTGCAAAATCTGGCGCTGCGTGCCTTCACCACAATCAATCAAAAACCGGTATTCATCATGTTTAATCACCAGCGCCGGCAAATTTCGCCGGGCTGATGGAGCAGAAGCAGAAGTTCCTAAGAAAATTAATTCGAACAAATTATTGCAGTACCTTTCCAGGAGTGTGCCTAATTGTACCGCAACTTAATCAGACTGACAAAAACCCTGCCAATAATTTGTATCTTGACGCACTGCGCGTGTACAATAAGGAAGTAGATTGTCATTTTGGAGGGAACGTACATGGAATTAGCCATTGTCTCAATTGATAAACCTGAAAATACCAACTTTATCCTTGGTCAGTCCCATTTTATAAAAACAGTAGAAGATATTCACGAAGCCCTGGTCAACAGTGTACCGGGTATAAAATTTGGC
>JAJUJY010000268.1 GCA_029265085.1 Chloroflexota bacterium
C
Organism: Chloroflexota bacterium; assembly: GCA_029265085.1. The sequence goes on from JAJUJY010000268.1 coordinate 2, forward strand.
AGCGAACAACCGGCCAATGACCCGCTACCTGGCGCGAAGAAGAAAAATAAACCACAGGGTTTAATGAATGATCAAGCGTCCCCGGATAGATCTCACCCCAATCATTTTCCCCGCAAACCGGGCATGCACTTAATGGGTCTGCCATTCTGGATCTTCCAACAAGGTCTTTGCCGCAGAACGTCCCAGGCGGATGGCCGCACTTAGCGTTCGATCTTCCGGGTAATATTGAGTAGAGTCAGTAACAAACAAGCCAGCAATTGGGGTTTGCACCGGCGGAACTTTTTCAGAAAAATGCGTAGTGCAAATAGCCTGAGCATATGGATCTCGGAACACATGCCATTCCTTAATCCACTTTGCAGAAAATTGCGGATTGACCTTTTTTAAGGCCAAAACATATTCATCCAATAATTGCTCATCCGAGTAATGGTAGCGAGGTTCGCTGGTGCTAAGGTAGTAAGGAACATAAACCAGATTTAAACCCTGTTGGTTCAGGTGTTGGTTCAGGTTCGTCAATTCAATAAAGCCATTAAACGAAATTTGCGGATCGTTAATGTTTGTCCAAAAATTCTTTCCTAACGGCCTATCCAGACTGAGCAGCATGCAAACCACGCCAATATATTCAATGCTGCGGATATTTTTAAAATATGGTCCATCGTGACCAGGCAAAAACTGATTTAAAATCGGCAGCGGCACGGTTGAAATCACCGCCTGGCATGGGATCAATCCTTCTGATGTCTCAACCCCCGTCACGTGATTATTTGTAACCAGTATTTGGTTGACTCTAACATTCTTTTTTAGCTTGATCCCACTCAGTTGGAGTTTTTTCACCAATCCTTCGTATAAAACTGCCGAACCCTGCTCAAAATAACCAAACATTTCCGGCTCTAAAAGGCTGCGGCGAGAGCGCGCAACCCGCCAGATGCGATGCCAGATCCAGGCCGCGGAAACCTGTTCGTAGCGGTCACCAAACTTGATTTTGAGTAGTGGGTGCCAGATCGCGTTATAGGCTTGTTCTCCAATGTTTTTGATCAGCCATGCTTTGGCTGGAATTCGATCCAGGTGTTTCCACTGGGTAATTAACCGAGACGCAACAATATGGATACCAAAACGCAAGCGCTGCAGCCAGGGGATCGGCGAAAATCCAAGCAAGTCCAACGGTGTTCCAAATGGGTACATTTGCCCATCAAAATAGAAGCCGGTCTTGGTGGGAAACCAGTGCAGTTTATCCTGCAAGCCCAATTCATCTGCCAGACGAACAAGTTCTACATCAGTCCGGCAAATAAAATGATAAAAGCGTTCAACTGGCTGACCTTCAACCTTTAAAGAGCTTGCCAAACCGCCAAAGGTCGGCGCGCTTTCAAGCAGGGTAACCTCACACCCAGAGTCGATTAGCTGATAAGCAGCAGCCAGTCCTGAGAGACCGCCGCCAATAATGACCACAGATTTATTCATTTGTCTTTGGTTGGATTCCGAGGCGAAGTTGTATTTGATTGATTCCCTGGCGCAGATACGGCCAATACAGCCAGATTAACACGCTGATTGGTAATACAACGATGCCGTTCCAGAAAAAGTAGTTTTTAAAGAAGGCAGGGATGTAACCCACAAAAGCAAAAATATAAGCCCACCAGGGAATGTTAAAACACAACAGCAAAATAGTACTGTAGTACGGCAGATAAGGAGATACGATCAGGGTTGTTGCCGTGACAGCGATCAATTTCTTTTCCCGGCTGAGCGGCAGTAAAAGAGCCGGCAAATACAATGGAACAAAGTAATACCCTAAAGAAGAATTCCAGCCGGCAAAATGATTATCACCGACAAACTTCAAAATTCCTTCTAAGTACCAGAGCGGCCACGGTCCCCAAATCACCACACTGATTGCAGCCAGGACAATCAATGCGGCCATTGATTTCCAACGATCTTTACCGCTCCACCACCACAAGAGTAAAACCGGAATGAACCCAACTTGCGGCTTGAATGCCCCAATTGCCAGGGCCAGGAACATGACCGGCCAGGACCGGCCTAATAACGCAGCCCATCCAAGCACCAAACCCAAAACGCCCCAACCTTCTAGCTGTCCCCACCATAAGACCCACCACATCTGCGCTGAGAACAAGGTGGGAATCGCACGGCCGCCAAAAACATATGCGCCATAAAGTGTCATGGCAATCATCGCTGCCATAAAAACGATATAGCCTGCCCGCCCAGGCAAGGTAATAAAAGGCGCCATAAAAGGCACCATCCAGGTTGGGTTCAACGTCCACGGATAATCAGCCACCTGGGGATATTTTTCCGGATTCATCACCATCCAGGTGTAAGCACCGTAGTAATCTGTACCAGGGCCAATTACCGCATAAACGATCCAGACCGCAACCGCCAGGACGATCACAATATAGGTGTATCGCTTTGACCAGGGGCGATGAATTTCAGGCAATTTGAAATGAAACATAGAATCCAACGGAATGCAGGGTTAAAGAAATATAGCCGATTCTCTTGAATCGTGCAATCGATATTCTTCGTTTGAACTTTTCAATATTGCAATGTACACCAAGAGATAGAGCGCTGTTTTATCGATTCAGTTTTTGTAAGTATCGATCAAACACGTCCAAGCCCTCCGGCAAATAAGATTTGCCATACCCGATCCTGAAACGATCTTCCGGCACAGCCCCTAAATCAGACCGAAAAAGACTGGCCGGCAGCAATATAATCCCTGCTTCGCGAACCAATTTTTCCGAGAATGCTTCGATCCCATCTTTCCCTGTATAACGGGGAAAGCCTGTGCTGCCGCCGTCAGGAACATTCCATTCAAACAAATCGGCGTGGCGATTAAAAAAGGCACTCAATAACCCCAGGTTTGCATTCACCAAATTACGGTTGCGTTCCAGGATGCGGTCCCGCGCCTTCAAAGCGATCATTGCCAGGACTTCGCTGGGGGCAGAATTACAAATGGAGAGATAATGTTTAAGATGTTCCATTTTTGTGCGGACCGCTGCATCTTGTGTAGCAATCCAACCAATCCGCAGCCCAGCCAGGCCGTAAGATTTGGACATCACATTTAACGATAAAGCCTTCTCGTACACATCCGCTGCTTGAGGCAGCCGCCGGACTGGATATCGCTCCAATAAACGATACACTTCATCGCTAAACAGATATATCCCGTTCTTCCGGCACAAACTGACCAATTCATCAAAATGATCGCGGCGAATGATTTTCCCGGTCGGGTTATTGGGGAAATTTATCGAAATCAATTTGGTATTGGGACGGATTTTCGCCCGGACTTCATCCAGATCAAGTTCCCAATCGTGTGCTGGATGCATGCAAATTCCGCTTACTTCGCAAATACTGAGCGGGATACTTTCGGCGGATTGGTAATTAGGATAAGCAACAATTGCATGGTCGCCAGGATCAAGCAGCGCATGCATGGCGCAAAATATCCCCTCTTCTGCGCCGGCAAAACAAACAATTTTCTCAGGTTGGAGTGAATCATACGTCTGGGAAATGATTTCCAACAACCGCGGTGCGCCAAAAGTCTCCGTGTATCCCAGCGAGAGTTTTTCCCAGCGCTGCAGTTCCTCGTCATCAGCCATCGCCAGCAGTTCAGAGAGCGTTAACGGCTGTAAATCCGAACCTGCCAGGTTAAATTTGGCAGCAAATTCCCATTTTGAATAATGCACTTCCAGCGCAAAATCGCGATCAGGTTTCATCGTACCTCCCAAAGAAAAAAACCTAAACATAATTATAAACAAAGGTTGTTTCATCTAGCTACACTTTTATTTTTTTCTTTTCGGCCAAATTGGATCATCCTTTGGAAAAACCGGCATTTTTATGCCTCGTTTCGGTATAATCCAAATCATATCCACTCTGACAGAGGATTTGTTTCATGAAAATAATCGTGCCCGCAATTGGATCGCGTGGTGATGTGCAGCCGTATATTGCACTGTGCCAGGGTTTGCAGCAAGCTGGCCACCAGGTCATCCTTGCCACC
>JAJUJY010000272.1 GCA_029265085.1 Chloroflexota bacterium
CAAAGATATTCTCAAAATAGAAACCATAATCTCTTTTTAAACAGATGAGATCATACTCGGCTGCATGAAAAATTTTTTCAGTGGCTGGGTTTGCAAAAATGGGGCCTAGACTGCTTAGATTATTTAACGCTAGGGGATCAACCAAATAGTCTGTTGTGTCTGTCGAAAACTGGATCAGGCAAACCTGTTCCTGGTAGGCAAACAAACTGTTTGATTCGGTATCAATGGCAACCAAACGGCTGTTACTTAAATCCCGAACCATTTCATCAAGTAATTTGGGGCTGTCAACCCAGATCGGATCTATGTTCAATGGAGCTGTCATGAAATCGATTATAGCCTGATTTATCTTTTGCGTGCGGAAGTCTGCATTATTTTTGAATAATACAATAAAGATGTAAATTCCTTTAAATTTTACTGATTTTATGTTGCTATAATATATTCAATTCCAGATATGATTTGATCCCTGCTGCTCGATTTCTGCATTCATTTTTGGTGGCATCCAATAATCCAATATGGTATATTATTTTGAAGGAGGGGCTATGAAAGAGCGAATATTGATCATTGAAGATGACGAGGGCATTGTTCGAGTTCTCCGCCGCAGCCTCATGTATGAAGGCTATTCGGTCGAAACAGCCCTGGATGGAGAGACAGGGATCAATCTGGCAAAAGAACACCATCCAGACCTGGTGGTCCTGGACTGGATGTTACCTGGTATGGATGGACTTGAAGTCTGCCAGCGCTTACGAACTGCAGGGAATGTGCCAATATTAATGCTGACGGCCAAAGATACGATTCAAGATCGTGTTCAGGGTTTGGATGCAGGCGCTGATGATTATATGGTTAAGCCTTTCCAATTAGAAGAATTACAAGCGCGTATCCGGGCATTATTACGCCGCACGCAGCCTGAGCGAATCCCTGTGCTCACTTTTGCGGACCTTTCTCTGGATACATCAACCCGCCAGGCTACCCGTAAAGGACGTTCCATATCGCTCACTGCAAAAGAATATGATCTTTTAGAGTTGTTTTTGCGGCATCCCCGCCAGGTTTTAACCCGTGAAACTATTTTTGACCGGGTGTGGGGGTATGACTTTGGTGGTGAGAGTAATGTGCTGGATGTTTATATCCGCTATTTGCGTCAAAAGATGGAAGCCGAAGGTGAATCGCGGCTGCTCTTTACGGTTCGGGGTGTAGGATACGTATTACGCGAGTCGGAATAAATGTCTTTAAGGTTGCGCCTGACCATCTTATATACCTCATTGCTTGGTGGGGTATTGTTAGTGTTTGGCGCGTTGGTGTATACGCTGGTTAGCGTTATCTTAATTGATCAAATTGATACTCGGCTTACCCAATCGGCAAATCAGATCATTGAATTATTGCGAGTCAATTCAAACGGACAATTTGACCAGCGGTCTGTAATGGGGTACAAACCCTCAGACAATATTGTTTACCAGGTGTGGGACCTGGATCAAAAATTGCAGATATCCCAGCCAGCCGGATTGCTAGCCCCATTAGATGATGTAGGTCTTCGTTTTGGCCGCCCGTATTATTCTTCTACAGATAATGACAATATCCGAATCCGGGTTCTTTCTGTCCCCTTGAAAAACACAAGAGGCCCGGTTGGCGTATTGCAATTAGGTGCCAGCCTGGTCTTGTTGGATTTGGTCCAACGAACATTGGCGGTGGTTTTGGTCGTATTGGCCGCTGGTTCGATGCTCTTTGTTGGTATCGGGACCTGGATTGGCACAAGCCAGGCCATTGCACCTCTGGCAATGGTAACTGAGGTCGCAACACAAATCACCCAGGCGGATGATCTTTCTCGGCGGATTCCTTTAAGTACTGATCCCAACAATGAGGTGGGGCAGCTCATCCTGGCGTTTAATGCCACTCTGGAACGGTTGGAAAAGCTATTTAATACGCAAAGGCGATTTCTGGCAGATGTTAGCCATGAACTGCGGACCCCATTAACGGTGATTAAAGGGGAAGTCGGTCTGATGCGCCAAATGGGCTGCACTGATGAAGAGTCACTTTCGGGTATTGACAATGAAGTGGATCGTTTGACCCGCCTGGTTGGAGATTTACTACTTTTAGCTCAGGCCGAATCTGGCAGGCTGGTTTTGAATTTTAAACCGGTTGAGTTGGATGGATTGTTGTTGGAAGTATTGCAGCAAATGCATGTATTGGCTGGTGAAAAAGTCCACTTAAAACTGGCTGATATTGATCAAATTCAGGTAATGGGCGATAAAGATCGCCTAAAACAAGTGCTGCTCAATTTGCTTGGTAATGCTTTGCAATATACACCTTCAGGTGGCACAGTCACTGTCTCCCTTGCAAAAACAAACGAAGACGCATTGATTACGATCCAGGACACAGGCCCAGGAATTCCGGCTGCTGATTTGCCGCACATTTTTGAGCGGTTTTACCGGGCAGAGCGGTCTCGAAAACGTACCCCGGGAAGTGGGTTTGGATTAGGCCTTTCCATTGCCCATTGGATTGCGCGCGCTCATCAAGGTGATATTCAGGTTCGTTCGGTTGAAGGACAGGGTTCTGTATTTACCGTGTGTTTACCGCTGCTATCTGAATCTCAGGGAAACAAAACCGGACCAGAAGGTTAGTACCTTCCGCTCCGGTATGAATAGCGGCTTGATTGATCTGGATAAAGCGATTTATAAGCGAACCTGATGATTTTCTCTATTGGATGGTTGAGCCGCGGCTCTAGCACCGACAGAATGGTAGGTGGGTTCAGGACGCGCACTGTTGGATTCCGCCTGAACCGAATTGCGGTTGATGGCTGTGGGGCGGGGAGACATGTTAGCACTGGCAATAGGCGCAGCCCCAGAGGCAACCGAAGGCCGGTAACCGCTGCGGGTCTGGTTGACGGAAGAATAATTGGACGTTCGCGCACCGTCAGAGAATAATCGCTCACCGGCAACGGACAATGATCCAATAATCAGGATGCGGATGACCCATACCATCAACGATACAAAGATCGGGACAATCTTGGTGAGCGTTTCTGCGTCCACAACGGCTGTACTGGCAACTGAATGGTTTGCAATAGCCATTGAAACACCCCACCAGGTTAATACTGCGTTCATGGTTGCAGCCAGGAGCCAGGCTCCAAACAGGTACCAGACCTCTTTGGGTTCATCTGCGCCTTGTTCGGGTGTAAACAAGCGAGCAATACCGGCAAAATCAATCCCGCAGAATGCAATGGATAAAATGGTTGCCCAGCGGATTCCGAGGAAGCGTAAATCGCCTAACAAATCACGTAGTGCATAATCTGTGGTGCTGTAATTGAAGATTTCAAAGGCAATTAATGCGGTCAAAATAATCAAACCAAACAACATTCCCGGTTTGATTTTGATTTTGCTAAATAATTCAGAAAAAATTTTACCTGATGAACGAGTAGCGGATAGGTTCATGGCTCGGTCTCCTTTACAATTGCAGAACAAACAAGAGGATTAGATCATTTGTCCTATTATAGAACATGAATTCTAGAAAGTCAATAGTGAATTTAGAAAATTTGAGCTGTTCGCGCCGTGCCATTGGGGAGTAAATCGAATTCAAAAAGACACCCAGGATATGTACACCTGGATGTCTTTTGATTGAAAGCCAAATTATGCTTGATTCTGTTGGGGAGGCCAATGGGTTCGATACGGTACGCAATTTTCAAATCCGAAAGAATAAACTTCTGTTAATGGATGACCTTGAGCCTGACATGCCAGCGTGGATAATGCTAGACCATGCGAAACAATGATGACGGATTTGTCTGGATGGCAGCGTGTAATATGATAGGCTGCATGGGAGACTCTTTGCGCCACCTGTTGCAGCGTTTCTCCACCAGGAGCATGAGCATGTTCTACATCTGTTCGGACTCGTTCGTATAATA
>JAJUJY010000263.1 GCA_029265085.1 Chloroflexota bacterium
AATCTGGAATTTACCACCATGATCTCCACTTCACATTCCCCCGCCGGACTCGGGTATCGTTTGTTTGAGTCAATATTCATGGTAAGATCATCCTCATCAATGCAAGTATACTCGGTTTTAATTTTTTTTATTCACAAGGCTGCATCCATGAAAAAAGGTATTGACCATATTGGCGTTGGTGTCGGAGCAATCATCATTGATGCATCTGGCAGGTTATTTTTTGCAAAAAGAGGAACTTTAGCTAAAAATGAGCGCGGTCTATGGGAATTTCCTGGCGGCGGGGTTGAATTTGGTGAGCCACTTGCTCATGCGCTTGCTCGCGAAATGAAGGAAGAATACGGGATTGAAATCGAAGTTGGACCTTTATTAGATGTCGTTGATCACATATTGCCTGATGAAAAACAACATTGGGTATCACCAACCTTTTTATGTAAAATTACGCATGGCGAACCAAAAATCTTAGAGCCGGGGAAGTGCGAACAAATCAATTGGTTTTTGCCTGAAAATGCTCCACAAGATTTAACCATGATCACCCGAATCAATCTTGAACATTACTTGGATTGGTTGAATAATCAAAATAATAATTTCACAAAAACGAGGATATAAAATGAAACACTTCATAATTGATATACAATACAAAATCCCTGTCGAACAATTGGGAGACATCTTACCAAAACATCGTGCTTTTTTACAAATTGGCTATGATCAAGGGTTGCTGCTTTTATCCGGCCCCAAAAATCCCAAAAATGGGGGCATTGTGGTTGCGCGCGCCGAGAGTCTGATTGAATTACAAGAATTTTTCAACCAAGATCCCTATCATCTCCATGATGTTGCCAACCACACATTTATTGAGTTTGAACCTGTAAAACGGCAATCATTTATGGAAGACTGGGTGGCAGGGAATTAACTCAATCCACCAACATTTGTAATAAATTTAGCAGCTTGATCCGCTCCATTTGTTTCGCGTCGATCTACTTTTGATTGATCGAGCAATTCAGGAAGCTTAGCCAACCATGCACCACTAGCAAATGCCTCCGCTTGGACCTCCATCGAAGGCATTTCTTTTTGAATATACGCTGCCAATGGCGAAGATTCCCTGAAGTTCTCCCGTTTGATGAAACCAAAAGGAATACCTGCGAAATAAGTCTCACTTATGGTGCTGTAACCTATCTTGCCAATCACAGCATCACTCGCAAAAACAAGATCGGGATGATAAAACATTGAGTGATGTGGCAGTAAAACCAAATTATCTTGCTTTTGTGGTCGTTCAGCCCCTGCTGGAATAATAAAGTTGATATCTTTCATTTCCAGGTAAGGTTTCAAGGTGTCATAACGAGCTTCAATTCCACCCATAGTTAAGAGAACGGTTGGAGTTTCTCTTTTGATTCCTAACAATGACCGGGTTATTTCCCGTGTATTTCGAGATTTTCTTGCGATAGGCTGTGTGACCAGGTTTGAAGAGCTTACCTCACACAATGGTTGGGCTTGAATATGATAATCCGCTTGCGAAAAATACATATTTAATAAATCGATGAATGGTTTAAATCTTGGTTCAATCGTTAAGTACCCTTCATAGATCCAATCCCAGGTAAAATTTTCTATTAATATCGAAGGTATTCCAGCCCTTTTAGCAACGATGATTCCTAAAGGTGAAATATCACATAATACGATTCTTGTGCACCTATTATTTAGCTCATCAGCAAGTATTTTCACCTGGGTTTCTGAAAAAGGGACCATCTCCCCAAGTCGGTTGATTGTTTCGGGCAGGTCTTCCTTTAGTGGATCATTTTGAACAACACCAATATCTGTTAAACAAGAATGATACCGGTAACCACTTCTCAGCGAATCTTGAAAAAACCATTCTGGCACCAAAGTATAAATATCAAAAATCACTTTTGGGAAAATTTTTCGGATAGATTCCATCACCGCTGAAGATCTCGCGGCATGGCCAAATCCATGAGGGGAAATAAAAAAAGCGACTGTTATACTTTCCACAAATTTATCCTAATAAAAAAGCCGGAATTCAAACAATTTTACTGGTTAAATCAATAATTCCCATTACCATTTTCATTATAAAATTTTCTAAAATAGTTTATGGATCGTATGATATGAGACTGAGGAATATGATGATCCAATCAAATCGCTCCATTTGGTTTGCACGTTTGTTAATCTTTATCGTTTTTTTGCTCAATATCCAATGTGCCATTTTCTTTCTGTACCAACCTGAATTATATGCCCCTGGATTTGAACTAGAAGGGATCCCAGGCATTATGATTGTTCGAGGTATCGGTATTCTATTCTTAATGTGGAACATACCCTATACTTTTGCATGGTTACATCCTGTTCGATTTCGCGTATCGTTAGTTGAAGCAATTTTTATGCAAACCATAGGTGTTGTTGGAGAAACCGTACTCTTAATAACACTGCCCGCCGGACACCCTCAAATCCAAACAACTGCACTACGTTTCATTCTTTTTGATAGCTTTGGGTTAATAGCCCTGATAATTGCTTTCTTAATAACCCGTCAAAAAACCACCCCCGTACAAACAACACCAGATTAGGAGACATCAATGGATAAGTATCCAATTCAGCGAACAGATATTTTGGCAGCATTGAAAAATTCTCTAGAACCTTTCGATTTCGTATACGCCATGTGGGAAGGTGGTGCAGCTTCTTTCAATCGAGTTGACCAATGGTCTGATCTTGATATTCAAATCGATGCAGAAGATTCACACGCAGCAGAAACAATGGCAATTGTTGAGCAAATATTAAGTCAACTATGCCCGATTAAACGAAAATTTGAACTTCCCCAACCAACCTGGCATGGACATCTCCAAACTTTTTTTCAACTAGAACAAGCCAGCCCATTTGAATTTATTGATCTGGTCGTCATTCAACATAGCAATTCAAACAAATTTTTAGAAAAAGAAATCCATGGACAGGCCTTGGTGCATTTTGACAAATGCAAAGTTGTTCACGCTGATCCAGTTGATCCAGAAGAGATGGTTCAAAAAATTTTGCAGCGGCTGGAAACAATGAAAATCACTTTTGAGATGTTCCAGGTATTAACGTGGAAAGAAATTTATCGAGGGAATGCCATTGAAGCTATTTCCTACTACCAGAGTATGACAATTCGTCCTTTAGTTGAAGCACTGCGAATGCTCTATGCACCCTGGCATTATAATTTTCACACCCGCTATGTTTATTATGAATTTCCGAAAGAAGTGGTCCGGAGACTTGAACCGTTCTTTTATCCTACCGACCTGCAAGCCTTAAAAAACTGCTTATCAGAAGCCAATCAATGGTTTCAAGAAATCACCCAACAGATTACCTCGGAAAAAATACGGCAAAATTTATTAAACTAACCACAAAAAAACAACACCCCGGAAACAATTCGGGGTGTTGTTCGTTTTAATAATCAATCGGATGAACCGGTAATCGTACAATCATTCGCCGAATTTGATCCGGTTCTCGTGAAAACACTCGAAGCACTACCACACTCATATCATCGTTCGGCCGGCCTTGATCCATTCGAATAGCCTGAGTAAGCAGTGTATCCGCAATCATTTGAGAGGTTGGCTCCTGATCTTCCAGAACAGCCTCAATCCCTGTGCAAATATCCAGGCCGCCAACAGCAGCCCCGGCATTTGCTAACCCATCGGTATAAAGCACAACGGTAGTACCCGGTTCAAGTGGAATTTCAGATATTGACGGTTTGATATTTCGAGCGGTTCCTATTGCCTGTGAAATGCCGCTTAAGCATTCGACCCGTTCCCCTTGAGCAACAAATATCGGGGTTGGATTATTTCGGGTAAGCACCAGGGTCCTGGTTTGTAAATCAGCACTCAAAATATTTAAATAAACGCCAACGGTACCATTGCGTTCTGTAAATAAATGATCGGACGCCGCTCGTGCAGCAGCACCATCACGGACCCCTTCAGCAAGCAAACCGATAACTTTGCGAACAACCATGCTGGAGACAATTTTTGCCTCATGCCCGCTGGTTTGTGCATCACAAAGAACAATGGAAATTCCACCATTGGGACGTTCCACGATTTCAAGTGTGTCTCCACTTTCATTGGAGCCGTGTTTACTGGTTTTAGCGACAGCAATTTGGATTTCCATGCGAAGAATTTTACTTCATTAAGGATCATTATGAAAAGGGCAAACCTGATATTTTTGCC
>JAJUJY010000199.1 GCA_029265085.1 Chloroflexota bacterium
AAATTTAGGATTCCGATCTCAATGTATATATAACGGTGTAGATATCGAAGTGTTTTCACCTGTAGATACTGAAGCTAATGCACGTTTAAGAAAAAAATTTGGATTACCTGAACATGAAAAAATAATATTGCACGTGGGACATCTTGATGAAAAGAGAAACTTAAAATCATTAATACATCTAACCCAGGCGGGTTATCAGGTATTGTTAGTGGCGAGCAGCCGTTTCAAGCAAGATCCAGCTTTAAAAAGATTATTGAAAGAAAATAATGTCATAATTATCGAAGAAGATCTCCAAGATATTGAACAAATATTTCAGTTGTCAGATTTATATCTCTTCCCGACCGTTTCTGATCAACAGGCAATTGAAGCACCTTTATCAATTCTTGAAGCCATGGCCTGTAATTTGCCTGTGGTAACAACCAGGTTTTGTGCGATACCGGAGATGTTTCAAGAAGGAAAAGGTTTGTTCTATTTGCAAGATTTCGATCAATTACCTTTCATTGTAGAAAAAGCACTCAATAGCAATGGTTGTTTAAATAGAGATAAAGTAATTCAATATAGCTGGGATAGGGTAGCTAAAATGATGCTTGAGGCATTAGCAATAATTAGTGTGTTTCCGTTGATATGAAGAATTTAGGCGGAGGTTTTAAGAATGGGTTTGGCAATTATATTAACATATCGCTGTAATTCGAAATGTTCGATGTGTAATATTTGGAAATACCCCAGCCTGCCCAAAGAAGAAATCACATTAGAAACATTGGCAAAATTACCAGATGCGCAATCAACAATTAATTTAACCGGCGGAGAACCAACATTACGCGAAGATCTACCGGAAATTGTTGATTTGCTATATCCAAAAACCAGCTGTCTAGAGATCAGTAGTAATGGACTAAAGCCACAGATCATTGAACCAATTATTAAGAAATACCCAAACATAAAAATACGTTTTAGCCTTGAAGGGTTTGAAATGACCAATAATTTAATCCGTGGTGAGAAAAATGGTTTTCAAACCAAGGTTGATGGTTTGATTCGATTGCGGGAAATCGGCGGAAAAGATTTAGGGTTTGCGATGACCATTCAAGATGACAATGCAGCTGAAGTCGTTGATATTTTTCGATTCGCTCAACAAAATGGATTTGAATTATCGACTTCTACTTTACATAACGGCTTTCAGTTCCATAAAAGTGATAACTATCCATATGATCGATTGCAAATTGCTCGATTTATTGAAAGGCTGATCGAAGAACAATTGAAAACGACCAATATAAAAAATTGGTTTCGTGCGTACCTCGATTTGGGCTTGCTGGCAAAAGTGTTGGGCAATCCACGGATATTGCCATGTACTGTTGGTTATGATTCTGCTTTTGTGGACCCCTGGGGCGATGTATATGCCTGTAATGTTCGTCCCGATTTAAAAATGGGAAATCTCAAAGATCAATCCTGGGAAGAAATATTTTATGGACCGTTAGCAGAAGAAGTTCGGCGAAAAGTGGATGCATGCAAACACAATTGTTGGATGGTGGGATCGGCAAAAGTAGCGATGCGAAATCCAAAAAACCCAAGATTACCACGTTGGAAACCTGTTGCCTGGGTAGTTTTAAATAAATTGATTTTGATGGGGGGTGGAAAAATAAATTTTAAAAAATATATTAATTACAACATACAATTTCCGACCCAAAATATCCAGAAACGAGAATTTTTCCTTGATCAACCAGGAACAAGGCAGATTCAGTCTTTTGAAGAGGAACCCTATAAACAATTCGGGGATTATTTTAACCAATAATCATGAGGTTTTAATGGTGCAGTCTTTAACACCTGGTTGGGTATTGGGTGAGGATTAAGGCATGCGAATTTTAATGTGTAATGGTTTTTATTATCTTCGCGGCGGTTCCGAAAAATATATGTTTGAGCTAACGAAGTTGCTTCAGAGCCATGGGCATGAGGTGATTCCGTTCTCAATGAAACATCGTTTAAATATCTCTTCGGCATATGAAGATTATTTTGTAAGTACAATTGATTATCCCTCGTTATTATCTGGCGAAACCAGCATTTCGGCAATAATCAAGTCGATTAACCGATTGATATATTCGAAAGAAGCAAAATTTAAAATTCGCAAACTGATTAATGATACACGACCTGATATTGCTCATATTCATGGAATAGGGCACGAATTGTCCCCCTCTATTTTGGATGAGATTAAATCCAACAAAATTCCCATTGTGCAGACTTTGCATGATTATTCATTGGTTTGCCCAAATACAAATTTTGTATCAAATGGGAAAATTTGTGAGGCTTGCAAAGGAGGACGTTACTATCAAATTATAATAAAAAAATGCAAGCGCAATTCCATGAAGGCAAGTGGTTTAGCCTGTTTGATCCATTACATCCGGAAAATAACAAGAATATATGAAAGGAATATTGATATTTATATTTCGCCGAGCAAGTTCTTAAAAAATAAATTATTGGACCATGGTGTTAAAAAAGAAATTGTTTATATTCCTAATTTTTTAAATCAAAATGACATACCCCAGGATGGGAAAAGTCAAAATTATTGCGTTTATGCAGGCCGGCTGCACCCAATAAAAGGAATCACAACTTTAATACATGCAGCAGAAAAATATCAAGGCAATATCATTTATATTGCAGGTGATGGCGAAAGTCGGTTTGAGATTGAGGAATTAATTAAATATCACCAGTTGGATCATGTCCAGTTACTAGGGCATTTGCCAGGTAAGGAGCTATTCGAGATCATCAGCAATTCAAGTTTTACCGTTCTGCCATCAGAGTGCTACGAAAATTATCCGATGTCGATTGTTGAATCATTTGCAATTGGGAAGCCAGTCATTGCCTCTAACATTGGCGCAATACCAGATCTAGTGAGGGATGGGTGGAATGGGCTATTGTTTGAACCAAAGAATGCGGATCAATTAGCCGGAAAAATGAAATATTTATTTGATCACCCAGAATTGGCGAAAAGTATGGGGCTGAATGGAAAAAATAGTGTGTCTATAGAAAATTCGCCGGATAGGCATTACCAACAAATTTATGACCTGTATAACCGTTTAATTAATCAAGAAGGTTGCCCCTCTATATGAAGATCGCTTATCTTGGCGTAAAAGGAATACCTTCAAAAAGTGGGACTGAACGGGTAGTTGAGGCAATTATTACTCGATTAAGAGATAGACATGAAATCACAGTGTACTGCGATAAACGATACACACCTCACGGTACTGTGTTTGAGAAGGTGAATCTTGTTCTTCTTCCAACAATCAAAGGTAGACATCTTCGGGCAATTACTTTAGGAATTCTTAGTGCTTTACACGCTGTTCTGCTGGGCAAGTACGACATAATCCATTTAAATGGGGTGGAAAATAGTTTTTTGCTGCCGCTCTTAAGAATAAGATTCCCGGTCATTACCACATCGCATGGAACTCCCGGTCGAATTCCACCAAGTAAATGGAATAAATTCGAGCATTTATTAATGCAGTTGATGGAGTACCCGTTTTTATTTTTATCCAATTACCCGACTGTAATCACAGCTTTAGATTCAGCGTATATCCTTGAGAGATATAAAAGGAATGTGACATATATTCCGAATGGGGTAGATGTAGATGTCCCAATTAATTATTTAGGTGCTCAAACGTTGTTAAATAATATTGGAGTACAGCCATATCAATATTTACTTTTTGTAGCAGGAAGAATCATTCCACGAAAAGGCTGTCATTTAATATTAGAAGCTATGCATGCATTTAATATATCCAACCCATTGATTATCGTTGGGGATTTAGGTCAATCGCCTGAATACGG
The DNA here is from genome assembly GCA_029265085.1 of Chloroflexota bacterium. The sequence continues at coordinate 3,808 of JAJUJY010000199.1, forward strand.
GGCGAAGATTAAAGAATTAACCAAGGGGTTATCCGTTTATTTCCTGCCCCCCATAATAGATAAAGGGATACTTTTTGGATTAATTAAGCAAAGCAATATTTTTATTTTCCCTTCTACTGCTGAAGGAATGTCTATCATGTTTTTAGAAGTGGCGTCATTGGGAGTTCCGATGATCAGTTCTGATATCGAAGAAAATAAATTGGTATTAGGGGAAGATGCGACCTATTTTCATAATAATCAGCCCGAAGATTTAGGCAAGCAAATTATCTGGACGCTTGAACATCATGAAGAAATTAAAGTGAAATCTTCCAGATCACAGGCAAGAGTGAATAATCATTTCTCATGGGATACGATAGCGATCCAGTATGAGAGGTTATATCAGAGCTGTAATCACCGCACTAAGAGTAATGGATAAACCCCTAAAATGAATGTTCAACAAGATCAAATTCCAGCAGTTCTAATTGGTGGGCATACCGTTGCACTTGGGGTTTTAAGGGCATTATACGCAATAAAAGTACCTGTGATTATTTTATATTACGATCATAATGATATGGGGCAAATGTCCCGGTATGTTACTTACAAAAAATTTATTCCTCATCCTGAAAAACAAGAAGAAGCTTTTATCGAGGCATTGTTAAATTTTGATTTTGGAAAAACTAAATGCTTTCTAATACCGACATCGGATGCTGCTTTAAGCCCGGTGTCGAGAAACAAAAAATTGTTGGAACAAAAATATATAGTTGGCTGCACAGAATGGGAAATTACCCAACGATACATTGACAAACGGTTTACCTATGAACTGGCAGAAAGGATTGGTGTTCCTGCACCAAAAACAATATTACCAACCTCATTGGCTGAGGTGAAAAAAATAGCTGCTACTTTTGAGTTCCCTTGCCTGGTAAAACCATGCCAAAGCCATTTATATTTTGATGTTTTGCGAAAGAAAATGGCCCAAGTGAATAATCCAGAAGAGCTGATAGAGGCTTTTACAAAAGCCAGGAATTATAACTTACAGGTGATGGTACAAGAAATCATTCCGGGGGATGCGGTTTGTGGAGCAAATTACAATTCATATTTTTGGAATGGAGAACCGCTTTTAGAGTTCACAGCTCATAAAGTGAGAAATGCACCTCCCGATTATGGCTCACCATGCGTTGTGAAAAGTGAATGGATGCCTGAGATTATTGAACCGGGGAGAAAAATATTAAACGCATTGAATTTCTATGGATTTTCCTGTACGGAGTTTAAACGAGATCCTAGGGACGGCATTTTTAAGTTAATGGAAGTGAATGGAAGACATAATTTATCCTCTGCTTTGGCCGTTAAGTGTGGAATGAATTTCCCGTTAATTCATTATCTTCACCTGGTATATGGACATGTTCCTAATCAAGAAGACTTTAAAGAAGGAATTTATTGGATCGATATTACGAGAGACCTGGCGTACCACTCAAAACAGATATTGAAAAATCCGAACAAATTTTTTGCCCCATATATTAACAAGCATGTTTTTGCCATTCTTTCTTTGAAAGATCCAAAACCAATTATTAAAAGATGCATTGATTTGATCCGGCATGATCCGCGGCAACATTCTGAAAAAGGAAGACGATTAATGATTATGAAAAAGGCAAGATAAATTGGAAAGGGTCAAATTATGAGAAACGATGCTATTCTAATCGAGGAATCCAGGTTATCTTCTTCGCTTGACCAAAGCTATCCACCTTTACATGAAAGGCACCGCGTTTTTCCGGAGATTTTTGAAAACCGAAACCATAAAATAATATTGGATGTAGCAGCCGGTATAGGATATGTAGCAAAGAAAATTTATAGCCAGCACCAATCATTTATCTGCGCAAATGATATTAGTCCCACCTGTTTAAAAACGTTGTATGACGAGGGTATCCCCACAATTTGTTATAACCTTGATATTCATTTTGGATCATTTCCAATCGCCAATAACTCATTTGATGCGGTGATTGCTTTAGCAGTTATTGAACATTTATTGCAGATTGATCATTTTGTTTCAGAGATTTATCGAATATTGAAACCTGGGGGATATGTATATATTTCTGCACCTAATTATGCTGGAATTTTGTATGTTATGAAACTCATCATGTCTGGAAAAACTTTTCATGACCCATTTGAAGCTGAATCTCGTTATGAGTTGTATGCCCATGTACGATATTTTACGTTTAAAACGTTATGTGAATATATGCATGTTTTTGGGTTTGGTTTAGACACTGTTTATCTACCGCTTCCAACAAACAGTGCTAAGTATCAAAAATTAAAGGAAAATTCACACATAAAAAGTTTCTTATTTAGAAATACAATGAGATTCCTTTATTGGATGTCTCCAAGATGGGCGTCCGAACCAATTATTTGTTTACGAAAACCGATCGATGGGCAACCGAGCCTTAAACCCCGAAAAATAATTCTTTGAGGGATTATGCGAGTTTCTCCAGAGATATGGTTAGAAACAATCAAAAATAGGTCTGATGTAAATATATTCCACCATCCGAATTGGCTGCAGGTTTTATCTGATAGTTATGGATATAAACCAGTATTTTTAATTGATGATTTCTCTGTCGATGGTGAACAAAATGGAATTCCCTTGATGGAGATTGTAAGTGGACCTAACAAAAAGAAGTGGATTTCTTTACCATTTAGCGATCATTGTATTCCAATGATTGCTGATAAACAAAATACAATATTGGTTTGCATAGAAACTGAAAGAAAAAAAGCCGGGATAAAACACGTAGAATTGCGGTGGGATTATCAATATGGTTTGGGGTATCAGTCTATTCCACGGTATTGGTTGCATACAATAAAATTACAATCAGGGTATAGTCAGGTTTATAAAAATATTCATTCGATGCATCAACGGAATGCTGCGTTGGCAATTAAAAAAGGGGTATTAATTAAAAGAGGTTCCGATAACGAGCATCTTGAACAATATTACAAACTACATTTATTAACTCGGAGGAAACTCGGCGTACCAACACAGCCTGTAAGATTTTTCAAGGAAATTAAAAAAAATATCTTCGACCAAGGCCTGGGCTTTATTTTGCTGGCTTATTCCGATCTTCAATGCCTGGCTGGAGCGGTCTTTTTTGTTTTTAACGCTACTGTTACCTATAAGTTTGGAGCATCCAATCCTTCGGCGCTTGCATATCGCC
>JAJUJY010000249.1 GCA_029265085.1 Chloroflexota bacterium
AAAGAGGTTGCGCAAATTTTGCGCCGGAACCAGAAGATGGTTGAGGGAAAGTTATATCCTCCCGTGTTTTTGGTGGCGAATAAAGCGGATAACGCATCTTTGCGCCAGGATGCAGCCCAATTTTATGAGTTGGGAATTGGCGATCCATACCCGATATCGGCACTGCACGGCACGGGGACAGGGGATTTGTTGGATGACCTGGTGGCTTCCTTCCCACCTGTAGTGGAGGAGGAAGAAGATGATTCCGTAAAGATTGCTCTGGTTGGCAAGCCGAATGCCGGTAAATCCAGCTTGCTAAACCGGTTGGTGGGCGAAGAACGGTCAATTGTCAGCCCAATTGCCGGGACGACCCGCGATGCTGTTGATACCAAGATCGATTTTAATGGCATTCCGGTCACGCTGATTGATACCGCTGGAATTCGCCGGCGAGGTCGGATTGAACCGGGCGTAGAGAAATACAGCGTGCTGCGTTCCATGCGGGCAATTGAGCGGGCGGATGTGGCTTTATTGATGATCGATGCTTCTACGGGCATCACTGCCCAGGATGCACATATCGCTGGCTATATTCTGGAAGAACAAAAAAGCACAGTTGTATTGGTGAACAAGTGGGATGCAATTGAAAAAGACAATTACACCATGCAGCAGTACACCGAAATCATCCGGCGTGAATTGAATTTCATCGATTATGTGCCAATGTTATTCATCTCGGCCAAGACCGGCCAGCGGGTGGACCAGGTGCTGCCGTTAGCATTAAAGGTGCAAGAAGAACGCCTGGCCCGGTTAACGACCGGCCAGTTTAACCGCATTTTGCAAAATGCACAGGATGCCCACCATGCGACCTCCAGCAGCGGCAAGTCCTTGCGAATTTATTACGGCACCCAGGTGCGCTCTGATCCGCCTACCTTCCTGGTGTATGTGAATGATCCAAAACTGGGTCACTTTACCTATTTGCGTTATCTTGAAAACTGTATCCGCAAGGAGTATCCGTTCTCTGGAACCCCCATTCGGATTGTTTTGAAAGCTCGCCGTTAAATATATACTCCCCGCCTGCACCAGCCAGCGGGGAGTATTTTTACCATCATGATTTAATCAACAGTAAATTGGGCAACAATTTTGTTGAGTGTTTGGGCCATCTCTGCCAGCGCGTGAGCTGATGCGGACACCTCTTCCACCTGGGCGCTCATTTCTTCGGCTGAGGCAGATACTTCTTGAACAGAGGCGCTGTTTTCTTCGCTGATGCTGGCAATATTTTCCACCGCATTGGAAATTTCACCAGAGCCAGCGGACATTTCTTCCGTTGCGGCTGTGTTTTCTTCGATGACCGCTGAAACCGAATCGACAGCTGTGACCATCTCGCTGGCGGAAAGCCCCATTTGTTTGGCGGCTTTGGCCGCCTGATCGGCCTGCAATGCAACGGCTTGCGCTACGTTAAGAATTTCAGCCAGGGCTGCCCCGGCTTCATTGGCTTGCGCAACTCCCTGGTTAACATCTGCGTTGCTGGCTTGCATCGCCTGCACGGCTTCTTTAACCGAAGCTTGAATGTCTTTAATCAATGAGCCGATTTCACGGGTGGCCAGGGCGGAGCGCTCAGCCAGCTTGCGCACTTCATCGGCCACCACGGCAAAACCCTTGCCGTGTTCTCCGGCACGGGCAGCCTCAATGGCAGCGTTCAGAGCCAATAAGTTGGTTTGAGAGGCGATATCTTCAATGGTTTCAATAATCAAGCCGATCTGGCTGGAACGTTTATCCATTTCACCCATTTTCTCGGCAGAAAGAGCAACCTGTGTGCGAATGCCTTGCATGCCGTTGATGGTTTGGTCCACGGTTTTTTGGCCTTGCCTGGCGGCGTTGGCTGCTTTTTGTGCGCCATCCGATACGGATTGAGCACTTTGGGTGACCTGAACAATGGCAGAGGATAATTCTCCTGTCAGCGAAGAAGCTTTTCCAATGGCATGTGCCTGCTCTTGCGCACCGCGGGCAACTCCATCGATGGTTTGAGCCATTTGCTCTACGGAACTGGCCGTGTGATTGATGGATTCGGTCTGGTGGGCAATTCCCTGAGCGATTTGTTGGATCGTGGTGGCGATTTGAGACGTCGCCTGTCCGGCCTGCCCGGCGGCAGAGGATAATTGGAGGGCGGCGGCATTGAGCGCTGCTGCGCTGTGAGAAACCTGCCGGATTTGTTCACGCAATTGGGCGGCCATTCGTTTGAAGGATAAACCGAGCACGTCCTTATCCGATGCCGGGTTGATCTGCACAGTCAGGTACCCATTTGCGATGGTTTCCGCTGCCTGGGCCGTGCGGTGCTGGTACTCAATGAGTGTGCGGAAGGAATCGGCCAGACGACCAATTTCATCGGAGCTGCGATACGTAACTGCCTGGTTGATATCGCCCAGGGCTAAATTTTGTGCAGCCTCCGTCATCATCCCAACCGGCTTGGCGATTAAGTTTGCGATCAATAAGGAAACGACAACCACCAGGACTGCAACCAATAGAAAAACTGCCAACAGGATAAAGCGCAGCTGACTGATATCTCTGAATGCTTCGACAGAATCAATTTCAATAATTAAGCCCCATCCAGTACTCTTAACCGGAGCATAAGCGCCTAATACCATCGTGTTGCGATAATCCAGATATTCACTGGAACCCGATAAACCTTTTATGGACTCTGCAGCAGCCGGGGACTCAACTTTGAGTTCCAACTCAGCCCGTTCTTTAATAAATCCTGCTGCACGTAAATCATCTTCAAATCGTGAAGGGGTAATAAAATAACCGTCACGGTTGATAATGTATGCTTCCGCAGTTTTTCCGGATTGCGCATTTGTCAAGATCGGCGAGAAAATCCGTGTTGGCAAGGTCCCGCTGATCATGCCGATAATTTGATCCGGCTGATCCAGTGAGTAAACCGGAGCCGCCACCACAAACACAATATTTCCGGATGCTTTGGAAAACAGAGGCTCAGAAATAACGGTCTCCCCGCGCATGGCCGCCTGGAAATAATCTCGGTCCGATAGGTCGAGCTCCTTATCATCACTTCGAATGACCGTTTTCCCATCTGGTCCGGTCAGGGATAAATTTTCGTAGATGTACCACTGCTTGTAATATTGCAGAATGGCTTCTTTGGCCTGGACTGCATCCATACTGCGAATGCGGCTGATATTTGCCAGGGTTTTCATGTCTTGCATCCGTTGAACGATGAATTCGTCCACGTATTGTGCAGTGATCTTTACTTCACTTTCCAGACTCTCTGAATAGGTCTTCCGAATGGCAGATTGCCCCTGGAAGTACGAAATAATCCCGACCACAATCGTTGCGGTCATTGCTAAAGTCATGAAGGCAAAAATGAGCTTTCCCCGGATCGAACGGGTTAAATTCACGCGTAAAAAACTCCGCATGGTTTGCCAGGCTTTATTCATTTTCTTGCTCCCCGCTTACCTTTCCAATGCTGAATATTTGGGTATTATGTATCTACATGGTATCGGGATTGATGATTTTTTCAGTAAAAAATTGATAAATTGTAAAGAAATACGGAATAAAGATCGTGTAAATGTCATTAAACTCTATCCTTGACTTCGCGGTTAATCGCAGTTATAATGACTGTCACGATGCGGGGTAGAGCAGAGGCAGCTCGTCGGGCTCATAACCCGGAGGTCAGTGGTTCGAATCCACTCCCCGCTACTGAAGTCAAACCAGAGTCCGTCGGGCTCTGGTTTTTCGTTAGCCTGGCGCACAGCGGTAGACATTTTTCCAAAATTGGAGGAATTTCTTATGAACCGCAATTCGCCGGGTACGTCAAAATCCAAAGTTTCACTTTCCTTAGCCAAAGCCATCGACGGCTTCCTTAAATTCAAAACAGCAGAGGGATTAAGCCAGCGCACAATTACCTCCTATGAGTTCACTCTTGGTCATTGGTTGAAATACATCGGAGATCGAGAGGTGTCGGAAATTCAATCTTCCGACCTGACCGGTTACATGGCCTGGTTGCGAACCGAGTATAAACCGCAACGTTGGAACGGTAGCTCCGAACCGCTGTCCGCCAAATCCATCCGAAATGTGTGGGTAACCTTCCGATCCTTTTTTGGATGGCTGCAGGTGGAGTTCAAATTTCCCAATCCCGCAAAAGAAATTACAGCACCCAAGTTTCAAAAACATCCTGTTGAAACATTTACAAAAGAGGATGTAGAAAAACTTATCAAGGCTTGCGTTTACTCGCGCGAATCGCAGACTGAAGAAAGGAAGAAGTTTGTGATGCGCCGGCCGAGCGCCAACCGTGACCAGGCGATTGTATTGATGTTGCTGGACACTGGGTTGCGTGCGACTGAGTTGTGTTCTTTGATCATCAACGATGTCGATCTCAAGACTGGAAAGGTCACCATTCGTCACGGAGTGGCTGGTGGCGCAAAAGGTGGCAAAGGTCGTACCGTTTACCTGGGCAAAGTTGCTCGAAAAGCGGTCTGGCGTTATCTTGCCAGCCGAGAAGATGGGGACGATCCCGACGCCCCCCTCTTCATCAGCCATGCGGATCGAGCTTTCATCAAGGATAGCTTGCGTGTCTTGATCAATCGGTTGGGAGACCGGGCAGAAATCAAGAAAGCTTATCCGCATAAATTCAGGCATACCTTCGCCATCACCTATCTGC
>JAJUJY010000009.1 GCA_029265085.1 Chloroflexota bacterium
GGTTTTGACGGAAACCTTATCCTTACTTCAGCACGCCATTTCAAAAAAAATGCGCCGCCTGGAAATTTTGAATAATGTAGCGCGCAGCCTGGCCTCCTCCCTGGAAACGCATCAGGTTATTGCGCTTGTCAGCAGTGCCATCCAAAACGCTATGGATGCTGACACCTATTATTTAGGCTTGCTGAAAAACGATAAGATTCGCCTGGAATTATTTTTTGATGACGGCGAATTTTTCCCAACCGTCGAATTAGACCTTGAAGAATCTCTAGCAGGCTGGGTAATCAAAAAAAATCAATCACTCTTGGTGAAAGATCTTGTCAAGGACGCAAAAGAAAAAAATCTACCAATCCGAATTATCGGTAAACAGCGATACAGCCTCTCCTGGTTAGGGACACCTTTGGGTTCTGGCAGCAATGTGCTGGGAATTATTGCAATTGCATCCTACCGAAAAAACGCCTTTGATCAAGCGGATTTGGAGCTAATCCAAAATTTAAGCCAACAAGCAGCAATGGCTATTGATAATGCGTATCACCATGCTGAGGTTGAGACCCGCTCGCAAACGGATAGCCTAACCGGGACATTAAACCACAATGCCTATTTGTTACGTCTTCGACGAACAACCGAAGAAAATGATATCACCCAAACCAGCATCAGCCTGATCATGCTGGACATTGATCACTTTAAGCAGTACAACGACCAGTATGGGCATCTGATTGGCGATCAAGTGTTAATGACATTAGCCCAAACCATCAAAAAGCATATTAAAAAAACCGATCTGGTCGGACGTTGGGGCGGAGAAGAATTTAGTATTGCCTTACCCGGCGCATCACCCAGGCAGGCACTGGAGATCGCACAGCGTATTCAAAACTCATTGAGCAAAATTCAACTATTTGACCGCAACCATCAGGCGATTCTCGCACCAACCATCAGCCAGGGAATTGCAGTATATCCTCAAGAAGCCAACGAAATCTACGCGCTGATTGATCTTGCGGATCAACGTTTATATCTGGCCAAAGAACGCGGCCGGAATCAAATTGAACCACAACCAGACCTTTGGGATCAGGCAAATTTACCGGAAAATTGATTGCAGCCGGCTTAATGACTCAGAACTGAGCGAAATCCGGTAATTGTTGCCTCTACTGCTGCGGAATCAATCCAATAATGTGTGACCATACGGAAAGATCGCGGTCCAACTACACCGACTTTAATATTCTGAGCAGCCAACCGCTTCGCGACTTCGCGCGCATCCAACGGTACATCGTCAGTTAAAGTTACAAAAACCATGTTGGTTGGCGGTAATCCAAAAGTGAGCTTAAGCCCTAGGACCTTACTCAATCCTTGAGCCAGAGCCTGAGCGTGTAAGTGATCCTCACCCAGACGGTCCGCCATTTCTTCCAAGGCAACAACCCCAGCGGCTGCTAATATGCCAACCTGTCGCATTCCACCGCCTAATTGTTTGCGAATGCGGCGAACCTGGTGCAGAAAAGATTTAGAACCGCATAATACAGACCCCACGGGGGCACATAATCCTTTGCTCAAGCAAAAGGTAACTGAATCAGCCGGGCCTGCCAGATCAGCAGCCGAGACGCCTAATGCTGCTGCCGCATTAAAAATACGGGCGCCGTCCAAATGCAGTGCCAGCCCTTTGGCATGGGCAAACTCGCCAACCGCCTGAGTATATTCAACACTTAACGGCACCCCGCCGCAGCGATTATGCGTATTTTCCAATACAATTAAGCGGCTGACCGGGTGATGGACATCGTCGGAGCGAATTGCTCCCTGCAAATCTTCCATCCGAATCGTTCCATCCGGTTGATTGATCAGCGTATGCGGGAAAATTCCACCCAATGCGGAAATACCGCCCCCTTCAAACAAAAAGGTGTGACCCAAATGTCCCATGATGACTTCATCACCACGCTGGCAATGCGCCAGAATAGCAGCCAGATTACCCATCGTACCGGAAGGAACAAAAATTCCAGCTTCTTTTCCCATCCGCGCTGCAGCCATTTCTTCCAGACGGTGGACTGTCGGGTCTTCTTGATAAACATCATCGCCTACTTCAGCCTGGTACATTGCCTCCCGCATTTTTGGAGTGGGTTTGCTGACAGTATCTGAGCGTAAGTCAATGATGTTTTCCATAATGTTCTCCAGAATAAAATGATTAAAACCGTTTGCGGATTTCTTCCAACACGTCATCCAGGTCCGGTGATAGCGGCGCTTCAAACGTGCGTGTTGTTTTTTCACCGGGTAATTGCACGGTAATCCGGGCAGCGTGTAAAAACTGCCGGTTAAGTTCCACAGAAGATTTTCTTCGCCCATACACCGGGTCGCCAACGATAGGACAGCCCAAAAAAGCCAGATGCAGGCGAATTTGATGGGTTCTGCCAGTCAACGGATGTGCTTCAACCAACGTGTGCTGCGGAAAAACTTCCAGTGTTCGGTACTCTGTAATTGCATCGCGGCCTTTTTCAATGGAAACAATCGCCATTTGTTTGCGATGTGAGGGATCACGACCAATTGGCGCTTCAATCCGCCCGGTTGGGGTTGGTAAATGGCCATCCACCAAAGCGTAATACACTTTTTTTACTTTGCGCAGACGGAATTGATCCTGTAAATAGCGGTGTGTGCGGTCATTTTTGGCAACCAAAATTAACCCGGACGTGTCCTTATCCAAACGATGGACAATTCCAGGCCGCTTCTCGCCGCTGATCCCTTCCAACTCTGGGGCATGAGCTAAAGCTGCCTGAACCAGTGTTCCCTGTGAATGTCCTGCGGCCGGATGAACGACCATGCCAGCGGGTTTATTAATTACCATCAAATCATCGTTTTCAAACACAATCGCTAATGGGATATCTTCCGGAATCAGTTCACTGGGTTCCGGCGGAGGAAGAATTACATCCACCATTGCGCCTGATTCAACCAGAAAGCCAGCTTTCAATATGATCTTGCCGTTGACACACACCTGACCATCTTTAATTAATCCCTGCAATCGCGAGCGGGAAAAATCAGGTAACACCAAGACCAAATATTTATCCAGACGGTCAGCATCCGGATCTGTATAGGTGAAATGCAGATGTTTTTCGTTCATGATTCCAGAGTTGATTGGTCAACAGATTCGATAGAAGCCGCTTGAGATTTCTTTTCTCGCCGCTCTTGCACCCAAACCCCAATAATTAATACGGCCACTCCAATCGTAATTGCCGAGTCAGCAATATTAAAAACAGGGAAGGTACCCACAGAAATAAAATCGGTTACATGGCCAATGGTCAGGCGGTCGATCAGGTTACCCACTGCCCCGCCAAGCTGCAAACACATCGCCAGCCGCAAAGTCCAATCTTCTTTAGGCACCTGCGGGTAATAATAAATAATCGCAATCGAGACAATGATCGCTAAAATGGCAAAGATCGTCCCCCCATTTTGGAAAAGCCCAAATGCTACTCCGCGGTTATACCAGTGAACAATTCGGGCATAAGGAGCTAACCAGGATAACGGCATCCAGGTTTCCTGAAAATCCAGGTTTGTCCGGATGATTGACTTCGTCCATTGATCTAAGATGATTACCAGACCAGCAATCAGCAATAACGGTAAGAATGTACGCAGCGTTTTCTTCAAAATTCCTCCAAAACAGTTTGGCGCGTGCCCTTATTGTACTCGATTTTAAGTTATTCAAAGGATCCAGGAACGGCTTGCCACTCATTCCCTACCAACATCCATTCAAAAAAGTCCGCATGGAGAAAGATGCTTTGGTAAATAAAACCAGCAGCAATATCTTCAGAAAAGTAGATCAAATGGCTGGAGCATCCGTTTCTGCAATCGGAAGCCCCAAAACCAGGCGCAATCACCCGGCTCCCAGTCATAGATGAAAGAAATTGCGCCCAACGGCATTCCCACTGCTCAAGTCCGTAGATAACCAATCCATAGTGTGGTTCCAGAGCTGGCCGCAACCAATCGAAATGCCAGCGCGGATTTTTGGCTATGCGCAAATGATGGGCTACTCGCCCCCGCACTCCTCCACTTCCCTGGGCACTGCCTGCATACACATACCACCCTTCCGGAAATATAAAATCACCAAGCATACCTATTTTTAATCGTTGGGTTTGTGCATTTCTCCAAATCAAAAGATAAGAGCTAGGCGCATTACCTATGAATTTTTTCATTCCAAAACGCGAACCAAAAAGTCGATTTGATGGGCAATATACACCAGTTCGCCACGGTCCACCTGCAAACGCCTGGTGTTTAACCAATTTTTAAAGGCGGCTTGATCCACATCGGAATGGCTGCTCAGGGAATCTTCAAAAAATCGGAGGATAAAATATAAAAAATATTTTTCATCCGCAGGGTAAACGCCATCACGAGCAAAAACCACCCAGTCCGATGCGCCCGCTTCTAAAATACCCAACCCAGCCTTTTGCAGCCATTCAAACAGTTTTCTGCCCGTCCGGCTGTCTCCAGACTTTTGACCGTGTATCAGCCGCTCATCCATCGTGCGGTGATAGAGACGGATAATCTCATCGTCCAATTGTGGATCAATCGTTGGCTCAAAGGCTGTCAGGCCGTCAAAATTCACTGTCAGGTACATCCACCCACCCGGCCGAACCAGAGAGATTAAACCAGGCAGCGTTTTTGGAACATCAATTAAGTCTAAAAATGCGTGAGCTACCAACAGATTAAAGGAACGCTGGTTGGATTGCTGATCCAGGTAATCATATAAATCCATCGCATGGAAATTTGCAACCAGGTCAAGATCATACCCACAAGCAGTAAATCGATCCTCAAAAACCTCAACCGGATATCCTTTTTTCCGGAACCAATCCGGTAAAGTTTGCCTGGCATAATGAATATTTTCAGGCTGAGCATCGATTGCCACATAATCCGCCCAGGTCAACATTTGCCCGTCCACCATACGCTGCAGCATCGTTCCAATACCTGCTCCTACTTCCAAAATTCGCAAACGATGGTGCGCCTGGAACTCCATCATTTGACGCGTCATTTCCCCCCAAACCACGGCGTTTAGCCCACGATCATCCACACTTCGCTTCGAAGCTAAATATCTGGGAAAGGAATACTCGATCATGTTAATCTCCGTTTACCTTTGTGCCGGCAACCTGAACTAAATAATCCCTGGCGTTTTCCATTGTTGCCTGCCAGGATGGAAAATCATGGAATCTCCTCCAGGCAGACTGACTGAGTTCAACCAATTTTGAACGATTTTCGATCAGACCATACAATAAAGCCTTTAACTCACCTGGATCATTCGGATCCACCAAAAAACCATTATGATTGTGTTGGATAATCTCACCTGCCGCCCCAGTGGTCGAGCCAACCGGCACCACCCCGGAACTCATTCCTTCTAAATAAACAATACCGAAACCTTCATAAAAAGAAGGCATCACCAGCACATGACTGGTTTGCCATACTTTGATCAAATCTTCATCCACAAGCGGCCCACAAAACTGAACATTTTTTCCCAGACCTGCCTGGCTGATAAATTGATTTACCCTGAGAGTATATTGCGGATCAACATCGATTTTGCCAACAATCCGCAGCCGCCAATTCTTATTCGGTACATCTGCCAAAGCATAAAGTACCAATAACAAATTTTTTCTGGAAATCAAATTCCCAACAAAAACCATTTCAAGTGGTCCGGGTTGCAAAAAACGATCTTGCAGCCTCTCGAATTTGATTGCTGGTCCATGAGTATTTCCACCCGGATAAACAATCCGTCCCGGGAGATCTTTCTCTAATAATTTCTGAACCGTATTTCGGGTTGTCTGGCTGTTATAAATACAGCCTTGAATGGACTTAAAATATTGTTTTTCAACCAGACGGTAAAACCAGCGCAGCCCGCCTGGGTGTACTTCACTACTGCGCAAATGGTGCACAATACTCACAATTGGATAATTCCCCTGATTGCTCAGCCAGCGATTCCCCACAAACAAGGATGGGTGATTTAATTCATCCTGCAAGAGCACATCCAATTGTTTTTGAGCGATTTTTCGCCAAACTCGAATGTTCAGGTTTTGCAGCAGGTGAGCAGGGTAATTTTTCCAGGGTAAGGAGAAAATTTCCACGGTATCCCCGTATTGGCGCAACGTCTCCACCAGCTTCCGGTCATATAAATACCCACCCGAAAGCGTCTCCAGGCTGCCGTAAATCACCAACCCAACCCGCATCACCGCTCCATTTCGTAACTTGCCCAGGCTTGTTTATGCTCCCAAAGCTTCACGGTGATTCGGCAAACATTTTCCGCTCGGATTTGCATTGACAGCCTCTCGCAGAGAATTCTGGCGAAATGCTCGATCGATGGGTTGATCCCAAAAAATTCGGGCAAATCATTCAGCGTTTGATCACGGTAATAATTTAGCTGTTCATCTAAGGCGTTTTCAATTGCCATAATATCCGCCAGATAACCGTGCAGGTCTAATTTTTGGCCGCTCAAAATCAATTCGATGCGGTATGGGTGAGAATGCCTTTGGTTTTCTACACCCCAATCACCTCCAATTAAATAGTGCTGAGCTATAAAAGAACGTTGAACTGCGACCGAATACATTTTTCCTCCCAGATTGTGCAGTTTATTGATCGAATTTATAAACAGACACTATAATCTTAGCATGAATGAAGCGCAACATCAGGAAAATGAACAAACTTTACTCCGGGTCAACCTGGACGATATGTTAATTTCTTTGGGTTTGGAAAAGATCCACTTTGGCCGAAAATGGATTGAAGCGCTTTTTTATTACCCTGCCCGTCAGTTTGCGCGCCAGGTATTGGATTACGACAATGGTGTGGCCGCTTTGGGGTTAGCTGGCGGCTCCAAACGTCTGCTTGATACCTACGTCAACAGTCTCACCATTCACGGACAAGAAAATTTTCCAAAAAATGGCCCGGCATTGATCTTATCCAATCATCCAGGTATGACCGATACGGTCGCTTTGTTTGCCAGCCTGCCTCGGGCTGATTTACGGGTGTTAGCCGCTGAGCGTCCATTCTTACGGGCATTACCCGCCACCTGCCAGCATCTTGTCTTTGTCCCAGAGGAAACAATGGGGCGGGGTGAAGTGATACGGAAAACAGCCCAGCACCTGCGCAGCGGAGGCGCAATTCTCACATTTCCAGCCGGAAAAATTGAACCGGACCCATTGGTTCTTCCTGGTGCTGTACAATCCCTGGAGGAATGGTCCAATAGTATTGGCGTCTTTGTCCGTTTAGCCCCAGATGCAGTCATTATTCCGGTCTTTGTTCGCGGGGTGATCGCCTCTCAGGCAATTCACCATCCGTTGACCCGCCTGCGCCGCAAACCCAAAGACCAGGAACGCCTCGGTGCAACCTTACAAATCCTTGCCAAAGTGTTTTTCCCAAAAATTTGGCCGGTGGACGTCCAGGTGCATATTTTTCCTTCCATCAAAGGGAAAGATCTGGCCGGTCTCCACGATCCCGACCAGATTACTCAAGCCGTCATCGAACAAATCCGGCCGATGCTTGCAAGTATCAGCCGCATCACTACCGATTAATAAGTCAATACAACCTGAATTGTCTCTTGCGGCTTTGCTGCTAGCTGCTGGTATGCCTGATCCGCCTGATCAATGGGATATTTATGGGTGATCCATGACGGCAGCGGCAGGCGAGGCAGCCAATTCAACACGCTGGCGAATCGACGGTTTTTATCCCACCGGCCAGAAAGTTCAGGAGCAATCGTACTGACCTGGCTGCTAATCATTTGGATCCGGCTGCGGTGAAAGAAACCGCCCAGCTCCAGGGCAGCTTGCTTCTTTCCATACCAGGAACCAATCACCACCCGGCCG
Organism: Chloroflexota bacterium; assembly: GCA_029265085.1. The sequence goes on from JAJUJY010000009.1 coordinate 7,803, forward strand.
CCAAATCCCACCGCACCAAGGGCAAGGTTTAATGCCTGGGGTGATCCGCTTAACTCTAAGGCCAGGTCGGCTCCCTGTGGAACCCCTTGTCCATGCAACCATTCCCGCATTTTTTCTGCGGTTTCAATGCCTGCCGGATCAAACGCACGAATCCTGCCTGTTTCAGCTGCTTTTGACCGCCTCAACGGATAATGATCAAATGCTATTAATGAATCCAATGGGAAATTAGCCATCAGTGTACTGGTCAACAACCCAACTACCCCCAGGCCAAAAATTACGACCTTTTCTCCAATGATTGGGCGGGCATCCATCACCAGGTTAATCGCAGTTTCCAGGTTTGGCAAAAATACAGCATGTTCTGAATCCACCCAATCAGGTAATGGGATCAGTTCATTCGGGCTCGCTAAAAAAGCCGATTGGTGCGGATGGAAGGAAAATACTCGTTTCCCAAGCCATTCTTCCGGCACATTCTGACCAATTTGCTCAACCTCTCCCACGCAGCTATAACCGTACTTAAAAGGAAACTGGCAGCTGCTCTGCAAGGTTGAGATAGATTCATCTAAGGCCATCGATTCAGGGGCAAGACCGCGATACATCAACAATTCAGTCCCTGCGCTGACCCCGCTAAGCAGCGTTTTCACCAGGACCTGGCCTGCAGAAGGATCGGGCAGGGATTCTTCAATCAGGGCTACCTTCTCCGGTGCAACAAAGACCAATGCTGTGCTTTTCAAATGTTTTTCTCCCCCAGCTTTCCCCAAATTACCAGGTCATCTCCTAACGGCTCAAACGCAGGTTCTAGCAAAACTGGGAATTTTCGTTTTTGGCTAATTAATTCCGTACCAGTCAGGTGAAAACCACCACTCCAAACCGGTATCACGGTCACAACGGCATGGTTTATAAGCTGATTGGTTAAGAAACTGGTAATTACCCCAGCCCCACCTTCCACCATCAAGGTTTCAAGCCCAAGATTGGCGAGCATAGCCAATACCTGGGCTAAATCGATCTGCCCCCCGCTTGCCTCAACACGAATAATTTTCGCTCCCATCTTTTCAAGCTGCTCTGCCCGCGCAGAATCAGCCTGATGCCCGGTCAGAATCCAAGGAAGTTGGTGGTCTCGCTGCATTAACCGACACGTTGCCGGTATACGGAGATACGTATCCAGGATTACTGGCTGTGGATTTTTACCCTCTACCAGCCTGACATTCAATTGGGGATCATCGGCCAAAACCGTCCCGATTCCAACCAGAATTCCCTGGTGAGCCGCTCGCAAACGGTGAGTCAGCTCCGCTGATTTCGGACCGCTTAAAGCAGTCGGCTGCCCGGCATGAAGCGTCAGGCAGCCATCCAGTGTTTGGGCGTACGCCAGCGTAACCAACGGACGGCCTGTTCGCTGGTGATATTCAGGAGCATCTTCCAACCACCGTTTAATACGATCCATTACCAGAATGGGACCCCGCAGATGCTTCAGCCAGATCTTCAACAAGCTGCAGGTCGATGAGATGATTCATTCGCTGCACTTTGGTCAACAAATATGCCGCATTATCTGCATACACGGTAGGAACGACAGGAATTCGTTCCGTTACTTGAATACCCTGCTTTTCCAAATCCTGAATCTTTAACGGGTTATTGGTCAAAATCCGCACGGATTTGACTCCCAAATCCTCCAAAATTGCGGCGGCCATGGTGTAATCCCGGTCATCCGCAGGATGTCCTAAGGCAACATTGGCCTCCAAAGTATCCAGGCCCTGGTCTTGTAAATTATAAGCGCGCAATTTTTCCATCAAACCGATACCGCGGCCTTCCTGGCGCAGGTACACCACCACGCCAGCCCCCTCCATTGCAATCATTTGCATTGCAAGTTGCAGCTGCTCGCCGCAATCACAACGCCGCGAACCAAGCACATCTCCCGTAAAGCATTCCGAATGAATGCGCACAAGCACATTTTCCTGGTTATACACATCTCCGCGCACCAACGCCAGGTGCTCTTTATTATCCTTGTTATTGATATAAAGACAGAGCGCAAATTCTCCAACTGCGGTTGGTACGCGTGCACAAACAATTTTCTCAATGATCAGGTCTTCTGCCATGGTTTATCCTTTCCTGTTTCATGCGGGGGAAATCAACACCCGAAGTGACGTTGTACACTTTTCCCACCCAGACACACAATCTTTTTGTTTTCTTATTTACAATACTATATTATGGACGCTCAAATATCAATAACCCAACCAACAAGGCTTCTACAATTTTATCGGTATAGCCTAGTATGGACCGTTCTCCCATAACAACCCATAAAACAATCGTCAGCAAGGTGAAACCAATCCAGGCCAGGCGAATTAACCGCCGGTAAGGTTTTAAGAAGCTCAATCGTAGATAATACGCGCCCATCAACCCCAAATATCCCAGGCCATTGAGGATAAACATCAGGTCTGGGAATAACAGGCTGAAATGGACCCCTGCCGTGGTCAATGTTAATATCATAATCAAGACCTGCTTAACACCGAAGCGTGATTGAGAGATTTCCATTTTTTCCTCCATATTACCCAGCTATACAATAGGGTAAATGGTTTTATTTTTTCCAAAACCATCCACCCGCCAACAAACCCGCTGCTCCGATCAAAACATCCCGAGCACGCATCATCAGACTTATTGTGATACCGGCTGCGGGAGTAAAACCTATCGCCTGTAAAGCCAAAACCTGGCTGGCTTCTAAAGCTCCTAACCCGCCAGGCAGCGGCATTAAGAAAGCGAGCCGTGACGCAATAAAAGCACTCAGCACACCCGTGATATTGACCTCAAAGCCGCAAAAATAAAGCATCAGCCAATACTCAACGCCCATCAGAACCCAAATCAGCGCAGAGAGGGCAGCTGCCAACAAAAATGAAACTGGCTTATCGACCATCAATTGTGAAATCTGGTTTTCAGCCTGGGAAACCGTCAGGAATGTTTTATTCTTCCAGGAGCTGGCAGCACCGGAGAAGGAGAGTTTCGACAAAAGATTGGTTAATGGATAAGATTTGCGCGATAAAGCCAATAAATGCAAAGCTGGGAAAACCAATAAACCGGCAAAGAATATTGCAGACCAGCCGGGAATGGTGCCAGGAAATATGCCGGTCATAAGGATGAACAATATCCCAAATAGCAGAAAAGTGAAATTTACCAGTACTTCTAATAATTTATCAAAAAACACGCTGGATACTGCCCCTGGCGTTGGAACCGCATGTTTGCGCTGCAAAACAAGTACCTGCACCGGTTCTCCCCCAAACTGCGGCCCGGGAGTGAAATAGCTGATTCCAAAACTGGCAATCCGATAGATGAAAAATGACCACAATGGGATGGGATATCCCAGAGCATCTGTGATAATTTTCCAGCGGAAACTCATCAACAGCAAAATTAACAGGTTAAGCACAACCAGCAAACCAATTTGCCAGCCCATTAATTGCTGCAGCACACCACCAATTTCATCTACCGGAAGTTCCCTTAATACCCAGAACAAGAGTGGAATGGCCAGCAGCCATAACAACCAGTTGATTGGGATTCGGGATTTTCTGGCAACATTTTGCATTATAGATTTATTTTATCTTGTTTATAGTGTTTGTAAAGAATGTGTGGAACGGCACAAATTAAACAACCATCATTTTAAAATCTCCGCAAAATGATGGTTTCCGGCAAAAATATAGAAAAATTGCCGGGTTTATTCTTGTGTATACGTATGGTGAAGTCCCTGATCTTTATCTTCCAACATCGTTTGCTGCATTTCGGGGATCATCGCTACACCATGCCGGTACTGAAAAGGCCACATTGACCTCAAGTGGAAAAACGCCACACGATCTCCATTTTTCAACAAGTGATCCAGGTCCGGCTGCATACCCGGCATCGCACTTAAATTTCCATTGATAAAGGTGATTCCGCGATCTTCTGTAGCCATTTGCAATGCTTTCAAAATATCGCTAATCGTCCCACCCTCGGGCAAGGTAATCTTAATATTTGCAAAATTCTTTTGGTTTGGGTCTCCCCCAAAACGTGCCAGCTCACCATAAAGCCAAACGTCAACGCATATTTCAGGCATGTTATCCTCCACCTACGGGCGGGAATATTCCAACGCGGTCGCCATCGATTAATATATAATCAAGCTCTTGAACGCGATTATTTACAAAAACCACCTTGGTTTCATCCAATGGAATCTGCATCCGATTCAATACATCATTCAAATTGGAACCATCCGGCATTTCCAAATCATACGGTGTGCCTTGCAGCCGGTCTGGTAAAAAACGGCCTAAAGTTGCAAACAATTTGATTTGTATTTTTATCATTTCACTTATGGACACCGAACAATATCCTGCGCCCACAAACAATCTGCACAGGATGGGTTCCAACCCCAACAGCCTTCATTGTTCTCCCGCAAGTCACAGGTGGCGCGCAGATCACAATCCGGGCAAGACGGAAAATGGAATAAATTCACTTCACTGCGAAAACGCACATATTCTTCAGACATCCAGATTTCCGCCAGAGATGAATCATGCACATTCCCAAGCTGGTATCGTTTCACATGTTTTTGCCGCCCGTCAATTGCATAGTAGGAATAATTGTGCGAGAGCGCATAACAGGGTGAAATCTGTCCATCCCATCCAACCACAATCGAGTGGTCTCGAACAAAACGGCAGCGCCGCTCCGCGCCCCAATGCATGCGTGGAAGTTCCAAAGTACCCCACATCACCCAGGCATCCGCTCGCACAGGGAAGCTGGTTGTTTTGAACGGCTCTTGCGGCTCATGCCCATATAAAATCTCTGAACGCATATCTTCCGTGTAGGGTAGCACATTACTCACCAGAACTCTGGAAGCATTTAAATGCACAGCCAGGCTGGTTAGTTCGGCCAATTCAGCCGCATTCGATTTCAGAATCACAAATTCAATCCCCAGGGCAGGTGTCACAACCCCCAGGCGGGTTTTTATTTCATTTAATTTTCGAATGTTGCTTAAAACCTGGTTCAGTTCAGCACCGCGAACTCCGGCATAAGTTTCCGGCTGGGCACCATCTACAGAGACCACCAACCGGTCAACCCCCAGGCGCACCAACTCCTCAGCCACCTTTTGGTTCAATAATAATCCATTGGAGCCAACCGTTACCGCGAGATTACGTGCACGAATTTTTTCTATCATCGTCAAAATTCGCGGGTGAGTTAGCGGCTCACCAAAACTGGTAAAGACCACCCGTTTCAATTCAGGCAATCCATCCAGGCTCTCCAGAATATGCTCAAAGGTTTCCTGCTTCATCATCGCGGTCGGGTCCCCCCAGACATTGCGGATGCAGGTCCGGCATTGCAAATTACAGCCAGTGGTGGCTTCAATATAGAGCTTTCGCACGTCCGGCAGTCTGGGATGCAAAATCAATTCACCTTCGCGTTCATCCAACCAGAATGAAGCCTCCGAAGGAAAATGACGGCGATTCAAGAAATCTTCAGGTAAGGTCAGTTTTCCTTGCCCATTAAGGACAACCTTAGGCATACGTTCTCCTTATAGAGGGCTTGCGGCCAATTGGCCGCAAGCCCATAAATAATTATTGAGCCTTAATTACAGTTAAAGCTCACCGTAAACCGAATCAAGCGCTTCGTCAGACACATCAAATATTTGGTTATGAGGAGGCAGCGGTTCTAATTTCATAAATTCCGGTATACGGTCTTTTACACTGCCAATACCGGCGGCTTCGTTAAACTTGCGTTCTATCTTTAATATGTCGCCGCCTAATTTCAGGATATCATCGGCTGTCCAATTGGTCCCAAGGACACCGTTGGCCTCGTCAATCATGCCTTCGTATCCGCTGGCGATATCCAAAATAGCAAAAGCAATAAATAGACAGTGACCGCTAGTATCAATGAATGCGGTTGTCGCCTGGAAAGCCCGGCTTAAGGCAGCCTTTCCTTCAGGGGTTAATGGATCTTGCTTCCCCATGACACCCAAAATTTCCGGCGCAATCGTGTAACCAGCGGTATGGTCTGCTCCCATGGTGCTGGTTGCATAAGTGATCCCAATACCCTTCACTGCGCGCGGTTCATAAGCCGGCATTGCCTGGCCTTTCACAGTCGGAATGCGAGTAACTCCAAAAACCTTGCCTGTGATTTCGGTCCCAGCGCCTAAAATGCGTCCTAACGGTTCTCCCTTGCCAATCTTGTGCACCAATTCAACAGCGCCTGGGCCATCGCCAAACTGGATCACCCCCGCTTCCATAGCCACACCAATGGTTGCACCTGTTTCGATGGTGTCCAATCCATAGGCATTACAGAGATAAACCAGTTCAGCAACAGTGTCCATATCCGAAATACCGCAGTTTGCCCCTAAAGCCCAGTTGGACTCGTATTCCAGGCAGGAAGCGATCTCTTTGCCGTCTTTGTCGTGCCAGGTATTTGAACACTGAATGATACAGCCCGGACTGCAAGCATGGTTATAAGTCTCTTTTCCAAGCCGTTCTTTGTTGCCCTCAAAAATCGCCTCCCCGGCAATATACGGAGCTTTATCGAAATGCCCGGAAGAGAAATTATTGGTCGGCAAGCCGCCTGCCTCATTGAGAATGTTAATCAAAACAGCGGTGCCATAGCTATTCAAACCGCCTTTGGGCTTGGTAATGGCATGAGTCAGCAGCGCATCAGTCATCTTCTTGCGGCCTTGTTCAAAAAGGGCTTTATCGGCAATCGGCACACCTGGAGCATCTTTTGCATTGGTGATAATAAATTTCAGCCGTTTGCTGCCCATCACTGCGCCCAAACCACCCCGGCCAGCATACCGGCTTGGACGTTTTGACAAATCATTAAACACAATACCGGCATTAGGATAGCCGTATTCACCCGCTATACCATAAGAAGCAATCGATACCTTATCACCAAATTTTTCATAAACCTTGGGATACACTTCATAAAGATTAATACCAGTAAATTCGGAAGCATCAAAGAACTCAACCGCTGGTTTTTCCGCATGCTTATCCCAAGAGATAATCATTCCCCAGTGGCCTTCTTTTTCCTTGGGTTGGCCTTCAATCACCAGGGCACGGATATTTAATTTCGCCAATTCTGATGCCCATGAAGTACCTGCATTGGATTCTTTAATTCCACCGGTTAAGGGAGATTTACCCCCAACAGATAAACGGGCTGAAGTTGGAGCACTGGTGCCGGTAGTATATCCGGGAGAAAAGACCAATTTGTTATTGGGTCCTAGTGGGTGGCAAAGCGGCGGTACTTCGTCCGCAACCATCGTTGATGTCAACCCTCGGCCTGCTAAATATTCATAAGCCGCAGGGACTCCACTAAACTGGTAAGATCGATCCGTCATATTTACGCGTAGAATCCACATAGGTTTACTCCTTATGATTTTTTTTGAATTCATCAATGGGTCCCCCTGAAATTAAATAAATGGAATAGACACCCGGTACACCTCCTATTCTGGGTTGTTGAGAACTTGCTATGATGAAGTCTGTTTGGAAATAAAAAATGCGCAAACGGTACTACTCCGCTTTTGCGGAGCAGACCTCCTTTGCGCACTGGCGGGCGATGGAAATTCCTTCCCATGCCGTATCGTTCGCCTATCCACCTGGAATCAGCGAATCGGAGGAACTCAAGAGTTTTGCAATAGCGATGGCTGGAATTTTCTCTTGATAACAATCATAAGAAATTTGATTAATAATGTCAATAACCTTCAAATAGAAAAAGGGCTGAAACAAATTTCAGCCCTTTCCAACGAAATCCTTTATTGCTTATCCAGCCTTTGCTATCCCGATGGTTACACTTTCTCCGTCAAATTCATCACTGACAACTGCCATGCCATCCAAAGGAGCTGCGGACGCAAGCTCAACTGTTAATGTTTCACCTTGAATGTAATCCTTAAAACTTTCCACAGCTGCGGCTAATCCAGATGAAGCCTGGTAAGCAAGGCGGATGCGGTCAGAGATATCCAGGTCTGCTTGCTTGCGCAAATCTTGCACCCGGCGAACAAATTCGCGCGCCAAGCCTTCCTGAACCAATACGGGAGTCAGGTCAGTTACCAACGCAGCCAATGTTGCCCCTTCAGAAGCAACCGCATAACCTTCGCGAGCCTGTGCGCGGACTTCCACTTCTTCCGGAAGAATTGCCAGGCTTTCACCATTCACCTCAACTTCTACAGTCTGGCCGTTTAATAAACGGCGGGCAACCATTTCCGCGTCCATTTCCAACAATGCCTTACGGATTGCAGGGAATCGATTGCCGTATTTCTGTCCCAACTGCTTTGGTAGGGGATTCAAGCTGTAAGATACAGCCTCACCGGCTGTGTTTAATGCCCGGACGTGCTTGACATTTAATTCATCTTCCAAGATATCAGCATAAGCTTCCAATACGCGTACTTCATCCGCATTACCCACAGAGAAGGCTGCTTCAGACAACGGTTGGCGCACTTTGCGGTTGGCTTTATTCCGTGCTGCATGCCCCACCGAAGCAAGCTTCATCACGAGGGCCATATCGCTGTTCAATTTTTCATCGATGAGCGATTCTTCAAACTTTACCCATTCTGAGAGGTGAACCGAAACAGGCACGCTGCTATCTACCGATCGCACCAGGTTTTGGTACAGTTCTTCAGCGATAAACGGCATAGTTGGCGCAAGCAGTTTGCTCAAAGTCACCAATGCTTCATACAGGGTAGCATAAGCCGCCTGTTTATCCGCATCTGACTCGCTCTTCCAGAAACGGCGGCGTGAGCGGCGCAGATACCAGTTGGATAACTGGTCAACAAAAGCTTCAATCGGCCGGGTTGCTCCAAGCACGTCGTAATTTTCTAACGCAGTGGTCACATCGCGAACGAGCGTATGCAGCGTTGAACGCAGCCACTGATCCAATGGGCTGTACACAGGCGCAAGATCAGCGTTTGGTTTCCAACCATCCAGATTAGCATAGGTGACAAAGAACGAGTACGTATTCCACAGAGTTAATGTAAAGTTCCGCAGCACCTCACCCACCAGATCACTGGAGAATCGGCGCTCCTGTCCGGGAGGGCTGGCAGTATAAAGATACCAGCGCATCGCATCGGCACCTTGCCCGTTGATCACTTCCCACGGGTCAGCCACATTTCCACGGGATTTGGACATCTTTTGTCCTTGTCCGTCCAGGATCAATCCCAGGCAGATCACATTTTTATAAGCGACATCCCCAAACAAGAGGGTGCTGATGGCATGCAGGGAATAGAACCAGCCTCGGGTCTGATCCACGGCCTCGCAAATGTAATCGGCTGGGAATTGCTTCTTAAATTCCTCAGCATGCTCAAATGGGTAATGCCATTGAGAAACCGGCATGGAGCCTGAGTCAAACCAGACATCGATCAATTCCGGCACACGCTGCATCTTGCCGCCGCATTCCGGGCAAGCATAATGGATTTCATCCACATGCGGGCGGTGCATATCCAGACCGGTAAGATCGCGGCCAACTTTCTCAGACAGTTCCTTCACCGAGCCAATACATTCCTGGTGGTGACAGCCCTGGCATTCCCACACCGGCAGCGGAGTACCCCAGTAACGCTCCCGTCCCAAAGCCCAGTCCACATTATTGGCTAACCAGTTTCCAAAACGTCCATTTTTGATATGGCCAGGATACCAGTTGATCTTGTTGTTCAAGTTCACCAACTGTTCTTTATACTGGCTGGTGCGGATATACCAGGTTGGGCGGGCAAAATACAACAGCGGGGTTGTGCAGCGCCAGCAGAACGGATAGGTATGCTCGATGGTACCGTGTTTATACATCAAACCGCGATTCACCAAATCCTGGATGATGAACGGGTCCGCATCCTTGACAAATTTACCAGCCCAGGGGCGCACATCCGGTAAGAATGTGCCATCCTCAGCCAGTGTCATCAAGATCGGCAAATCATATTCCAATGCGGCAGACATATCTTCCGCGCCAAAGGCCGGGGCAGTGTGAACCAGACCGGTACCGTCTTCGGTGGTCACATAGTCTTCCAGCACTACATAATAAGCCGGTTTATCAGTCGGCAGGAAAGTAAAGAGCGGCTGGTACTTCTTGCCCTTTAACGTCTTGCCTTTATACCGTTCCAGTACGGTGACCGTATCCTCGCCAAACACCTTTTCCAGCAGCGGTTCGGCCAGGATCAATTTTTCGGTCCCGCCTTCCGGCAGCCGGTGTTCCACCGTAACATAATCCACATCCGGGTGGGCAGCCACAGCCACGTTCGCAGGCAGTGTCCAGGGAGTAGTTGTCCACACCAACAGGGCAGTACCTGGTTCATCCACCAGCGGCATACGCACAAAGACAGATGGGTCTGTCGCATCTTTGTAGCCTAAGGCCACCTCATGGTCTGAGAGCGGCGTACCGCAGCGCGGGCAGTACGGCACTACTTTAAAACCCTGATAAAGCAGATCGCGCTCCCAAAAGTTCTTCAATATCCACCAGACCGACTCGATGAACTCATTCTTATAGGTAATATAGGCCGTTTCCAGATCCACCCAATAACCGATCCGGTCGGTCAGCTTTTCCCATTCCTGGATATAGGTAAAGGCGGATTCGCGGCAAAGCTCATTGAATTTTGCAATACCGTAATCTTCAATTTGCTGCTTGTTGGTAAAGCCAAGCTTTTTTTCTACTTCAATTTCAACAGGTAAGCCGTGTGTATCCCAACCGCCGCGGCGGCTGACATGATATCCATTCATCGTCTTATAGCGCGGGAAGATATCCTTAAATGCCCGTGCTAACACATGATGAACTCCTGGCCGGCCGTTTGCAGTAGGAGGGCCTTCAAAAAACACATATTCTGGGCCGTCCTTGCGCAGCTCCATCGACTTATGGAAGACATCTTGCGACTTCCAGAAGCGGAGCACAGCTTCTTCCATCAAGACAACATTGAGTTTTGGTGAAACGGGTCGAAACATTCGAGCTCCTTAAAAAATGATCTCCGACAGGTTCAAATTAAAACAAAAATCTCGTCCCATTCAGGGACGAGATGGTGTCTCGCGGTACCACCCTGATTCCTGCCTATGCAGCAGGCACTCTGTCAGGCACGCTCCGCAGGGTTAATGCCCGCACCAGGAATAACGGTTGGTGAAACCGGCGCCCTTACTGGCAGGCTTCCCTGCGTTCAGTTTGCAGCTCCGGAAGGATTTTCCATTTATTGGCCCGCCCCGGCTCTCACCAATCCCGGGTTCGCTGACAGGATCATAAATGTACTCTTTTCCATCATCGCTTTTTAAGGTTGCCGTTATACTACCACGATTTCAGCAAAAAATCAACCAACCACGATAAAACCAAAAACTGCCCTCCCGTTTTCACCAGAGAGCAGTTTCATATTCATTAAGCCTGATCGACTACACCATAAAACAGCGGGAGTTCAGCGCAGGGCTGTTCGCTCCATTGATGGGCTGCAAGCAAACGAGTACAGGCTTGCTCCATTTTTGTCGTATCATTCGCATGCACGGTAAACAACGGCGCACCTTTTTCCACGAAATCGCCCACTTTGTGTAGGATCATAATTCCAACAGCCGAATCAACCGCATCTTCTTTGCGAGCGCGGCCCGCACCCAACTCTACTGCCGTCTCGCCAACTTCACGAGCATTGATTCCTGCCAGATAACCAGCTTTCTCTGCCGCAACGGTTTTGATCAAGGGGGCTTTGGCCAATAATTGCGGATTCTCCACATACCGCACATTCCCACCTTGCACCTGCACTAACGTCACAAACCGTTCCCAGGCGCGCCCATCTCGAATGGCAGCTTCAGCCATCTGGCGAGCCTGTTCCAGGCTGGCAGCCTTTTTGCCTAACACCAACAAATGGCTTGCAACCACAAGACAATGCTCGGTAAAATCAGCCGGTCCATGACCATGCAGCGTATCAATCGCTTCAACCAATTCCAGCGCGTTGCCAACTGCATTACCCAACGGCTGGTTCATATCAGAAAGCAAGGCGATCACATCTCTTCCACTCAGTTTCCCAATCGCTACCATCGTCCGCGCTAATTTTTTGGCATCATCCAATGTTTCCATAAATGCGCCGACACCAACTTTTACATCGAGGACAATCGCCTGGGCGCCAGCCGCAATCTTTTTGCTCATAATGGACGAGGCAATTAATGGGATCGAAGGAACGGTACCTGTTACATCCCTTAATGCGTACAATTTTCCATCTGCAGGAGCCAGGTCACCGCTTTGGCCAGTTAACACCAGCCCATGAACCCGAAGCTGCTCCAAAAATTCTTCGGTGGAAAGATTTGTCCGGTATCCAGGGATCGATTCGAGCTTATCAAGAGTTCCACCGCTGAACCCCAGGCCGCGCCCAGACATCTTCCCAACCGGCAAACCGCAGGCTGCTACGGTGGGTTCTACAACCAATGATGTCTTATCGCCCACACCGCCCGTGGAATGTTTATCAACAGCCAATGGGACCACACCACTCAAATCCAACACCTTCCCTGAATTAGCCATCGCCAGAGTTAAATCGGTTGTTTCGCGGTCACTCATCCCATTCAACAAAACCGCCATAGCCCAGGCAGAGACCTGGTAATCCTTAATTTCACCACGGGTAAACCCCTGCACAAAGAAATTGATTTCTTCGCGAGTCAGTTCAAGCCCATCTCGTTTTTTAATGATTATATCGACAGCGCGCATAGGACCTCCTTGATTACCCCAATGGTATTTGAGCAGTAATCATTTTTTTATTGATCGTGTAAAACCGGATGACTTTGGGCAGTCCAAACCAATCCAGCACAATGCAAAGTTGTAATCTTGATTGATTTAATTATACAGAACTGCCAAAAGAAATTGGCATTGATTTATAAACTAAGCCATAAAAATTCAGACACGAAATTAAAGTAAAAATGAGGCATCTCTTGTGCCAATGCATAAGAGCGGCCTCATGTTTAAAAATTAATTCTTGGGTGCTGTTTTCTTCGGGACGATTGTCACCTTGCGGTTGGGTTCTTCACCAACGCTTTCAGTTTCAACCTCGGTATTTTCACGCAGCTCAAGGTGGATGATGCGGCGTTCATTGGCCGGCATCGGTTCCAGCACCTGGCGGCGGCCTGTGTGTATTGCCTGTTCAGCCATCCGGCGAGCCAAAACGCGCAGCTGGCGTTCCCGGCGAGCACGGTAACCCTGGACGTCAATCATCAGCGGAACCCAATGCCCGACCTCTTTACTGACAATCAGGCTAGTAATATATTGAAGCGCGTTTAAGGTTTCAGAGCGGCGGCCAATCAGGATGCTCAAATCATCGCCCTGCACTTCAACCATCACAACAGACTGGTCGTTTTCATCTGCAGGAGCACCGAATTTTGCTTTGATCCGCGCGCGAACCTTCATCTTTTCCAACAATTCACCCGTAACCTGCTGGGCAACTGCCAGAACACGCTCTTCATCCACAGAAGATTCTTCACCCGCTGCTTCAACAGCAGATGATTTCTTCTCGACTGGCTGAGGTTTAGGGGTTTCTGGTTTGGATTCTTTCGCCGGAGCCTGTTTTACTGGTTGAGATTTCGAGCCGGGCTCAACATCCTTGATCAAAAGCCGGATGCGGGCCTGGCGTGTTCCCAGGCCTAAAAAGCCCCGGCTACCCGGATCGAGAACCTCAACTTCCACAGCTTCAGCGGGTAAACCTAATTCACTTAACCCTTTTGCGACAGCTTCTTCGACAGATGGTGCAATGATCTCTAACGTAGTTTTTTCATTCATAGAAGCCTCAAATCAACAAGTCATTTCTTGGTTTCTGACTTGCGGAATGGCAATACATTGTTCCAATTCACCTTCCCCAACATTGCATACTGCAAGATACCGATCACGTTCGATGCAATGAAATAAACTGCCAGGCCAGATGCCAGGGTCAATGCCAACCAACCCATGAAAAACGGCATGTACAGGTTCATCATATTCGCCATTGCAGCGGATTGATCTTTGGGATTAGCGGATGGAGGAGTTATCAGCTTTGACTGAATATAAGTAGTGACCATAACGATAATCGCCAGGGTCGGAATACCAAACGGCAGGAAAGACAAATTCAACCGTTCAGGCTGAGAAAGATCCATCCACAAGAACTGGCTGTTCAGCGGAATGATAGCTTCCACTTTCAGCAGGGCAGGATAAATATGGCGGATCAAATTCAACAGTTCAATCGGGGTATTTGCCAAAGCAGCAATAATCGATTGGTACAGGCCAATAATAATTGGGAATTGAATCAGGGTCGGTAAACAGGAAGCAAAGGGATTAATGCCCAACTCTTTGTAGAGTGCCATTTGTTCCTGAGCCAATTTTTCTTTATCGCCCTTATACTTCTCTTGAATTTTGAGCCACTTCTCGTTCTTTTGCAAATCCTGCATGCCTTGAGCACCTTTAATCTGCCGCACCATTAATGGGTGGGTCAGTAAACGGATCAGCAAGGTAAACAAGATGATCGCAACCCCAAAATTCTGTCCAACAACGTTATAGATGAACAGCAGGGTATTGATGAAAGGGGTAATAATAATCGCATCCCACATATCTACATCCCTTTATTTCGGCAGCTTGAATGACCAGATAATCTGGCCGCTGGTAGAGAGAGTCATCAAGATATTATCACCCTGTGTGACTCCTGTATATAAACGTTCACCGGATAACACCGGTCCCGTGTACAATTTTCCGCCGGATGGTACCGTCCACAATTTGGTGCCATTTGGATCCAATGCGACCAGATTACCAACTTCTGTTGCAAACACAACACCTTCAGGAATAATGGTAGGCTGGCCCATGATCGGTTCGCCAACCGATTGCTGCCAAATCGAAGATCCATCTTCGGCAGAAAGTGCAAAAACTGTGCCTTCCAGATCGCCAAAATACAAGCGCCCGTCACTAAAAACTGGCTGCGACCAGAGTTCTTTATCAAACTGTTTTTGCCAAAGAATTTTGCCAGAGGCTGCATCAATAGCAATCACATTGCGGGCCAGAGTGGAAACATAAATTTTTCCGTCTTCGGTTAAGGTCGGCGAATAAATAACTGCTCCCACCAAGTCAACACTCCACGCCTCACTTCCGGAAGCCAGGTCAATTGCATACAGCTTGTGGTCCAAAGAAGCCTGGTACACCAATTTTCCATCGCTTACTGGGCGAGACCACAAAGCCTGTTTGGTTTTGAATTTCCAAACCAGGTTTCCATTCATGTCTAACGCATACAGAGTATGGTCGCCATTCGGTGCCAGGATTTTATTGTCCACCACCAAGGGGCTGGCAATCCAACGGCCAGTCGCACCGGAGAATGCCCATTTTTCGGTTCCGTTTGCAGCATCCAGGCCGTGCAAAACATTGGTGTAATCACCTACAATCACCTGGCCGTCAATTAATGCCGGGGCAGCAAAAAACATTTTCCGGTTATCCGGTTTTTCCGGAAAACTCCAAATCAATGTGCTGTCTGAAGACCGGACTGCATACACACTGGAAAGATAGGCCACATACGCCACATCATCCTTCACAGTAACGCCAGGCCAGCTAGTCGCAGCTAATTGGCCGCTGCTGCAAGAGCTAAGCAATCCAGCAACCAGGATAACCAATAGAACGAGGTAGATTCTTGAAGATTTCATACGTTGTGTATTTTCATGTAATCGGATAGGTAACAGCGATTGATCAAAAACAAACATTTCAGCCTGTTATGGGACAGGATCATAACCACCTGGATTAAATGGGTTGCATCTTAAAACCCGCCAGATTGCCATGATCGTGCCTTTGATCGCGCCGTATTTATAGATGGCTTGATAGCCATAATGGGAACAGGTCGGATAAAACCGGCAAGTATTTGGGGGGAGTGTGGGGGAAATGAGTTTTTGATAGAGCCGGACCAAACCCAATAACGCAATTTTTGGGAGATTCCATAGATTAAATGGTAAATCCCGCAAACGCGGTTCATTGGAATAATCGTGCTCGATCATTGTATATTTCCGATCTCAAGAATGAGGCCGGTCCGTTTTAACAACCGATCTATCCCTTCCTGGATCTGATCATAGCTAGCCTCTCGAATCGGTTGGCGAGCCAGGAAAATCAAATCCCAACCGGGGGTTATCTTTGGCAGATAACCATCCACACAGGCACGTATCCGGCGTTTTGCACGGTTACGCACCACCGCCCCACCCACAGAGCGTCCTGCCGCAACTCCAATCCGCACCCCAGCTGTTTGATTCGGGGTAACAATCAACACAACAAGCGGGTGGGCATATGATTTTCCCAAACGCCGCACCCGCTTGAAATCGGTTGATCGCGTCAGACGAAATTTTCGTTTCACTCATACCTGTCCAAAATTGGCGTATCGACAGGCGCTCTGTGTTGCGGACCGGGCATAATTCGTAAAAGAATTACCACCGGATCCGTTTGACGTGATTGTTCATGCTGACAGTCAGCTTCTGGCGACCGCGTAAACGGCGTCGCTTCAAAACCTCCCGGCCATCAGCCGTGGCCATGCGTGCCCGAAAACCGTGCACGCGGATACGCCGCCGAATTTTCGGTTGATATGTCCGCTTGGTCATAACGCTTTCCTTTCAATCTCCGAGATATAAATCAACTGCGAAGGGTGATTATACCGCAACGTTTCTTTACGGTCAAATCTTTGGCTTGATTTCCCTTCGTAATTTTTATTTTTGAGGCGAGAATAACCCCGCCAATTTTTGCGCACCCTCTGAATCCACCACCGCCAGGATTTCATCCTCCGCTTCCAAAACAGAAACGCCGCGCGGTACAATCACTTCACCATTGCGAATAATCGCGGCGATCACGCAGTGCTCTGGTAAATTCAGATCTTTAATCATCACACCAATCGCCTTTGCGCCTTGCGGAATCTTTTCTTCTACCAGGGAGTAATTGCCGCGGCGCAGTTTGAGCAAGGTCATCATATCGCCCATTGACATTTCTTCTTCAATCAGACTGGCCATGATTTCAGCCTGGTTGACAGCCACATCGACATTGAATTTCTCGTCAAACAGCCAGGTATTTCGCGGATTATTGATCCGCGCAATGGTGCGCGGGGTTTTATAGCGCATACGCACAAAATGGCACAGCGCAAGATTCACATCATCTTCAGTTGTACAGGCTGCCATCACATCGGCATGATCAATACCAGCCTGCTCCAAAACACGTGGATCAATCGGGTTACCTTCATAAACAACTTCGGTCGGCAACTCGCGATGAATCCGGGTCAATACGTCACGGCGCACTTCGACCAGATGAACATCATGGTTCTGGGCCAGTAAAATTCGGGCTAATTGTGCGGCAGTCCGGCCGCCTCCAGCGATAACGACTAACATACCAGCTCCCTTCTTATGCGCCTTGCAACTTGGAACGCATGCAATTGATACCATCAAAAGTCGCACTGACGTGCAATAAATCCCCGGTGGAAACCGTCATTTCCAGGTCTGGCATTGAAGCCCGGCCAGCCCGGGTAATCGAGATCGGAACACATTCTTTCTCAACCAACAAATCACCCAGCTTGCTGCCGTTCCACTGCTCTGGTATTGCCAGCTCGTACACTTCTACTTCGCCATTTCCGGCGGAGAAAACACTGTGCATTCCGGTATCATAAAGCATTTCTTCCACCCGCTGCGCGCCCCAGCTTGCCGAGCTGACCACTTGCAGGTCAAACTCTTCAAAAATTTCACGGCAGCGCGGATCATAATTGCGAGCAACCACGTTCTTCAAATGAAAAACGGTTTTTGCCACATAACCTACAACCGCATTAAGCGCATCGGAATTTGTAACCGCTGCCAGGCTGTCAGCATGTTCAATACCTGCACGCACCAACACATCATATGAGAGCGCATCCCCTTCATGCAAACGGCCCTGAAAATCCGAGGGCAAATTATTGAATGAAGCGGTTTCACTGTCAATGACCGCAACTTTATGTCCGGCCAAAAATAAGCGATAGGCCAGAGCAGCACCTAAACGGCCACAACCAACCACAATAATTTCCATACGTACCTCTTTATTAAAAACCTTCAACGATCAGGTCAATCAACCTGGTAAGGAACACTTGTAATCACAATATCTCTGCGGAATAGCAAAGCCAGGCGCAAGGTCACTGCAGTTTGTGTGTGCAAGAAATTGCTCCAGAAATGCCTTGGGACAAATTCAGGCACAACAATTGTCAACACCTCATTCGGTTGGCGGTTCGCGTCAATTTCATCAATATATTCCAACAATGGCTCCGCAAACAGGCGGAACTGTGATTCCACAATCACCAACCGCATACCATCACCCCAGGTTTCCCATTTTTGGCGAACTTTCTCCGCTTCATCCGGGTCCATCGAGACGTGCACTGCTGTAATATCATCGGAAAGCGTCCGGGCATAACGCAGCGCAGCCAGGGTACCACGGTGCACTCCACCAATCGGCAAAATGACACGGTGGCGAGCTATCCGCTTGGAAGCGCCGTAGTTTTCCAGAGATAAGTGCTGGGCCAGGTTCCGGTAATGCCGGTGGATCCCCGAAAAGATCATCACCAAAACCGGAATGATAATGATAACCACCCAGGCCCCATCAGCAAATTTCGTGGCCGCAAACACAATCATCACGATTCCGGTTAGAACTGCGCCAAACCCATTGATGATCATTTTAATCGTCCAGTTTTTATCGAAGCGCAGTGTTGAACCGCGTTCAACGACTTCTTCACCTGGCTTTAGATGGCCAATTTTCCACCAGCGGTGTGCCATACCAGACTGCGAAAGGGTGAACGACATAAACACCCCCACCGCATACAACGGGATCAATCGCGTAACACTGGCCTGGAACACGATAATCAAAACGGAAGCCAGTAAAGCCAGCAGCACAATACCGCGTGAATACACCAGGCGGCTGCCGCGATAGGTCAACTGGCGCGGTAAAAAGCCGTCCTTGGCAGTGAGCGCGCTCAACCGCGGAAAATCTGCAAAAGAAGTATTGGCAGCCATGATCAAAATCACTGTTGTTGCCGTGATCATCGCCAGATACAAGAACCCGCGGTCTCCAAAAGCAGTTCGGGCTAATTGGGAAATAACTGTTTCTTCTTCCGAAGGAACCGCCTGAATGTGTGCAGCCAGGAAGGAGATCGCAAGCATCAACGTACCCAGAATAACCGACATCATTACCAGCGTGGCACCAGCGTTCTTTGAACGCGGCTCTTTAAACGCAGGAATGCCATTCGAAATTGCCTCCACACCAGTTAAGGCGGTGGTACCGCTTGAAAATGCCCGCAAAATAAGAAATACCGAGAATCCCTGCATTGCATGGGTTAATTCAAGGGCTGGCGGATCAACCACAACCCCCAGAGATCCGGTGATATAGCGCACAAACCCTACGATCATCATGATAAACATCATCAAGATGAAGAAATAGGTCGGAAAAGCGAAGGCGGTTCCGGATTCTTTTACGCCGCGCAAATTGACGATCATGATGAAAATTACCAGGCCAACGGCAATCCAAACCCGAAAATCAAACACCTCAGGGAAGGCCGAAACAATCTGGGCTACACCAGATGAAATAGATACGGCCACGGTTAAGATGTAATCGGTTAATAAAGCCGCAGCCGCAATCTGTGCGGGAATCTCACCCAAATTGTCACGAGAGACAATATACGCCCCACCCCCATTCGGGTAGGCATGGATGGTTTGCTCGTAAGACAAGGTGACGATCGCAAGCAAAATTACGATGGCTATGGATAATGGAAAAACGTAGCCAAAGGCAGCCGTTCCCAGAACAGCCAGAATCACCATCATTTCCTGCGTGGCATAAGCCGTGGAGGACAAAGCATCGGATGCAAAGACCGCCAGGCCAATAAATCTGCCGATGGTTTGGTGCGGTGCATCGGCAGTTGATAACGGCCGTCCAAACAACCATGTTCGAATAGAACGCGGTGGTTTGTACTCTGTATCTCTTCGAAGTACAGTTGTTCCTCGATTATCTTCAATATTCATAGATCTACCTGCTACACAAATAAAACAAAAATCCAGTCCATATTTCTGGCAAACCTGTTGATTATAATAAGCTCTGGTAGAGACGTCAATTATAATTATAGCCCCTCTTCTATGACTTAATGCTAAATCCGGCACGATTTTTGTAACAATCGGATTACCAGATCAATTATTTCAAACATAATTCGCCTGGGGGTGTATATTTATGGATATCGAATCATGATTTGTATGAACAGTTCCTTCATACAATGTTAATGAAAGCCGCTGAATTTACTCTATAATTTAACCGATGGGGAATAAAATTTTTCAAAAAATTTTTAAGCTTTTTGCTCAGGGAGCTTATCACTGGGTTGGTATTTTATTTGCTCTTCTCCTTCCAATCCTTGCAACGGTCATCGAGGCAGCCAGGGAATTTCGCGCACTTTCTTTACCATCTTTAATCCAAACTCAATTCGATAATCCTGTTTTATGGATTGTCGATCTGTTTGCACTCCTGTTTATTGTCATTCTCGGAATGCAGTGGTCAATCCATTACCAAAACCAAAAACACGAAAACGAACTGGAAACCGCGTTTGACAAATTAACCCACGAATTATACATCCTGAAAGAAAAATCCCAACAAGATCTGTTGGAACGCCACCAGGCTGAGTCGAATATCAGCCGCGCAAAAAAAGAATGGGAAGCAACCTTTGACGCAATCATTGACTTGATTATCCTGACGGATATCAACGGGAGAATCATCCGCTGCAACCGCGCTACGATCCAGAAATTTCAAACCACGTTCAATGAATTTTTGGGGAAAAATATCGAGGAAGTATTTCCTGGCATCATGACTCCCATCCAACAAAAAGGACAGGTGAAATCCCAGGTTTTACCCATGCCCTCTCTCTACGGCTGGTTTGAAGTGACCGGTTTTCCCTTTCAATATGGTGACCAGCAAGAAGGAACCATTTTCATCTTTCATGATATTGCGCAGCGCAAAAAAGCTGAGTCAGAAATCCAGCGCCAGAAACAATACTTTGAAGGCATCTTCCAAAACAGCCCGGTTGCCATTGTGACCCTGGACCTGCACGGGCGGATTGCTACCTGCAACCCGGCTTTTGTGAAATTATTTGGCTATTCACAAAGCGAAGTGGCGGGAGGACATCTGAATGATCTGATCACCCCTTCGGAATTGCGATCCTTTGCACAAGAATTTATTCAACGGGTTGAAAAAGGATCCGTTTTACACGAAGTAAGTCAACGTGTCACCCGGCGAGGCAGCAAAATTGATGTAGAAATATTTGGGGTGCCAGTCATCGTTAACGGCGAAGAGTTGGGTATTTTGATGCTTTATCATGATATCAGCGAACTGGTACAGGCACGCCAACGGGCAGAAGAAGCGGACCTTGCCAAAGGGGAGTTTCTGGCAAATATGAGCCATGAAATCCGCACGCCGTTAAATGGTGTGATTGGCATGTTGAATGTCGCCCTGGACACAGAATTGACCGTTGAACAAAGTGAATATCTTTCCACTGCCCTGGAAAGTGCCGAATCCCTGCTGAATTTACTCAATGATGTTTTGGATCTTTCGAAAATTGAAGCCGGCCGGATGGAATTGGAAATTACCCAGTTTGATCTGCGCTCAACCATTGAAAACGTGTCTGTATCTTTGGCCCAACGGGCTGGTGTTAAAGGGGTAGAACTAATTTGCCATATACCGCCAGAAATTCCAACGCAATTGCAGGGTGATCCCAACCGGCTGCGCCAGATCCTGGCTAACCTGATTGGGAATGCAATCAAGTTTACGGAACACGGCCAAATTATGGTGCGGGTAAAAACCATTACCGAAACAAAGAATACGGCTACCATCAGCTTCTCCGTTGAAGATACCGGTATTGGCATCCCCGCTGAACGGCAAGCAGCCATCTTTAATCGTTTTACCCAGGCGGATATGTCCACCACGCGCCGGTACGGTGGAACAGGACTGGGATTGGCAATTTCAGCCCAATTGGTTGAGTTGATGGGAGGAACAATCAACCTGCTCAGCCAGCCAGGGCAAGGCAGCACGTTTTCCTTTACGGCTGTATTTCAAAAACGACCGCTAACCCATCCAACACCTGATCAACCTTTAAAAGGTATTCGCATCCTCGGAATTGATGATCATCCATTAAATCAACTGATCCTGGAGCAGTTAATCACGACCACGGGCGGGCAAATTACCCTCGCGAGCCACTGTGAAGAAGCGTATCCGCTCCTGTCAGATGCATTAGAAAAAGGAAATCCATTCCATGTGATCTTGTTGGAATATAAATCCAACGGACAAAATTGTGAAGAAGCCATCCAGCAATTAACCAGTCTGACCCAATCTTTCAGGCCAAAGATTCTGTTATTGACCTTGTTTGGCCAGGGCATTTCTTCTCGCGAATGTGAAGCATTAGGCGCAAATGGATATTTATTAAAACCAATCCGGCAGCATACATTAATTACAGCAATCCAATCAATCCTGCACAGCGAAAACGAACAAGAGAAATTAAACCAGGCTCGTTCCTCTGCCGTACATCATCCTGAACCTGCCCACCCAGGCCAGCATATTCTTTTGGTAGAGGATAATCCGATCAACCGAAAAGTCGTGATTAACCTGTTAGAAAAAGCCGGTCACCGGGTCGACTTCGCAGAGAACGGGCAGCAAGCCGTTGAAGCCCTCCAAAGCCGCCAATATAACCTGGTCCTGATGGACATCCAGATGCCTGAGATGGATGGCTACGAAGCTACCCTGCAAATTCGCGCCGCTGAAACCAATGCACATCACACCCCGATCATTGCCATGACTGCCCATGTCATGGCAGCCGACCTGGAGCGCTGCATGGCTGTCGGCATGGATGGATATATTTCTAAACCTGTCAAACCCTCTGAAATTATGGAGGTGATCGATCATTGGAGTGTTCCAATTCCACCGGCCAAGGCTACCAGCCCGCTCAATCCAAACATGCTTGCCCCATCCACACAATTTACCGAAACGCCAACCAGCCAACCTGGTGTAGATGAATGGGATTATGAACAGTTCTCAAAAATGTTAAGCGGTTACGGCATTGCCCAACCAACTCCAACAATACCCCCACCCCAATCATTGCCTGCGGGTGAATCGCAAAAGGAAATCCCGCAAAACAGCAGCGCTAAACCTCCGGCGGCCAATTCAATTCCGGCATTAGGAAGCCCTCAATACCTGGAGCAAATTTTGCCTCGTTTTGGCAACGATTTTCCATTTTTTATCAGTACGTTTGAAGAATTTATCCAGGATTGTTCAACTCGAATCCAGGAACTTAATCGTGCAGTAACAAAAGAAGATGCACCTGGATTAAAAGTTTTAGCGCATAATCTAAAAGGAGTGGCAGCGAATTTTGAAGCCCAAAAATTGGTGGAACTTTCCACCCAATTAGACCAGGCGGCTGCCCGTTACCAGATAAAAAATGCGCCGCAAATCATCCAGGCGATCGAAGAAGAGCTCAAGCTCATCCAGGTGTATTTTGAAGATATAAAAACCCAAAAAGACAGGTAGCAGACCAATAAAGGATTGAACATGCCAAGTGTACTGCTGATTGAAGACGAAATTGTTTACCACCGCATGATTGAGCATGCGTTACAGCCGCATGGTTTTATCGTGTATGCAGAGATAACCGGCCAGCAAGGGTTAGAAGCCGCCCACATGCTGCGGCCTGACATAATCATTACCGATCTAAACCTCCCAGATATTTCCGGTTACGAGGTCACCCGCCGTTTGCGCCGCGACCCATTCTTTGCAAGCACCCCAATCATTGTGCTAACCGGCCAAACCGGTCTCCAGGACAAAATTGCTTCGTTTGAATGCGGCGCGGATGAGCATATCACCAAGCCATTTGAGCCAGAAGAATTGGTGATTCGAATTCGGATGCTCATGCGCCGTATCGAAATGATCCGGCAAGCCTTACCTCCAGGAGAGCCAAAACCAGAATTAAAAACTGGACGAATGATTGCGGTTCACACGCTGCGCGGCGGGATTGGTTCCACCACCGTAGCGGTTAATCTTGCCCTGGGTTTGCGAGGATTATGGGGCGCACCAACCATTTTGCTGGACCTGGTTTTCATGGCCGGGCAGGTTGCCTTAATGCTCAACATGCCCTTAAAGCGAACCTGGGCTGATGTTGCCCAATATCCTTCCGGTGAAATTGATTGGGATCTACTCCGCTCCATTGTTGACCACCACGACAGCGGATTAGATTTGATCCCCGCCCCTACGTTTCCATCTGAAGCGGAAATTATTTCCACTGACATCCTCAGCACAGCCTTAAACTTGATCCGGCCTAATTATGAATATATCATCGCAGACGTGCCGCATGATTTCAATGAAATTTCTTTGCAGATTTTAGATAATGCTGACGTGATCTTGATGGTACTTGCACCAGAACTATCCTCTGTGCGGGCAGCCGCTGCTGCCTTGGATACCTATAAAAAGCTGGGCTATGATATCAATAAAATCAAGCTGGTCTTGAATAATACCTTCCCTCGCTACGGCCTGGCACGAGAAAAAATCGAAACCGCTTTAGGCCGCCAAATCGTCTTAACCTTACCTTTTTCTCCGGATGTGTTGGTCCAATCGATCAATCTTGGCAGACCCGTGTTATATCATCTACCAGATGAACCGTTCTCACAACTGATTGAGGATTTTGCCTTATATTTGAGTACGGATACGCACAAGAAAAATCGACCGGATGCCCCCACCAATGCATGGAAAAGGGTGTACGAACGGTTTGTTAAGACCCGCAAATCCGGAGAAGCAGATTAAAATAAAGGTATAGGATCAGACCATTAATTTTTATTAAAAGTTACCGTAAAAAGGAGTAACCCGATGAGTCACGAACAACGACACCCAACCAAAATTGCTGTGGTGGGAGCTGGAAACGTTGGCGCATCTTTTGCCTATGTGTTGTTAACCAGCGGCCTTGCTTCTGAAATTGTATTAATCGACGCAAACAAAGCAAAAGCCGAAGGTGAAGCGATGGATATTAACCATGCTGTACCGCTTCACCAATCTGCCCGAGTCATCGCAGGTGACTATAAAGATTGTGCCGGCGCTACAATCACCGTAGTCACCGCCGGATCGGCTCAACGCCCCGGAGAAACCCGTCTGGATTTGGTTCAACGCAATACCCAGATATTTAAGCAAATCATCCCAAATATTGTTAACAACAATCCGCATGGGATTATCTTGATTGCCACCAATCCGGTTGATATCCTGACCTACGTTGCCTTGAAAATATCCGGCCTGCCCAAAAACCATGTCATTGGTTCCGGTACGGTATTGGATACAGCCCGCTTCCGCTATCTGCTCAGCCAGGAATTTGACGTGGACCCACGCAGTGTACATGCTTATATCATTGGCGAACACGGTGATAGCGAAGTACCCGTCTGGTCTTTAGCTAATATTGCTGGCATGCGCCTGCCAGATTTCTGTGCGATCAACGGCATGGGTTGCAGCCAACCAGCTCTGGATCATATTTTTGAGCAGACCCGCGATGCTGCTTATCATATTATTGAGCGGAAAGGTGCAACCTATTACGCAATCGCCTCGGGTTTGCTGCGAATCTGCGAAGCCATCTTACGTGATACAGGTACGGTTCTTTCCGTTTCCAGTTATATCGAAGATTACTATGGGATCTCGGACGTTTGTTTGAGCATTCCCAGTGTTGTAGATCTGGACGGTGTGGAACGAATCCTTAAGCTGGACTTAAGCGCAGATGAAATTGAAGGATTACGCAAATCGGCTGACATTTTACGCAGCACAATTAGCCAGCTTGATATCATCTAATCCTTAGACTAGATAAAATAACAGCCAGGTTTTTTTGCCTGGCTGTTATTTTTTATGTAATCACTTCTGCAAAAACCACTTCAAGTGGACCAACCACGAACTTATCGGGCTGATTTTCTTCTGGTTTTCGCGTCCGGCTGGAATATATTTCTTTCAACCCCTTGCAAACCAATTCAAGAGACAAGGTCTGCGGCTGGTCGGAATAATTCAGAACAACCAGGCAGGTCTGTTCAGCTGTTGTACGCAAAAATGTCAAAGCAGCCTTGGAATCCCGGTTGATTTCTTGATAATCTCCCAAGATCAGAGCTGGGTTTGCTTTGCGCGCTGCCAATATTCGCCGGTAATCATGCAGCAAAGAGGAGTGGGAAGCTTCCTGGTCTTGCACATTAACCCCACTGGCATAATTAGGATTTACAGGCAGCCATGTTTCTACACCTGCTGGCGAAAAACCACCATTGGGTTCATTCTGCCACTGCATGGGGGTTCGGCATTTATCACGGCCGTTTCGGGCTGCATAACGGGCAGCCTCCTCCGAGGGAGTGCCCATTAAGTCCATTTCTAATTGGTATGCGCGGCTGCATAACGGATCGCGGTAATACTTCGGATCGTTGACAATATAATCCGACATCCCGATTTCTTCCCCATTATACAAAGAAGGAGTTCCCCATAAGGTAACCATCAAAGCCAGGTTGAGCCGGGCTATTTCACGGTTGTGCTTCCCATCACCAAAAGCAGAAAACATGCGCCGGGAATCGTGGTTGCCAATCGTATTGCAAGGCCAGGCACCTTGCGGCAAAGCCTTCAATCGCTCCGCCTGATTTTTCCGCACCCAGTCTGGAGTGATCCGATCCGTGCGCATGAGTGGGAAATTAAAATTGAGATGCAATTCATCCTGCCCATTCCCGTAAAAGGCAATATCATCCGTTTCGCCAATCAGTACACGGTCCGGATATTCATCCACAACTGCCCGCAGTTCTTTCATCAAATCATGCACTTCAGGCAGGTCGTGCTGATGCAGAAACATCGCATCCCAGATTTTCCGGGCAGCATCCTGTTCCAAAGGTGATTTTGCCAGGCGGTCAATCCGGTACAACTCATCTAAAGTAATTTTTGAGGATTGATCGGGTAATTCGGGCACTTCAAAGATGGTACCAATCGCATCCAGGCGAAATCCATCCACGCCCATATCCAGCCAATAACGAACCACATCAAACATAGCTGCCTTCACCTCAGGATTACGCCAGTTCAGGTCAGGCTGTTCTTTAAAGAAAAAGTGATAGTAATACTCACCTGTCAATGGGTCTAAATCCCAGCCTGAGCCGCCAAAAGCAGAGTACCAGTTGTTAGGCGGTCCGTTGTTTTTCCCTTTTGACCAGACATACCAGTCCCTCTTGGGATTATCTTTGCTTGACCTGGATTCAATAAACCAGGGATGCTGATCTGAAGTATGGTTAAGCACAAGGTCTAAAATTAAGCGCATACCGCGCTGATGCAATCCATCCAAAAATTGCTTAAACTCATCCAGCGTGCCGTATTCCGGAGCAACACCATAATAATCCGAAATATCATACCCCCAGTCAATTTGCGGTGACGGAAAATGCGGAGAAAGCCAAATGGCATCTACGCCCAAGGATTGCAAATAATCCAATTTGGAGATCATTCCTTGCAAGTCGCCAATTCCATCGCCGTTACCGTCCGCAAAACTGCGCGGATAGATCTGATAGATCACTGCTTGCTGCCACCATTTGAATTCAGTCATGAAATCCCATCTCCTTCGTCGGGTTGATTCATTCTTCCAACCGCCTATTATACTCGACGAACGAGAGTGATTATCTATGCGCAGTTTTTATCCTTCAGCAGCCGGCTGAATAATTCCCCGCAGCCCTTCGGCTGTTTTTCCCAACAATTGCACAGGTGATATTTCATTCCATAATCGAACCGCAGAGGAAGCCTCAACGCGGATATAATTATCTGTCAATCCATGCAGCCGCCATCCCGCCGGGCCGTATTCATCGCTCGATTCCCACAAAACCGGCATGATTTTTCCGATGAACCGTTCTTGAAATTGCTCTGCAGAAGCAGCCAAAACATCTCGCATGCGTGCATTTCGAGACTTTGCTTCTGGGCCTTTCACTTGCCCGGATAAACGTGTTGCAGGGGTACCAGGCCGCGATGAATAAGTAAATACATGACCGGCTGAAAAATCCATCTGCTGAACAAAAGCCAGGCTTTCCTGAAATTCAACTTCGTCTTCGCCAGGAAAACCGACAATAATATCCGTTGTGATCGCCATATCCGCTGCAGCGGCACGCGCCATCCGCACAATTTCAGCGTAGGCTTCAGGAGTTGTATTTCTCGCCATTCGCTTTAAGGTCTTTGCGCAACCGGATTGAAGGGGCAAATGCAGGTGGCGGCACATACGCTCATCCTGCCACAAAGTAAAGAAGTTTTCATCAAGATCCCAGGGTTCCAGCGAAGAAAGCCGCAATCGTTGAACGTCTGTCTCGCGCAATAGGACAGAGATCAAGTCACGCAAGTGCAGTGCTTCACCCAAATCTTGTCCCCAAGAACCAAGGTGAACACCACTCAAGACAATCTCTTTAGCACCGCCCTCCAAAGCCAATTGCACATCCCGGACCACCTGAGCCACCGTTTGGCTGCGTCCCTGTCCGCGTGCCAGGCGGGTGATGCAAAAAGTACAATGATTATCACAGCCATCCTGGGCTTTGATAAAGGCGCGTGTGCGCAAGTGAATCCCGGGCAAAGGCTGGCGTACCAGCGGTTCAAGATCGAATTCTGCAGGTTCCAGACCTAAAACTTCCGGAACCAGAAAATCTTTTTCCAGGTTAGAGACCACATGAGTGACGCGCGGCAATTGAGCTGCAGCACCCGGTTCAAGCGTAGACCAACACCCGGTCACCACAATCTCATTTTGACCGGCTCTACCTGCCTGGCGAATTTTTTGCCGGGAATCTGAAGCTGCCGCATTGGTCACCGAACAGGTATTTATTACCACCATATCCGCTTCGGCAGCAGAATCGACAATCGTATGCCCGGCCGCACGGAACTGGCTGGCATATTTTTCAATTTCACTTTGATTTAATCGGCATCCAATCGAGTCGAGAAATATCTTCATACCTTTAAGGCTTGATTACAAAAAAATTATCAAAAAAAACATCCACACCAGCTTCCTGGTAACTACCGGCCATGAGTCCGACATCCCCATGTGTGAAAGCGGCATCTTCGACCTCAAAAACTTTTTCCTGGTTGACATACAGTGCCAATTTTGATCCGATACAATCGGCGCGAAGATGGTTTGTCGTGTAACCTTGCTGAATCACGGGGCTGTATTCGAGAACCTCTGCCTGCAAGACCTGATAAACACCTTCTTGCATCCGGACAATTCCACCGTACCCATCAGCGCTAATCAAAAAAGCATAAAAGTTCAACTCATCCTGATACCGGCAAATGACACCAAAATCGTTATTGGTGGGGCCAGCCAGCACGGCTGCATCCACCGCAAGTGTCACATCATTGAAACGCTTTCCTGCAACAGACCAATAATCAAAATTTGGATCAGCAATGTAAAAACGGAAGCCGTCATTTTGGTAACCAATCCAGGTTGTGTCGGTTTGCCAGGTTCGCCAACCGCTGGTTGGGTCAGAGAATTCATCATAAAACAAAACGCTACCAGAGTCAACTGACGAAACCGCCGCATTCTGGATGGAATCCAAAACACTGCAAGCCGTGATCCATATGCTGCTAATAGCGATCAACATGGCGCAGAAAATTGCACGTTTCATGAGGGAACTCCTGGTAAATTGGGTACGATGATGGGCAGTGAATATTAGGGTTATTGCGATGGGAAATATTGTTCCAACAGACGCTCGGCCTGTAAACGAATGAGATTATCATCCGTTATTTTTGCTGCTCGCTCCCAGGCAGTTTTTGCCTGGTCAGGCATTTTCTTTTGAATATACACCTGTCCTAAATGCAGGTAAGCAGATGCATACCACGAGTCCTGCTTGAGAGCCTGTTGCAAGAATTGTTCCGCATCCTCCCATTGACCTTGTGTTAAATAAACCCAGCCCAACACATCCAGAGAAGCGGCTGAATCCTGATCCAGCTCATATGCTCGGATGGCTGCAGGGAGGCCGTAATCTACCGCAGAAAAACCATGCTGTGTGGCAAATACAGCCAGAGCACGCCATAATTGAGGATTATCCGGCTCAATTTCAACCGCCCGGATATATTGGTTTAATGCTTGAACCAATTCCCCCTTCTCTGCCAGGGTTGCCCCAATTTCTTGAATCCACGCTCCTTCATTGGGATGATCCTGAGCAATTAAATTCAGATATGCCAGAGCAACATCAGGCTCATTTTGCTTCCGCCAGTAATACACCAGGGCACTGCGCACAATATCAGAATTGGAATTCAGGGCTTTTGCGGTGTCCAATTGGGGTTTCCCGTCTTTTTCTTGGGTCATCCGAGCCAATCCAAGGTATGCCCAGGCTTCTGCATAACCAGGTTCGATCTTCACCGCAGATAAAAATGCATCTTCGGCCAAATCCCATGCCCCCACCTCCCCCAATGCCTGCCCAATCACCACTTTTTGGTAAGCAGGGGAAGGATCGCTGGCAGCCTGTTGAAAGGCTTGCAAAATGCGTTGAATTTTACCGGCATACATCGAATCTAATTCATAAGCCCGCATTAAGTAGATATTTGCTGCATCAACCTGGTCTGAGGCATGAAACAGTCCGGCCAGGTAATACGCCTGTCCATCCTGCGGATACGATTTTGCCCAATTGATTAAAACAGCCCGCGCAGAATCAAAATCCTGTTTGCTGCGGTAATGCTCAACCACCGCCCAAAATAAATCCGCCGGTAAATCCGGCCGTTCTGAGACCTCAACCCAGGCTGAACGGGCTTCTGCTTCTTGTCCAACCTGTTCATATAGATTCGCCAATTCATAGAGCCCCTGGTTGCTGATCATTCCCCGTTGGCGAATTTGCTCATAAGCCTGGATCGCACCGGAATAATTCTCCACCTTTGCTTCATATCGGGCAACCGATTCCCATAAATCTACCCGATCGGGTTGGAAATCGAGGATGATCCTTAATGCTTGAATTGCTGCCTGGTATCTGCCCTGGGCAATCGAAATACGCGAATCTTTCCAGGCCTGGTCTAAAAGCACCGGGCGGGGGAAAATGCCTGCCACCAAAATCAATCCTAAGGGCAGCAAAATCAGTAAAAACAAATCAAAGCGTTGGTGTTTTTCCATCTATGAATATTATAAATCTTCACTAAGCAGCTCAGCTTGCTAAAATTACTCCAGTTGACTTTGTAATTTTCAACCCGCCTTTTTGCTTAATTTCTGCTTCTACATCTTGTTTCATTAAGGCGAGAATTTCATCTGGGAGTTGCTCAGCATCCCATGATGAGCGCATATATGCCATTAATGGCTGTGCTTCTGTAATCCATAACCAGCTTTCCGCGATTTCTACCTGCGTCTCTTCAAAAACCTGCTTAATGATCGCTTCTCCATTTTCAAGCCCAAAATGGAGACATGCTTTTTGGTTAAAATTTTCAAAATCGGGCAAATAGCGCCAGATGAGCTGATACATTTCAATCATATGCGCTTCTCCAACGGTTGACGCACATAACTTGCCGCCTTTCTGCAGAACTCGCCGGATTTCTCGCAAGCCTAGTTGAATATCCGGAACATGGTAAAGCATATGATTGGCGACCACCCGGTCAAAAAATCCATCCCCAAATGGCAGCGACTGCACATCGACTGGCCGAAAATGAAACCGCGGGTCACTCCCCAAATTTTGCTGAGCCTGGGCAACCATCCCCTCCGATAAATCGGTTAAAGTTATTTGCAAATCTTGCGGCAGTGAACTTAAATGATCCTGCCAGAGGTTCCCCATTCCACAACCTACTTCTAAAATCTTCAGACCAGGTTTAGGATCGATTTTTTCCATCAGCCAGCCGTACCAGTTCGTATCACCGCGAGTGAATAAAAGATGTAATTGGATGCGAGCATCTAAATTTTGGCCATTGTGATACTGCTCGTTTTTCAGATAATTTTGGTCTGTTAAGTGTTTCATTGTAATTCCTTAAGGGGGTATGATCCTTGACAAGAGACCGGTAACGCGATAAACTTGAACTTCCAAAGACAGTGGTAATCAATTTACCACTTCACCAATTTCTCAACTCAAGATGGAGTAAAAAGCATGTCTGAACGTTATACTGGGACCGTCAAATGGTTCAATCCCTCCAAGGGATACGGTTTCATCGGCCGCGACAATGGCGAGGATGTTTTCGTACATTTTTCTGCTATTGATATGCAGGGCTATCGTCAGTTGAAGGAAGGCCAGAAGGTCGAATTCTCGGTTGAAAAAGGTCCCAAAGGCTTGCAGGCCGCCCAGGTTGTACCGATTCCTTAATCTTCTTACCTGCAAATAATATCATACAGGACCGCTTCTGCGGTCCTGTTGTTTTAATCCAACTTCATCAATACACTCCGCAGCCTCCAGCAAACCAGATGAAACCAGATGGATTACTGATAGACTCCGGCCAGGTAAGCGAACAACTTGATATACTCGCGCACCGTAATCCGCCAACCTTCGCGGTGGAACATCCAGGTTGCCGAGCGGTACCAATGTTCTCCAGAAGGGTGAACGATCACTTTCATGTCCGACCCGCGAAATGCGTCACGAAAGATGAGACGTGTGCGCAAGGTGTGATATGGGTCGGTCACCACAATCACCTTCTTGAGGTCAAATAACTGTAGTAAAGCTAACACGTCTTGCGCCTCTTGAAAGGTGCTGGTTGCCTGTCCGCGGGTTGTCCAGATGCTATCCATTGGCACGCCATTCGCAGCAACCTGGTTACGCACCAGAGCACTATACCGCGTACTGGAACCTTCGATCAATTCACCGGTTTCGGTCACAACCACATTATGGACCAATCCATCCTGGTACATTTTTGCGGCAGCCTTTGCCCGGCCAATATCGCCTCCACTCAGTAAAACGGCAACATCCGCTTTTTGCAGAGGATCTCCGACAATTAATATTGCCCCAAGCCCCCAGAGAACAAAATACGCAAACACAATTCCAGCCAGGATCAAGAATCCGATCCCAGCCGAGCCGCCCACAATGGTTAAACAAGACCGACAGCCGGTCTGATTTGCGGGCTGGCGATTCGAGGTATTCATTTTTCAATTTCCTTTCTATGCCTTGGCGAGGACAGCCTCCATCCGGTCCAGAGCTTCTATCAAAACAGAGCGCGGGCAGCCAAAATTGAGGCGTACAAAACCATCGCCGCCTTTTCCAAAGGTACTGCCTTCGTTCAGGCCAACCTTTGCGATTTCTTCAAAGAATTTTGCTGGTTTATTTCCTAAACCCGCTTCACGGCAATCTAACCAGGCCAGATAGGTACCTTCGGGAACAGCCATCTTAATTCCAGGGAACCGGTTGTGTATCTCTGCCGCCAGAAAATCGCGATTTGCCTCAAGATACGCCAAATTTTGCTCAAGCCATTCCTGCCCATCACGGTAAGCAGCCAGTGCAGCAACCAGGCCCATCAGATTGACGTGCCCCACCAGACCCTGGCTGGCAATTTGTACGCGTTCGCGGAATTCTTTATTTTGAATCACCGCAAAAGAGCAGCCTAAGCCGGCGATATTATAGGTTTTGCTGGGTGCCATTAAGGTAACGGATTGTTGGGCAATTTCCGGCGATAATGAAGCAATCGGAATATGCTGGTAACCAGAATAGATCAAATCGCAGTGAATTTCATCGGAGCAAATCACTACACCTTTTCGCAAGCAAATTTCCGCAATTTTTTCCAGCTCATCCTTACGGAACACCCGTCCTACCGGGTTATGAGGATTGCACAATAAGAACATACTGGTTTGGGGCGTAATTGCTTCTTCCATTCGATCCCAATCAATCTGATAGGTCCCATCTGGATTTTGGGTCAGTTCCATCTCTTGATGGATCGAACGAGAACTCTTGGCAGCGCCAAAAAATGGCGGATACACCGGGGTTTGAATCAATAAACCTTTATTAGGACCGCAAAACGCGTGCGCCATTAAGTTAAACCCAGTGACAACACCGGGTAACAAGACAATATCATCCGGGGTAACTTGCCAACCATAGCAGTTGGAAAGCCTTTCAACAATAACCTGAACCAATTCAGGCATCTTTCCAGGGTAACCAAAGACACCGTGAGCAACCCTTTTTTGGAGCGCATCAATAACAGGCTGCGCAGACAGAAAATCTGTGTCCGCCACCCATAAAGGCAGAACATCTTCAGAGTAACGGTGCCACTTCAGACTTTCGGTATTTCGACGATCAGGCAGCACATCAAAGTTGTAGTTCATCATGATCCTTCTTAATCTACGTTTCAACAAATCTGTGGCCGGATATCCCGCCATCAACCGATTATAAACCGAAAAAACAGCATCTTACCGATCCATTCTCTCAAATATTGATTTAAAGAAATCGACTGCCCCTTGTCTATAACAAAACTGGTACAATTACCAAAATAAATTTTGACACAAATACACTGATTTCAACTGATTAGATACATGCCGTATAAAGCCCCCCCACCCCCCGAATTAATCCTTTTACCCTCACCCGACTGGAAAGATTACGAATTATTAGACAGCGGGAACGGCCAAAAACTAGAGCGGTATGGAAAATATCGTTTACTTCGCCCTGAGCCAGAAGCTATCTGGTTACCTGCTTTGCCAGAGGTGGAGTGGAAAAAAGCACATGCTGTATTTAAACCCGCCCCGGAAGAGAATGGCGGCCACTGGGAAGTTGTTAAATCACTGCCGGAACAATGGCAGATGGAATACAAAGGATTGAAGTTTAACGTTCAAACAACGGCCTCGCGTCACCTGGGGGTTTTCCCAGAACAGGCCAGCCAATGGGACTGGATCCAGCAGCAAATTAAATCGGCAAAGCGCCCCCTGCGTGTGCTAAACCTGTTTGGTTATACTGGTTTGGCTACTTTGGCAGCCGCACAGGCGGGTGCGAATGTCACCCATTTAGATGCATCGAAGAAAGTGGTCAGCTGGGCGCGTGAAAATCAAGCCCTCTCTGGCCTGGCAGAAAGTCCGATCCGCTGGATTATCGATGATGCCGTGAAATTTGTGCAGCGCGAAGCGCGGCGGGGAAGCACCTATGAAGGCATCATCTTAGACCCGCCAAAATTTGGCCGCGGTCCAAAAGGTGAGGTTTGGGAATTTTACAAATTATTACCGTCACTGCTAGAATCCTGCCGGCAGATCCTTAGCCCGCAGCCTCAATTCGTTGTTCTAACCGCTTATGCGGTCAAAGCCTCGGCTGTTACGTTGTATTATGCCATGTCCGAAATGATGGCAAAGTACAAAGGCAGCACGGCAGCAGGAGAAGTTGTTCTTCAAGATTCCAGCGCTGGACGATTACTGTCCACCGCGATTTTTGCCCGTTGGAGCGCTGGATAAGCTAATCGAAATAATCCAAGTTGGAGTGAGTATGAACGCAGTTCCGAAAATATCAATTATTGGGCCGGGAGCCATGGCAGAAGCCATTATTGGTGGTCTTATCCGTAACAAAGTCACTACCCCAGATCATATCCTTGCCTCCGGACCACGCCCAGAACGCGGGCAGGAACTGCAAAGCCGCTACGGCATCCTGTCCACCACGGATAATGCGGCCGCTGTAAAACAAGCTGATCTGGTCATTCTTTCTGTAAAACCGCAGCGACTAGATGGTGTGTTGGCGGGCTTACGGGGAAAAATACAACCGGAAGCGCTGGTGTTGTCCATCGTTGCCGGCGCATCCATCCAAAAAATTTCACACGGTTTAAACCATACAGCCGTTGTGCGTGCCATGCCCAACACCCCTGCACAAATTGGCCAGGGAATCACCGTTTGGGCGATCTCAAACACTGTTCAAAAAGAACAAAGTGACCTGGCGCAGCGTATTCTTGGCGCACTTGGGCCAGAAGTCTTTGTGGAAGAAGAAAGCTATCTGGATATGGCTACGGCAGTTTCCGGCACAGGTCCGGCTTACGTATTTTTATTCATGGAAGCACTGATCGATGCGGGAGTACATCTTGGGTTTCCTCGCCGTATTGCTGAACAATTGGTTGTTCAAACAGTACGCGGGTCTGTAGAGTATTATGCACAGAAAAAAGATCACCCCGCCCACTTGAGAAACGAAGTGACATCCCCAGGCGGTACCTCTGCCGCTGCGCTTTATTATCTGGAAAAAGCCGGTTTCCGCACGGCCATCAGCCGTGCTATCTGGGCTGCATATGAAAGATCGCAAGAGTTAGGGCGCGGTAAAAACAGCCAATCACCAGAAAGCAAAGAATAACCTGTATTCGGGGGGACCAATGAAACATATCGATTGGGATTATCCTGCCAAAGTTGACCTTGCTTTTGGCGCAGGAGCAAATCGCTGGGAAAAATTCCTGGCATACCTGGGCGGGTTTTTGGTTCCGGCATCGGTGCTATTTCGCTACAATGATCTACAATGGTCCATTGGCCAATATCTCCTGGCCGTCCTGATCGGTATGGATATTGGTGCTGGTGCTGTAGCAAATTCCTTGAACAGCTGCAAGCGTTTTTACCACACCCCGCGGCGGCAAACCGAGTCTCGCCTGGTCGGCTGGCTAAAAAACAAATTCTTTTTCAGTGCGCTGCACATTTATCCCCTGGTCGTAAGCCTGGTCTGGGGAAATTCAACCCGTTGGGGCTATGGCCTGATCTGGTATTTTGCGCTGGTAAGCGCCAGTTGGGTTATCCTGAAAATCCCCCTTTATTTGAAACGTCCAGCAGCCATTTTGATCCTCATTGCTGTAGTAATATTAAATGGTCCTGTCATTCCCCCAATCACTGGTTTTGAATGGCTTGCACCGCTGTTATTTATGAAAATCATTTTAGGCCATTTGGTTCCCGAAGAACCTTACCGCCCATAAATCACCCCTCCTATAAATCCTCAACAAAACATCTATGGACATTCTTCAAAGCTTCCTCACTCAACAACCTACAGGACGTGTTTTGGATATCGCCACGGGTCGCGGCGGCTTTATCCAGGCGATTCGTGAACAGTTATCAACTTACAGCCAAATTGTAGGGATCGATGTAACGTTCAAATCCCTTTTGGCAGCGCAAAATCATTTTGCGGACCCCAAAATCCAATTTGTGCCAATGTCAGCGGATTCGTTGGGATTTCCAGATCATTCCTTCGATATTGTCACCATCTCGAATTCACTGCACCATTTACCCGATTTACCAAAAGCGATCAAAGAGATTGAACGGGTATTAAAACCCGGCGGTTATTGGATCGTCATGGAAATGTACTGTGATGGCCAGACCGAGACCCAGTCAACCCACGTTCGATTACACCATTGGTGGGCTGCGGTTGATACTGCGATGAGCATCCCTCACCGAGAAACCATGCCTCGCCAGGAATTGGTGCAATTATTGGCAAATTCGGGAATTTCGGGCTGGAAATTAGAAGATCAACTTGATGTATCTTCAGATCCACTGGACCCGGCTTTGTTGACTGAATTGGACGGCATTATCAATATCTACAACCAACGTGCAGAAAAAACTTCACAAGCTGTTGAGTTAATTGAACGCGGAGAAAACCTGCGCCAGCGTGTTCATCAGATTGGCTTTCATTCGGCTACAGAATTGATTGCAATTGGTCAAAAACAAAAATCTGCATAAAAGCATCAACCGCGGCCAGCCGGCCGCGGTCTTTTTTTTAATTCTCTTTTGTGCCAAAAACTCTATATAATGAAATTATTGATTTGCCCCAAAGGAGGTGCGCATGAAACCATTTCGGAAAAATGTGGCTATTGCGATTGATGGGGGTGGCATTCGCGGTATTGTTGTCACGCAGGCACTGACCCAATTGGAAGCAGCATTAGGGCAAACATCGCACCAGATCTTCCGCCTGGCTGTCGGCACTTCGACTGGCTCAATTATTGCTGCCGGAATTGGCGCAGGATTATCAGCGGCAGAATTAAATGAGCTGTACTTAAAATTAGGTCCGTGGGTTTTTCCCTCCACCTGGAGAAAAACTTTTTTTCCACTTACCAAATACCGTTATCCAGAAGAGCCACTGAAAGAAGCGCTCACCGCTTATTTTGGCGAAAAGCGCATGGGGGACTATTGGATTGAAGACCCAGCCACCGATGTCGTAATCACCGCCTATGATCTGGTAGAAAACCGCACGCGGTTTATTAAACCCTGGAAAAATGATTATGCCAGCTGGCCGGTGAAGTTAGCCGTTCAGGGATCATGTACGGTTCCAACGTATTTTCCGGTAGTGGAGGGGAGATATATTGACGGCGGCGTTGGTTCTTATGCCAATCCTTGTTATGTGGCGGCGTATGAAGCCGCTCTCTGCTTGAATTGGGATCCCACCGAAACCACCTTAATCAGCCTGGGTACCGGGCGCGAACCGCACAAATTTAATGCCAGCAAAGCCATTCAATTATTCTCCTGGCAGTGGTTGGGAAAAATGTTTGGTGCATTTCTCCAATCCGCTTATGACCAACAGGTTCATCTCGTCGAAACCTATTTCAAACAACTTGATTTTAGGCGTTTTCAGGTGGACATGATTGAACCGATCGAGATGGACGATATCAAACAAATTCCTAAGTTGGTGGAGTACGGCAAAATTCTTGGAGAAAAAATTCTCACAGACGAAGTCGATCACACGATGGGATTTGAGGCAAAAATGCCGCAGATCAAGCGAATTTGATTATTTTTATAAGACAAAAACTCCCTCAGTTTCAGAGAGGGAGTTTTTGTTATAACAAAATCCTACACACGCCCAAAGGAGATTATGCGCGATTCAGGCTAGGTTTTTGAGGCAACATGGATTGGTAGCGATTCTGCAATTTTGAACCCCACACAACCAACCGGCTTCCTAACCAGATCATTAATCGTGGAAATACCAGGGTGTTTTTGCGGTCGGAATGGGCAGCAGCACGTCCCAAACGTTCCCGCTGAAGTTTTTGAATTTGTTCATCATGCAGTTCGCGTTCTACAGCAACATGTAAAAACACACTACTATTCATCTCGTCCTCCTGAACGGTTTACACAACCAGTGTTGCATATACCAGGGATATTCCGTATCAGCGTTCCATGATGAATTCTGCGAGGTGAATACGGATTAATCAATCGTTTGTTAAAGATCCATGCCAAATAATTTTTTACTGTCCACCTTGTTCACCGTTTCTTTCGTTAATCAGGAACCATTCTCACCCAAAAAATATGCTTCCAATGCCTGCAAAGTATCTCGCATCCGTTCTTTGTTAATCTGATAACATTTGGCAGTTTCACAGCGCCGCTCGGTCAAAAATCCACTGGCCACTAACTGGGTCAGATGCCTGGATGCGGTGGATTGGCCAAGGCTTAACAAATCAATGATCTCCTGCGAGCGAAGTTCACCGCGTTCTGTGATGAACTTTAATATTTGTAACCGGGCATCATCTGCCAGTGCATTCAAACGGTTCAAAATTTCTGTCCGGTTTAATTCTGGCACCCCGCCTTTTGCTCCGCTTGGCTGGCGGGTACCAAATAAAATAATGCTATACCCCGGACCGTCCACCATGCTGATATATGGGCCAAGATGGGGGTTGGGAATAAAACGCACCTTCGGCGATCCCATCATCAATGTTTCCCAACGCTCATCATCAAAATCGCGTCCGGTCACAAAACGGGCTGCATTTCCCCGCCCCATCGCATCGAGATCATAGTTTTGAAAAGATTTAAGCGAGGCTTCAATCAGCGGTAATGCATGCTCCCATTCAGTTTTTAAGTAGCTTTCCCACATATGGGTGAGGTGGTCCACCATTAATTTTTTCATCGCCGGCGGGTTGATTAAATAGGAGTAGGCAGCTTTTTCGATATCCGTTTTTACCTTGTTCTTCCCAAACCGATCTTCAATGAAAGCTAAATAGTTATCCACCGAAGTCAACAGCCATTCACGATCATATGCAATGGTCGGAGGGGTTTCGCATTCCTCACATTCATTCATTTCCTTCAGGCCATTTAACTGTCGATCCTGAAGTTCCTGTGGATCGATATTTTTCAGCACTTCAAGGTATTCGGTAAAACTATCAAATCGTCTGGGCGGCCTAATTGCAAAGAAGAATCCGTGCATAACGATCTTATTCGTTTGAAGCTCTTCAGGCGACATTACAGAAAGTGTCCGGTTCACCCAATCATTTAGTCCAAAGACTTCTTCAGATGCTTCCAGTAACATCAGGCTGTGCAAAATATTATGAACTGGTTCCATGGAAACAACAAGATTTTTTGTTTCGACTTGCATTTGAAGATCACGGATCAGAATGGGCATGGAAGAACACTCCTTTTTCTTGATTATGCAATTTTCTGCATAATTGCATTTATTATCATTATAAGAATATTTAAGCAAATTACAAGCATTTTCAGAGTTTATTAATCTTATTTCTATTCAAAGTGACAAGCGGCCGTTTTTATCAAGGGAAACTCGACAAACGATCCTAACAATTTTGTAAATTTCATTTATTTGCCTTTTATATGCTGTATTTTAAGGTTTATACTAGTTGATGGTGATATAGTATGAGGAAACATATACTTTGGATTTGCCTTTTTGCATTGTGCCTGGCCAGTTGCGGACCTCTGGAAGCAAACAACACCACTACCGTCCCAAGCAACCAGACTTCCGCTCCGGCTATTGTCACTCCGGCCGCCCCCGAAGCGCTCGCTACGAGCCCAAACCAGCCCTCCGAAAAACCGCTTCCACCTTCGCAATCTGGACCGGTTTGGGAACAATCCAATGGTTCACTTGCCGTTCGATTGTTTACGAACCCTGAAGTGACCGTTAACGCGGCAGAGCTTGTCATTCAAGGGCAGGCACCAGCCGAAACCGTGATCAGCATTGAAGATACCATCCTAGTGGTTGATCAAAGCCAATCCTTTGCTTTTCAAGTAAATCTTGAAGAGGGAGCCAACGTTTTTGAATTGGTTGCCAGTGACATTAATGGGCAGGAAGTAAGCTTCATCTTGACCATTACATACGAACAACCATAATCCAGACAAATACCTACACCGAATCAGGAGGTAGCAATGAAAAAAGTATCCATTTTGATCATCCTGGCTGTTGTTGTTGGCCTGGGATTTAACACCCTCCAGGTTGCAGCCAGCCCCGCTGATCTCAACGGAATTGACAAACAAAAAACTCCAGGCGCAAAAGCAACAGAGCAATTTGAACGCAAAGCGACCCAGGAAGTAGAAAAAGAAGCCCGCAAAGAAAAAGACAAAGGCAACTTTAAAGGAACGGTTGCTGCCGCGGATGCAGCCAGCTTGACGGTCACATTAGAGGACGGTTCAAGCATGGTTTTTGTGATTGGCCCCGAAACACAAATTAAAATTCCTACCCTCAAAGGTGCAACGACCGCTGAATTGCTTCCAGGCGTTAAAGTCGGCGTGATGGCAATGAAAGATGAAACCGGCGTCTGGACAGCCAAAAGAATTCAGGTCATTCCAGGCAAGCCAACCAAAGCACATCATGTTGGAACGGTAACCGAATATACTGCGGGAACCAGCATCACCATTGAAGGCAAGGACGGCAACCTTTACACGTACCTGCTGACAGAAACAACCAAGATCCTTCCCAAAGATCGGGTTGAACAGTTGAAAGTAGGGTCATTGGTCACAATCATTGCCCCACGCGATGTTACCGGCGGACCATTAACCGCTGCAGGTATTGTGGTTCACCCCGACTCGTCCATGACCGATGACGATGGAGAAGAAGGCCCGGAGCCATCTGAATCTCCAGAACCTTCCGAATCACCTGAACCATCGGAATCCCCAGAACCCTCGGAGACTGTGGAACCATAACCTGGAATAACTTTTGTTTCACGAAGAATAATGATTGGCCGTCTGACGTTTCAGACGGCCAATTTCTTTTCCAGTGAGAGGTCGATGCTATAATTTTTTCATGCCCATCCATGTATTTTATTCACCGGCACATAAGGCTCACCAACCTCCCTATGAGGTCGAGAATGGTGAGCGCGTTCCCTATCGCGAAACTCCGCAGAGAATTGAGACAATCCAGGCACAATTGAGAAAAAACATCTCAGCAACGTTTGACGAAACCCATCGACAAATGTCTATTGAGAGCCTGTCCGTCATTCACCAACCGGACTACCTGCTCTTCCTGGCGTCAACGATTGATCAAGCACCCTTTATGGAGCGGTACTGTTACCCTGAGGCTTTTGCCATCCGGCCAGCTTCCTCGCGCATCCCAGCCGATCCGACCGGCAGAATGGGCGTATTTTGCAGCGATCTTTACAG
The DNA here is from genome assembly GCA_029265085.1 of Chloroflexota bacterium. The sequence continues at coordinate 49,894 of JAJUJY010000009.1, forward strand.
CCCCATTGGACCGCAAACCGTCCAGGCTGCCCTCGCCAGTGCCAATCTGGCTGCTGCTGCAGCAAAGCATCTCCTGGGATCCCCTGAATCGACCAGTTATGCGCTCTGCCGTCCACCCGGCCACCATGCCGGTCCAAATTTCTTTGGTTCCTACTGCTACATCAACAACGCAGCCCTGGCAGCCCACCAGCTAAAGAGCTTGGGGAAAATTGCAATTTTGGATATCGATTATCATCACGGCAACGGCACCCAGGCCATCTTCTGGAATGACCCGAGGGTATTCTACACATCGATTCACATTGATCCCGCCGTGGATTATCCTTTTTATGCCGGTTATGCTGAAGAAACCGGCGGCTCTGATGCGCCAGACACCAATTTCAACCAGCCCCTGCCCGCAGGCACAACATTTTCCATATACCAGGCTGCCATGAACCGTGCCCTGCAAGCCATCAACCGGTTTGCGCCAGCCGCGCTGGTCATTTCATTGGGATTTGATCCTTACCAGGGAGATCCGTTTTCAGCATTCAAAATCACAATCGACGATTATTTTCAAATCGGGAAAGCAATTGCCGAATTGAAATTGCCCTCAGTCTTCATTCAAGAAGGCGGGTATGCTGTAAATGATCTCGGGCAGCTTGCTGAATCTTTTTTCAGTGGATGGCAATAAACGGAGTGCTATCAATTCTTAATCAAGCTCCGCCGAGAATCTGTTATCGTTTTAAATGATATGGCACATCAATAATTATTCTTTGCAACCCAGATCGACGGCGTTGATATAATACCGCCTGTTTTATTTCATTAGCAGATTGGTTATGTAAAATTTCATTCCAGCTTGATGCTGGAATAATCTCAGGCAAGACCAAAACAGCTTGTTGACCATCATTATGTTCTTGATCAGTCTGGATTAAAAATGTAAGCAAAGGTTCTACGAGCGATCGATAGGGAGATGAAATTACAACGAAATTAATATCCGGAAACCATTCATTCCAACGTCTCCGTAATTCTATCTCATCTGGCCCTGGGTCGATATCAATATACACCGCGGTAATTTGATTGGAAATTGATCTGGCAAAATTTACTGCGTCAACCATACCACGATGGACACTCGAAACAGGTAAAACAATTCGCGGCATTGGAAACGGCCGTAAGGAAGGGGGAAGTCCGCGCATTGAAAGTTGTTCTGATACATGCCGATAATGATCGCGGATATTTAGGAATAAGAGCACTAATCCAGGAATTACCAACACGGAAATCCAGGCACCCTCGAGGAATTTACTCACTCCAATAACAATTAGTGTACACCCCGTAACAAAAGCCCCCAATCCATTAATAAAAGCCTTAATTTGCCATCCCTTATCTTTTAATCGGATCCAATGCATCACCATCCCTGCTTGCGAAAGAGTGAATGCCATGAAAGCACCAACGGCAAACAAAGGTACTAAGGCATGTGAGTCGCCATTAAAAGCGACAATTAATAAAGCGGTAAAACCTGATAATAATAGAATCCCATTATGAAAAACTAAACGATCCCCAACAGCAAATAATTGTCGAGGCATAAATTTATCTTGCGCAAGAATCGCGGCAACTCTTGGAAATCCCGCAAAACTAGTGTTCGCAGCAACAGCCAGTATAGCCAACGTGGTAAATTGCACAAGATAATAAGCAGGTCCTGTACCAAGCAAGCGATGAGCCAATGCAGATAAAATTGTCTCGTTTGGTCCAGCGATCACGCCAAAGAAATGGGTAAATCCGATACTCCCAACAAACAATAACCCCATTAAAACCCCCATAACGATTAATGTTATTCGGGCGTTTCTCCATTCCGGGGGTTTAAATGCAGTTACGCCATTACTGATCGCCTCAATTCCGGTTAAAGCTGTGCATCCCGCTGAAAAAGCATGCAGAACCAGGAATAAAGATAATGGACTAACTGGTGAAGGAGCCACGGTTACCAAAGGCGTTGGAGCACCCTGATTTATTGCTTGAACCACGCCATAGATTAGCATGCCAAAAAATGAAAATAAAAACAGGTAAACCGGGATCGCCATGGCTGTCCCTGATTCTCGCAACCCTCGCAAATTCAACAACCCAATGACGACAAGCAAACCCAAAGATATCCAAACCCTATGAGGCCAAAGCTCTGGAAAAGCAGATGAAATTGCCGCAACGCCAGCAGTTAAACTTACCGCAGCCGTCAACACATAATCCAGCAGCAAGGCAGCTCCTGCCACTAATCCCGGATAAATACCAAGGTTCTCACGCGCAACAATATACGATCCCCCTCCCGATGGATATCCCTTTATGGTCTGAGCATACGATAAAGCCACAATTCCTAACAAGATCGTAATCGCCAAAGCAATTGGGAATTGAAATGACAATCCCTGTGCACCAGCTATCACTAATCCTAAAAAGATTTCTTGGTTGGCATAAGCCACAGAAGACAATGCATCTGGAGAAAATGCTGCCAACGCTCTTATTTTGTTGAGTTTCTTCTCAGATATTCTCTCATTGGGTAGAGGTGATCCAATAAGAAAGTATTTTATTTTATGGAGCATAGCATCCTTTTTAAATATCAACAGTGGTTTATGGAGATCACAATTTATTCTATTTTAAAGGATATTTTAACGAAAGTTCTAAAAATATCAACTAAATTTCTGAGGGATAAACTCTTTGCTATTCCTATACCTTCGCCATTTTTAGAAATACCATGTCTTGTAAGGGTGAGGTAAAAAAGACCCATATCTAGCGCACTTAATTTGCTTCACCCATACCTGTAGCGGTTTTATGAAATCAGATTATTTGCTAGAAATTTTGCAAAGGTATTGCTATTCGGAATTAGTAATTTGCTGATAAGACTCTAATCAAAATAAATTATAAACATTTATCTGCTCAAGACCAGGAAAATGACAGGCTATGAGGTTCATATTAAGTTAAAATAAATAGGAGATTGACACCAGGTAAATATGGAAATTATTTCTCGACTAAGAAAAACCTTATTAAAATTTTATAATCAGGTGGACTATCCACTGCGGCAGTTTTTTCGTTGGCAGCGGTCTGGCTACACCCCCAGAGCACAACCACTTAATAATTATTACGGCCATCTGCCCCAGGTTGAGCAAGCAATTGCTGAAAGGCGTGCCATTGAATTAATCACGACCTACCACCTGGAAGAATTTCAAAAATCCAGTTCTCCACAAAATTTCCGCGAAAATTTATATTACCTGGACCTGCTAATCACTGCTCTGGAGCGTGCAGGTGCATCATTACCTGACCCAATTCATGTCGTCGATATCGGCCCGGCTCACTGGTTTTATGTGCAGGCGCTCTATGCCGGATTAAAATGGTGGCAAGCTCCCCAGGGCCGCACAACCCAAATCACTGCCTATGAAGCAGACGCCTACCGGGTGCTTCGGGATTTTCACTCCCGTTATGACCATGCGCTAAGGCATATCCGCAATTTACCCGGCGTAACATACCTGCCAAAAGCATTCACTTGCCAGCCAGGCACCTGCCACCTGGCAGTAATGTTCTTCCCCTTTGTTTTTGACCAGGACCACCTGGAGTGGGGTTTGCCTGCCAGGATGTTTAATCCCCGCCAGTTGCTAGCGGATGCCTGGAACAGCCTGTGTCCGGGCGGCATTTTGCTGATTGTCAACCAGGGCGAGCAAGAACACTTAGCCGAAATTAATAACCTGAATTCACTCTCTATTCAACCACTGGCCGCGTTTCGGCAAGAATCACTCCTCTACCGTTATGATCTCGACCGGTATGTATTGGTGGCACGCCATGAATAATCTTGAAAGCCCTGAATTAATGCATGCGATGCAAGTGCTTCGCTGGCTGGTGAATGAAATTGGCCCGCGCCCGGCTGGCAGTGCAGCAGAACAGAAAGCCATGAACGAACTGGCTCACCAATTGGAAGAATCAGGCTGCCAGCCTCTGCGCCTGCCGGTTCGATTTGCTGCTCCACCTGGATTTTTACCATTTTACAGTATTGCCGGAGTTGCATTCCTGCTAATTTCCTGGCTCTTGCCAGTAATTCCGTGGCTGGCATTGATTTTGTTAATTCTTCCAATTGCACTGCCAGAGATTTCCTGGTGGCTGTCGCAAAAACGACCATTGAATGCAAAATCCGAAAATCTTCTTGTCATGTTGCCAGATACTTCACCAACGGATCTCGACCTTCTTTTGGTGGCACATCTGGATACAGCCAAAGCCAACCCAACCCAAAACATATTCTGGTCAACCTTTCAATACCAGGCGTTTGCCTCGATGCGGCAAATGGGCTGGGTACTGGTATTGATTTCACTCCCCATTGTCATGGGATGGACACCCCCAGCAGCGGTACAAATTGCCGTCTTATTGGGTGGAACCATGTTGGGTGGGTTGTTCATCGGATTAGATCTATGGCAGCAAGCCAACCGCCTGGGATATGCACCCGGTGCATACGATAATGCATCAGGTGCAGCAATCATCACTGCCCTGGCAGAGCAGTACGCTCACATGCCAAAACTCCAGCTGAATATTGGTTTTCTTTATACAACCGCCGAAGAAACAGGATTGCACGGGGCTGCTCGTGCAGCCGAATGGTTAAAAAGCCAGAACGCCGCCCCGCACATCGTAGTGTTAGATCAAGTTGGTGCAGGTCACTCCCTCCGCTATATTCGCCAGGCCTGGAAACTCAAGCCCATCAAAACCGACCCAACAATGAACGAATATCTCTCCAGAGCAGCCCCGGATATTCAGCCGCTCGATTATTTCCGGCGCAGCGGTGACTTTGAACCCTTCCAAAAAGCAGGATTTAAATCCTGTGCCATAGAAACCACCGGTTCCTTTACAGCCGGCAAAGCGTACCACACCTTGAATGACAACCTGTCGGTGATTGAACCGCAAACCATGCAGCAGGTTCTGGATATGCTTCAAAGGCTGATATATATTTTGAACCGGCAGCAAACCAATCATCCAGAAAATTAAACAGTTTGGGAAATCAAAAGGCACTGCAACGCTGGCAGTGCCTTGATTATTTGTAGTATCCGCTTGGGGGGGGGGGTTAATCCTCTTGCATGTCAGCCCAGGGGTAAATTTCGGTACCCTGCGCAGCTTCGCGAATTATCGGGTCATCGGAATAATGCCCACGCCGTTCCTGAGGAATTAACGCAGCAATTTGGCCCATCATTTCATGGCCAATCTCTTCCAGCCGTTTACGGTCCGTCTCACCACGCTCAGAAACATAGAAAGGGCCAAAAGGCTTACCAATTCGAATGTGAACGGTTGCGCGTTTTCCCTTCCTTAAAGCGGGGAATACATCTAACAACCCATCTAGTCCAACCGGTAATACTCTAGCCTTTGTGCAGCTCGCCAGGTAGGCTGTTCCGGGACGGGCTGGTCTGAGCACCTGCGCCCAACTGCCAGCCTCAGGGAAAATTCCCAGCACTCCATTTTGAGCAAGAACCTTTTTGGAAGCTTTTAATGTCTCTCGAGAGACACTCCCACGATGCACTGGCAGCACACCATAAACGCGGGTAATCCAACTCAGGGATTTGGGCGCATTGGGGAGATTTGTACCGCCCACAAATTCAATCGGGTACGGCATGATCCCAATAATCGCGACCGGGTCCAGAAAATTAAAGTGATTTGCCACCACCAAAAGCGGGCCTTCTTTGGGGAAATTTTCCTGCCCTTCGATTTTCAGATTGGCAATTGTGCCCAGACTCATCCGGATCAATGATCTTAAAATCGCGCGGATTGCCTGGCGGCGGGGATAAGTCATCGTTGTTAAGGTGAGATCTGCTTGAGCCATCGATACACCCTCAGCAATTAATCGCCGGTTTCAAAGGCCTTTTTGGGCCGGACAGAAAGGAGCAACACCATTCCTATGACGAGGAATACAATAATTCCAACCACTGCCGCTCGCAGCCCCATCTGTTCTGCTGGCAGTTCAGCAAAACCGCGTCCGGTATAAAAGATCGCCATCTCGGCAGCCAAAAAGCCGTATAGGGCTGGCCCAATAAAGGCGGAAGCCTGTCCAGCCACAGCGAATAAACCGTAAAATTCAGCACTCTTTTCTTCAGGTGATAATTGACCAACCATTGCCCGGCTCACGGACTGCACCCCCGTCAAGGCTAAACCTGCCAATGCGCCGATAATATTAAACATCATCAACGAATCAACAATAAATAAGCCAGCTACGGCAACGATCATAATGATGATTGATACCACCAAGGCCACTTTGCCATCCCAGCGGTCAGATATCAGGCCAAACAGATACGCACCAATCACACTCGTAATCTGAACAATAATCATAAAAATGATTAACTGCTGCTGGGTCATCCCAAACAACGTTGCCCCAATGATGGCTGCAAAGTCTAAGGTCATCATAATTCCATTGTTATAGACTAAAAATGCAACGGTAAATTTGATGAACTGCTTATAATTGCGCGCTTCCTTAAAAGTGGAGGCAAGTCGTTTAAAACCCAAAACTAAATGGCTTTCGCCTCTAGGCATCGGCTGCGGTTCAGCCAGTTCGCGCAGCCATAAGAATATCGGCAGAGCGGAAAGCAGGAAAA
>JAJUJY010000094.1 GCA_029265085.1 Chloroflexota bacterium
ATTAGAAAATGGCGATATTCCTTACAAAGAAACCAGTCCAATATTTATTCTTGATAATCACCTGGGAAAATTAGCGGATTATTTACGGTTGTTTGGTTTTGATACCTTGTATAATAACGCTTGGTCAGACGAAAAAATCGCACAAATAGCCAGCCAGGAAAAGAGAATTTTATTAACCAGGGACAGAGGACTTCTAAAAAGAAAGATCGTTATTTGGGGATATTGTGTCCGTCTGGATAATCCCAAAGATCAACTGAAAGAAGTGTTTAACTATTTTTGTTTGGCAAAATGGACCAGGCCATTTGTGAGATGCGCAAGATGTAATGGATTATTAAAAACCGTGGAAAAATCAACAATTATGCACCTGCTCCAACCTCTAACAATACAATTCTATGATGAATTTAATCAATGCCAGGATTGTGGGCAGATTTACTGGAAAGGATCTCATTTTATCCTCATGCAAAACTTCATTAACCAAATGATTCAACAGCAAGAGGAGGATCGATGACCACGATCTTGCCTGTTGGAAAATTACCGCATCAATTACTGTCGGATATCATCCAAAAAGCCCCCACCAAAGACTCCTCAGTGCTATTAGGGCCTGGGGTTGGTCTGGATTGCGCAGTTATAGACCACGGCACAGATCAGTTATTGGTTTATAAAACTGAACCCATCACATTTGCCAGCCGTGATATTGGCTGGTACGCCGTGCAAATTGCCGCCAATGATATTGCCACCACCGGTGCAGTACCCCGATGGATTTTATTGACAGTTTTGCTTCCTGAGAACCATACCACGCCTGAATTGGTCCATTCCATTAGCAATCAATTTTTTGATACATGCCGTTCATTAGGTATCACCGTAATTGGCGGGCACAGCGAAATAACCTATGGGATAGACCGCCCAATTCTTGTATCAACCTTAATCGGTGAAGTAAAAAGAGAAAAATTGGTTACTCCGAAAGGTACAAAGCCAGGAGATAGAATATTATTAACTAAAGGAATACCGATCGAAGCTACTGCACTCCTCGCCAGAGAATTTCCTGAAAGGTTAATAACGCAATTAACCCCACAAGAAATCGAGCAGGCACAGAATTATCTATTTTCTCCCGGTATTAGTGTTCTCCAAGATGCCCAAATTGCAATATCCGCAGGACATGTAACAGCGATGCATGATCCCACGGAGGGAGGTTTAGGAACCGCTCTCTGGGAATTGGCTGAAGCCAGCCAAACAACATTGGTCATTCACCCGGAAAATATACCAATTTCTGAAATTTCAGGAAAAATATGCAATATCTTTGATTTGGATCCGATTGGCACGATCGCCTCTGGGTCATTATTATTAACCGCAGCCTCGGCTGATGTCGACAATATCATGAATGCCCTGAAATCAAATCAAATCGCATGCGCTGAAATTGGCTGGGTTGAAGATGGAGCAGCAGAAGTATTTACCGAAACAAACGCTGGCCGCCATTTCCTCAAACGATTTTCTCGGGATGAGATAGGGCGAGTTTACGAAGGCACACAAAAATAAACTCTTTTTATAAGGATATCTATGGGCTTCCTCTTATCACTTCTATTTGGCTTTATCCCGATGTTTTTGTTTGCAGGGTTTATCAATTGGCTGGATCGGTATGAAAAAGAACCCCGAAGTTTGTTAGGTGGTGCTTTTATTTGGGGTGCAATCATCGCTGCTGGTACCGCATTTCTAATTAATACAACCCTTGGCCTGGGTGTTTATGCACTCACCGGATCAGAAGGAATCAGTGAATTTACAACCGGGTCTTTAATCGCACCAATTGTCGAAGAAATCCTCAAAGGGTTTGCTGTATTGCTGGTATTCTTCATTTTTAGAACCGAATTTGATTCCATATTAGATGGAATTGTTTATGCAGCCATTACCGCCTTAGGATTTGCAGCCACGGAAAATGTATATTACATTTATACCTACGGTTTTCTGGAAAATGGTTTTCCCGGATTATTTTCACTGGTCTTTGTTCGGGTAATCCTGGTTGGTTGGCAGCATCCGTTTTATACCGCATTTTTTGGAATCGGGCTTGCGAAAGCACGTCTAACCAAAAATACTGTCCTTCGTTTTTTGCATCCATTGATTGGATTAACCATTGGCATTCTCGCGCATTCTCTCCACAACACCCTGGCAAGTATTCTCACGGGTGGAGCGGGTCTCCTGGCCGGCACGATCCTGGATTGGGTCGGATGGTTCTTCATGCTTGCCTTTATTGTATGGATGATTCTCCGCGAGAGGAATATGCTCGCCAAACACCTGGCTGAAGAAGTTACTCTTGGTATTATCACCCCAAACCAATACAAAACATCTTATACAAGTATTTCTCAGGTAGGAGCACTGATCTCAAGTTTTGGAACTCCAAAATTTAATACAATCAAACAGTTTTACCAACTTTGTGCTGAACTGGCTCACAAGAAACACCAATATGCTTTGATGGGGAATGAAACCAACAACTGGCAAATCATCGAATCATTACGGATTCAAATTAGCCAATTATCTGCTTTAATTTCCTGAAATTACCACAAATTTTTCTCACTTTTCAAATCTCGTGGTAAAATAAAGGTCTTGAAGGGCAGGCAACCCCTACCCATTAACAAGTGAGCATTGGTGCAAACCAATTCAAAAAATGCGCCCGTAGTGAAGTGGACATCACATTACCCTCCGGAGGTAAGAGCCTGAGTTCGAGTCTCAGCGGGCGCACTTTTTATTTAACAGCCCTATACAAAAACTACATAACTTTTATAGATTCTATTAATATTACTTTTATATAAAACTGGTATAAACAATGATATGTAGTTGATTAAACCAACGGGTTTACAAGAACACAAATTTGCGACTTTATCGAAAGGATTAACCATGTTTCCCATATTTGGTGGGTACGGATTATACATTTTGTTTAGCTTACCCGCATTACTGTTGGGCTTCTGGGCACAGCTGAAAGTACAATCCGCATTTAAGAAATATTCACAAGTCCGAACGGCAAACGGTATGACCGGTGCACAAATAGCCCGACGGATTTTGGATGCAAACGGCCTCTACAACGTTAATGTAGAGCAGGTACAGGGCTTTCTCAGTGACCATTATGATCCTCGAAGCAAAGTCTTACGCCTTAGCCCTCAAGTTTACCAAAGCAACAGTCTGGCAGCAGCGGGTGTGGCAGCACATGAAGCAGGCCATGCGATTCAGGACAGCCAGGGATATTTGATGCTCCAATTCCGTTCAGCGATGGTCCCAACGGTTCAGATCGGCAGTTGGCTAGGCCCAATCGTTTTTATGATTGGCTTGTTGTTCCAATCCACTTTAGGAACTGGCTTAGCCTGGGTTGGTTTAGGTCTATTTGCTCTGACTGCGCTGTTTGCGGTTGTGACGCTTCCGGTCGAATTTGATGCATCACGTCGAGCGAAATCATGGCTTTCAGACACTGGCCTGGTATATCAAACTGAAATGGGCGGTGTAAATAGTGTACTTGACGCGGCGGCACTTACGTATGTCGCTGGTGCTATCCAGGCAGTATCAACATTACTTTACTATGCATTTTTATTGCTTGGCCGCCGAGACGAGTAAACAACACTGAATCGATCAAACAAAAAAGAAACCCGATGAACCAGTCGGGTTTCTTTTTTATGGAGAGGAACCGGGGATATAATTTATCCATGCAGCAATTTCCTCGCCTAAAAATTCTCCTCTCAAATTTCATTATTATTTCTCTTTTGCTTCTAATCATTAGCCAGGTCAAAAATCCCTACCTGACACCTTCCCCACAAATGTCCTGGAAATATGCTGATCTAAAAATCATCGACCCGGTTGACGCGCCTGACCCTGCATTGGATATCATTGCTGCTTATATTCGGCAAACTGAGGGGAATTTCCAAATTCGGGTGGATTTTTTAAAACTTGAAACTGCATTCGTCAATGATATATATCTTGGCTTCAATATCCAACCAATCCCACCCGGTTTGATGGCTGAAAACGAAAATCAATTAACCAGTGATTTATGGATTGAATTCCCTGCAGCAAGCTCCCCCCTGATTGCTGCCAAAATAACCCGTTGGAATACAATCCAACCAAGAATCATTCGAAACATTAAGCAAAATTATGTTTTGATCGAATTGCCAGGCAATTCTAAAGATTTATCCATTGCATCGGTTGATATTTTTACTGCTTCTCCAGGAGACAATCATTTTTCAGATTCGGTTGAAAATATTTCACTATCTGGGTTTCCTCCAGCCCCTGCCCCTATTCTTTTAGAATTTTGGAATACGCTGCCTGCTTACACCCCAGCGCAAACTCTTAGACGCTGGGATGGGGCGCATACCGGTCCATTCGGACAACGTCATGGGCTGTCGATCTTATTAAATGCTGCCAAATCATCACAAATTCCCATGACATTACTGGATTTAAAAACCCCAGCCTCTTTAATGGGCTTGGATGCATTAGGCGCGCTAAAAACGATCCGCCAATTAGAAAAAGAACGTCTCATCCTGCTGCCTGAGGTGAATTCCGCGTTTGCGGATTATGCTCATCAAGAAACAATATTTAATCAACAGGTTCGGAAGGATTACCAACTTTCCAGGTCGTTATTCAACTTCAGCAAATCATTTCAATCTGTAAAGGATTTCTCTTCCGCGTTCGGCTATGCGATATTATTAGACCCTGCACACTTGCTCGCTGACGGAAATACTACCTGGATTCCATTACCAATGGGGATTGCTACACCCCAATCGACAGGGCAAGATCCAGTGAATTCAAACGGATTTTCCAACACGGTCATCGAGCAAATTATTTCAACCGCCCTCTCGCCAGATCCATCGGATATTGTAGTTTTTGGTGGAAATCTTCCAACCAGCCCGTGGGGTGACCTCTCAATTGCACCACAGTTGTTTGAGTATATTTCTCAACACCCCTGGATTGCACCATTGAACGAATCGCAATTGATTGGATTTCCAAAGATGCCATTGAACAACATTCAAGGTTTTTCTTGTGAAGATCCACTCTGCTTATCGGATAATTTGATGTCTGCACCCTCGGAAATGGAGAGCAAGATTGCAGATCAAATAAACCAACTGCAATCAGAGCAAATTCAATCGCTGGCATGGGATCAATTCTTCCGCCTGATTCAGTTAGAAGAAAATCAGGATTTAACCACCTTACGCAGGAATTATCTGGGAGAAATCGGCGTCTGGGAAGAAGTAGACCGTTGGCTAATGTCGCCAACCCATACAATGGACTGCGAAAGAGATGTTAATAGCGATCAACAGCCTGAATGTATTCTTACTTCCCAACAAATCATTCTGATTCTGAACCCAACGAAAGCCACCATCATTTTTGCTGGTGCGCAGCAGAATGGAGTCTTCACCCAATGGATTGGCAATTCCTCACAATTTGCAGTTGGATTAAGTGACCCAAGCTTTTGGAATTTAAATAACGGCTTGCGAAGCGATCCTTCAGTCATTTCAAGTGGTTTCCGCCTGAATGGGCAAATGATTCAAACTCCCTTTGAAATTTCCAATCTTGAAAACCAAGGTGTAGTTTTGAAAAATGTCGACCAAAATCTTCTCATTAAATACCAGATTGAAGATACATATTTTCAATTTAAGATTTCATCGGATAAATTGATTGAAGCTCAAATTTCTCTCGTTATAAAACCGGATATTCGATACAAACCCGGCTGGATTAATCAAACCTTGCTAACCGAACATCTTACCGACAATTCCTGGTCGTGGGGGCCAATCAACGCTCAAACCCCAAAGATTTCATTCCAGGCTGATTTTTTTCAGTTTTCAACTGCTCTTGACTCTTCAAAATCCATGAAAAATTCCGAGGATCCAAATTTTGATTATCCTGCCGGGCATTATTTACCATATCCAACCGGACTATTGAAAATATTTATTTCCGATAAAAATATCATACAGTTTTCCATAGATTGAAATAATATTTGCCAGCTAATCCAAAAAATTCCTCAAAATTTATATGACAAAATGTGGCTAAATCATGTAAAATTAATCACAAATCAGTTTATCTACACAAGAGGAATTTATGACAATCAAACCGATTCCGGATATTGTTGTCGGCAGGTTGCCTCGATACTTACAGGCGCTGGAGCGGATGCAAAAAGAGGGGGTAGCAACAACCTCTTCACAAGAATTAGGCGATGCAATTGGTATTTCCGCGGCTCAAATTCGCAAAGATTTATCCCAATTTGGCGAATTTGGCAAACAAGGCACAGGATATTCCATCAAATTTTTGGTAGAGCAGATTCATTCTATTTTACACGTGAACCGTGTTTGGGACCTCGCACTGGTTGGCGTAGGTGACCTGGGACATGCTATCGCTCGATACCAGGGTTTTCAAGATAGAGGTTTTCGCATCGTATTGGCTTTTGATAACAATCCAGAGAAGCTGGGCTTAAAAATTGGGGATGTCGTCGTCCAGGATACGTCAGTTATGTCAAAAGAAATCACCCGGCTGGGCGTAAAAATTGCGATGCTTACCGTACCCGCAAATGCTGCACAAACAGTTGCGGAAGAGTTAGTCCAGGCTGGTATAAATGCTATTCTCAACTATGCCCCAATTACGTTAAATTTACCCGAACGGATCCGTGTGGAATACATTGATCCAATCGTGAAACTACAACATATGACCTATTACCTTGATTGATTTATTGATAAAAAAATGGCTGTCGATTTTTCGGCAGCCATTTTTTTATTAGTAATTCAACAAACTTCTTCGAAGCACATCGCGCATCGCCAAAGCCTTGGTAGTTCCTTCAGCTGTGCAAGTAATCGGGTTATCTACCAGATAAGCAGGAATACCCAAAGATTTGGTCAGGAATTTATCCATTCCACGCAATAAAGCCCCGCCACCACACATAGCGACACCACGATCAATAATGTCAGAAATCAGCTCAGGCGGAGTCTTTTCCAGAACACGCCGTACAGAACCAATGACTTCCGTTAACGGATCTTGAAGCGCATCGACAATATCATCTGTGGTTAAGGTCACGGGGCGCGGCAAACCGGTTACCTGGTCCTGTCCCTGTACTTCCATAGACATTTGATTGTCCTGCGGGATCGCTGCACCAATTCGTATTTTTAATTGCTCAGCGGTTGGCTGCGCAATGATCACTCCATATTTTTTCCGAACATACGCAATAATTGATTCATCCATGCGCAACCCACCCGTACGGGAGGTTTCTGCAGTAACCACATCATTCATAGCCAATACTGCCGCCTGGTTCGTACCGCCGCCCAAGGAAATAATCATATTGCCAGTTGGTGTGTTGATTGGTAAATCAATCCCAAGAGCAGCTGCCAATGGCTGCTGGATCAAATACACTTCTCGGCTTCCCGCCCCCAAACCAGCTTCGTGAACTGCACGGGTTTCAACACTTGTGATTCCATAAGGCACCGTGATCATGATTCGTGGTCGAAAAATTAACATCGGTCCACAAATCTTTTTAATCAAATACTGGAGCATGTTCTCGGTTACTTCAAATTCTGCGATCACGCCGTGCTGCAATGGTCTAACCACTTCAATGCTATCAGAGACACGCCCAAACATGTCTTTTGCAGCCTGCCCCCATTCAACCATTTTTTGTTCAGCAACTACAATAGCCACAACCGTCGGCTCTTGCAGCAGGATCTGGTTTCCTTCTGCAATAATCGTGTTCATTGTGCCCAGATCAATGCCCAATTCTCTGGATAAGACAGGCATAAAAATTTCTTTCCCTTCATATAAAGGCGCAGAGCTGTTTTCAATCAATTACTCCGCGCCCGAGATTAACTGCACTAACTTTGATATTTCGATTGACGCTGACGGTACCTTTTTGCGGCATCTAATCGTAAAGTAGAACGGCGAAGCGCAGATTGGATCATTAAATATTGATCCGTATCAGCAGGCAAACCTTCCTTAAGCATTTCTTCAGCGCGCTGTTTTGCTGCTTCAGCTCGAGAAATATTAATTTCTTCCACATTTTCTGCTGCATCAGCCAAAACAGTCACCTGATCAGGCTGCACTTCCGCAAAACCACCGGCAACCGTGAAGAACTGTTCTTCGTTCTGCTTCCGAACCGTAATGATACCATACTGAAGAACAGTTAACAGCGGGGTATGGTTAGGCAAAATCCCCATTACACCCTCTGCTCCAGGCAACACAACAATATCCACATCGCCTTGATAGACAATCCGGTCTTGAGATACGATTTCACAGCGAATAGGCATATCGTCTCCTTATGCCTCAGGCCAGTTGACGGGCTTTTTCTCGTGCATCCTCAATTGTGCCCACCATATAGAAAGCTTGCTCAGGTAAGTCATCACACTTACCATCCAAAATTTCGCGGAAACCACGAACAGTCTCGCGCAAAGTTACATACTTTCCTGGAATGCCAGTAAATTGCTCTGCAACAAACATCGGCTGTGAGAAGAACCGCTCAATTTTTCTCGCGCGTGAGACGATCAATTTATCGTCTTCACTTAATTCATCAATACCCAAAATGGCGATGATATCTTGCAAGTCTTTATAGCGCTGTAATATACGCTGGACTTCGCGAGAAGTTTGGTAATGTTCATCACCTACGATGCGCGGGTCCAAAATACGTGAAGTGGATGCCAGAGGATCAACGGCTGGATAAATCATCTTCTCGGCAATAGACCGTTCAAGCGCAATGGTAGCGTCAAGGTGGGTAAAGGTAGCCACAGGAGCCGGGTCCGAATAGTCATCCGCCGGTACATAAACCGCCTGCATGGATGTAATCGATCCCTGGCGGGTAGAAGTGATTCGTTCCTGCAGTTCACCCATTTCAGTTGCCAGGGTTGGCTGGTAACCTACCGCTGAAGGCATACGGCCTAACAACGCCGACACCTCAGAACCAGACATGGTAAAGCGGAAAATGTTATCGATGAACAACAAAACGTCTTTACCCTGGTCTCGGAAATATTCAGCCATCGACAGAGCAGTCAATGCCACGCGTAAACGGACACCGGCTGGTTCATTCATCTGGCCAAATACCATAACGGTATCTTTCATAACGCCCGATTCGAGCATTTCACGGTATAGTTGGGTGCCTTCACGAGTGCGTTCACCAACGCCAGCAAATACAGAGTTGCCCTGGTGAACCGTTGCAATCGAGCGGATCAATTCCATGATAATAACGGTTTTCCCAACGCCAGCGCCCCCGAAAATGCCAATCTTACCACCTTTCGTGAATGGTGCAATTAAGTCAATAACCTTCAACCCGGTTTCAAATACCTCAACTCGCGTTGACTGATCGGCAAATTCAGGAGCTGCCCTATGAATTGGATAATATGAATTGGTCTCGACTGAACCTTTATTATCTACTGGTTTTCCCAATACATTGAAAATCCTACCCAGAGTAACTGGACCAACTGGCACTTTGATAGGAGCATGAGTTCGCCGAGCAGGCAGCCCACGCACAAGCCCATCGGTGGAATCCATTGCAATGCAGCGAACCCAGTTGTCAGGGAGTTGTTTTTGCACTTCCAGGGTCATCTCAGCAGCGCCAGGCCGGATCACTATAACCGCTTCGAATAACTCCGGTAAATCACCGGCAGGAAATTCTACATCAACCACACCGCCTTGAATTTGTACCACACGCCCGTTTGGTTGTTCCATTCCAAACCTCCAGATCTTAAGAGAGATGAAGCAAATTCGTTATGATTGTCCGGATACTGCTTTCATTAACGCATCCGCGCCGCCAGTAATATCCAATATGTCATTCGTAATTGATTGCTGGCGGGCTTTGTTGTAATCCAGTTGGAGAACCGATATCAGTTCCTTGGCACTGTCTGTTGCATTCCGCATGGCAACCATCCGTGCTGCATGTTCGCTTGCCATGGATGAAATAATCGCCTGATATACCTGCAGCGCTGTGAAGCGTGGAATGATCTCATCCAACAACTCTTTTTGCCCCGGTTCATAGGTAAAAACCGCGTTTGTTTTATGAGTAGCGGTTAATTTATGAACCCCATCCGGGACAATTTCTGTCACATAAGGCAATAATTTTCGCGTGATCGGTGTCTGCCGGAGCATACTGCCAAACTCTGTATAGGCAATATACACCTCATCCACATCGCCATTTAAATATTCATCAACAATTAGCTGACCGATTGAAGCCACATCAGTAAAACTGGGTGAATTCGGCAGATTACTAAACTCGGCAAGTAAATTTTTACGCCGCCGAATCAACATATCACGCCCCTTTTTCCCGACTGCAATATATTGGACAGGAACAGGATTATGATCAAATTCATGCAGCGTATGCCGTAAAATATTGACATTATACGCACCTGCCAGGCCGCGATCCGACGAAACCATCACCACCAGCGTTTTCTTTATCTCATCACGTTCCACCAATAGTGGATGGAGACTCTGGTGGCCTGGCTGTCTGGCAACATGCAGCAGCACTTTTAATGCTTTTTCAGAGTACGGCTTGGTTTGTGAATATGCCTGGACAGCACGTCG
This sequence comes from Chloroflexota bacterium, assembly GCA_029265085.1. Next base: position 10,507 of record JAJUJY010000094.1, read on the forward strand.
GACCTTGCTGGCACTGACCGTCTCCAAGGCGCGTGTCACCTGCGAAAGGTTTTTCACGCTTCGGATACGTAATCGCATTTCTCGTGTGGATGCCATGGTTATCCTTTAGACCAGGTTTATGCCCAAAGGCATACTTATGCCCAGGTAGAATTAAATGTCTGTAATGCTTCGCGCAATTTCGCTTCTGTCTCAGGGCTGAGCATCTTCTTCTCATTAATATCTCGGCCGATCTCAGGGAAGGAGGATTCGATATAGCGAAGCACAGCCTGCTCCCAGGCTTTCACCCGTTCAACAGGGATTGCATCAACAAATCCATTGACACCAGCAAACAACACAATCACCTGATGCTCCAATGACATTGGTTCATATTGTGGCTGCTTGAGAATTTCTTGCAAACGCAACCCGCGATTCAGTTGGGATTGGGTGGCCTTGTCAAGATCGGATCCAAACTGCGCAAAGGCAGCCAGATCACGGAAACTACCCATATCCAGACGAAGCCGGCCTGCAACCTGGCGCATCGCCTTGGTTTGAGCAGATCCACCCACACGAGATACAGAAATACCTACATTAATACCAGGGCGTATACCCGCATTAAACAGGTTTGATTCTAGGTATATTTGCCCATCGGTAATTGAAATTACGTTGGTTGGAATATATGCAGAAACATCACCCAATAGTGTCTCAATGATCGGTAAAGCGGTTAATGACCCGCCAGTTCCTTCCACTGGAACAATTTTATGGCCATCTGTTGTGGCCATATTTTTCAAGGCCTGTTCCGCATCATGCTTTGACCGTGGTCCTGTAAAAATCTGTCCATCGACTGCATCGCTAACTTTTGCACGTTTCCCTTCGAATGAATCAGGGACAATCGCATAATGGTATGCCATGCGGGATGCGCGTTCCAATAAACGCGAATGAAGATAAAAAACATCTCCCGGATAGGCTTCTCGGCCTGGGGGACGTCGCAAAAGCAAAGATACCTGCCGGTATGCCCATGCATGTTTGGAAAGGTCGTCATAAACAACCAGAGCATCTCGGCCAGTTTCCATAAATTCTTCACCGATTGCACAACCAGTGTAAGGAGCGATATATTGCATAGCTGCGGCTTCATCTGCCGATGCAACCACAATCAGTGTATGAGCCATAGCGCCGTATTGTTCTAGCAAGGCAAAAGTTCGAGCAACTGCGGCTTTTTTCTGTCCGATCGCCACGTAAATACAAATAAGGTCCTTACCTTTTTGATTGATGATTGTATCAATCGCAATCGCTGTTTTTCCCGTCTGACGGTCGCCAATGATTAATTCGCGCTGGCCGCGACCAATCGGGATCATGGAGTCGATAGATTTAATACCAGTTTGCACTGGAGAATCAACATCCTGACGATCAATTACACCTGGAGCGATCCGTTCAATAGGTCGGAATTTTGTGTATTGAATAGGACCTTTCCCATCAATTGGCTGGCCAAGCGCATTGACCACACGACCAATCAAGCCATCCCCGACCGGGACAGATGCAATCCGACCGGTAGAGCGTACCTGCATTCCCTCAGAGATCGTCGAAAAATCGCCTAAAATGGTAACGCCAACCTTTTCTTTTTCAAGGTTAAAGGCAATACCAATTACGCCGTTTTCGAACTCAACTAACTCCTGCGATTGCACTCCAGCCAGGCCATCCACTTGCGCGATACCATCACCAGCTTCCGTCACGATACCGATGTTGCGCACCTCAAATTGCGGCTGGTACGCATCAATCTTTTGTTGAAGATCCGTGGTCAATTGTTTGATCAGGTCTGTCATTGAACCTCCAGGTCAGGAGAAATATAAAAAAGATCCAGGAATATGGCAGTTCAATAGATGGTTATTCAAACTTACCCGCTCTCCGATTGAACTTACCTCACAATAATTAACTCATCTTGGGTCAATATTGCAGACTTACAGCTTTAAATCATACCTGAAAGCAAAATGTTTGTCCAGTTTTCTGTAACAAGAATTGGAAAGAATTTCACCATTGGTAAACAACACATTAACTAGAGAAGAACTGTAAAGCAATTCGCAGCCTTTCCTCCACATCACGAGATGCATCCCGAGGAATCGATTGAATTGCTGTTTGCGCTTCCACAATGCTGTATCCAAGGCTTGTCAAAGCATCCAACACTTCTGCGTCAATATCCATCATCGCAACAGCCTCGGATATTGGACCAGCCTCGCCAACTTTACCCTGCAAATGCAGCACAATTTTTTGAGCAGTCTTTTTTCCAATTCCTGGCACCCTTGCCAAAACATCAGCTTGCTCGGCCAAAACCGCCCTGCGGATCATATCCACACTTAATGTAGAAAGCACGGTCAAAGCAGATCGTGGACCAATTCCATTTACACCCAATAATAAAATGAAAAAATCACGTTCGTATTCGGACTCGAAGCCGTATAAAGACCAGGCATCTTCCCGAACAACAAGGTAGGTATGGAAATATATTTTTTCTCCAGGATGCAATTGGCGACAGTAGGGCTTTGGTGCATTCACTTTTATTCCTAATCCACCCAATTGAATTACTACATGCTCATCGCCACAAGCCATCACTTCGCCTTGAATATTTTCGATCATAACCTATTCCTTTTGGCTGTTATATCCAGAAGATCAATTCTACCGGTCTCGACGGTGATTATAAACTTCGTAAATAATTAACGCGGTTGCAACTGCCAGATTTAATGAATCACTTTCACCCAACATAGGAATTCTAATCATCCGATCACAAATCGCTTGATGGGATTCAGACAATCCTTGCCGCTCACTCCCCATGAAAACAATCAACTGTTTTGGATAATCCACGTAATGATAATCTTCGGCTGCTTTATCGGATGTGCCAAAAACAGGGATCTGTTTAATTTTTTTCCATTCACGAAATGTCTCAAACGAGGTCTTTACAAGCTTCTGCGAGAAAATAGCCCCCATACTGCCCCTGATCGAAGAAGGATCATAAGGATCAGTACAGTTATCAATTAAAATTATCCCCTTACCACCAGAAGCATCATTGGTTCGTAAAATCGTGCCCAAATTACCCGGATCCGCAACCGAATCTAAAGCAACCCAGGTTTCCCCATCCTGCAGCGAAATATCATTTAAACTCCACCATTGTTGGTGAACAACCGCTCCAATTCCCTGTGGATTTTCTTTCAATGCAATCGATTCAAAAACTGCTTCAGTTACTTCGATGACATTTCCACCTTGTTCTCGAAAATCTGCCTTTAGCTGTTGTCCAAAAGAACTGGATAACAAGCCAGGAGCGATTACCAAACTTTCAATTCGCCATTTTTTTTGAATGGCTTCTCCAACAATTCTTAACCCCTCAATATAAAATAATCCGGTCTGTTGGCGTTCTTTTCGATCGCGCAATTTGCGGATTTGTTTAATTTGTGAATTGGCTGTGCTGGTAATCAGTGTCATAAAGATAGGTAACGACTGCTGTGCAAATGACAAATAGCGATAGCAAGAGCATCAGCGGCATCATCAGGTTTCGGAATATCCTTCAATCCTAAAAGTGCACGCACCATTTGCTGCACTTGAGATTTGTCCGCACCGCCGTAGCCTGCTACCGCTTGCTTCACTTCCATTGGAGTATATTCACCGACCGGCATATTGGATTGCGCCATCGCCAATAAAACCACACCTCGCGCCTGACCAACCGTAATTGCGGTGGTTACATTGCGAGAAAAAAACAATTTCTCCACCGCCCCTGTATCTGGGCGGTGGAGATCAATGATCGAATTAAGTTGACTATACAAATGAAGCAATCGCTGCTCTTGTTTCATTCCCGCAGGAGTGATGATTACACCAAAATCAACGACTGCAAGCCCATCGCTGGTATCTCGAACTAATCCATATCCAGTAGTTGCAGTGCCTGGATCAATCCCTAGCACCAACATGGGGCTTAGTCCTCACCCAAAGCCGACATGGCCTCCTCAGAGATGCGCATATTATGGAAGACATTCTGCACATCATCCAATTCTTCAATGCCATCAATAGAACGGAGCACCTGCAATGTATCATCTACATCCAGTTCCATTTCCTGGTTGGCAATCATCCGCAATTCAGCTTCTTCTGGTTGGTAACCATTGGCGCGCAGTGCATCCGTCAAAATTTTAAAACTCTCAACCGGTCCTACAATTTCAATGGTTCCTTCATCATAGGTCACATCATTGGCTCCGTTTTCTACAGCCAATTCAAATAATTTTTCATAGTCAGATTCTTTACCAGGCAGAGAAAAATATGCAGCACGAGTAAACTGCCAGGCTACTGAACCTGCTTCACCCAGGTTACCGCCAGATCGTGAAAGCATGTGACGTAATTCGGCAACAGTTCTATTGCGGTTTTCGGTCACACACTCGATCATGATCGCAACGCCATTGGGGCCATAACCTTCATAAAAAACCTGTTCATAAATTGCGCCGTCTTTTGAATCGCCTGTACCACGTTTAATGGCCCGCTCGATATTTTCTTTCGGCATGTTCTGGGACCGGGCTTTATCAACGGCTAACCGCAGCCGGAAATTGGTATCAATATCTCCACCACCTTCACGTGCTGCCATCACAATTTCACGAGTCAGGCGGGTAAACACCTGTCCGCGCTTTGCGTCGGCTGCACCTTTCTTTCGTTTGATAGTTGCCCACTTAGAATGTCCAGACATACCCTTTTCTCCTTATAACACTATTACAGTGTCAGATTTCAATAGATTGCTCAAATTATACCATGCCTTGTAATCGTGAGTTCAAAATATTTTCTCTTTCTTTACAACACCTTTCTCCACCTTTCTTCACTTAACAAAATTGTCAGAATGCCCCCAATATCAGCCTGGCCTATTGAATTCGTTTGGCATAACCACTAAATTATCACTATAAAAATACCGATTTATTACTAATCGAGGTATCCAATTGAAACTAATGAATTCTTTTGCGAAGACAACTTTCCTGACTATTTTAGCGGTCAGTCTTTTACTGGTATCAGTCTTCCCCGTTTCTGCGCAATTTATCCCGGTCACAGCATCTGGCTCCACAACCGAATCTAATGACGTCCTAAAATACCCGGATTTAGCCAGTTTCATCGAAACAGTAAAAAACGGCAATAAAAAGACCATTACTGGACTTTATGTTGCCGGCGTAATCGCTGCTCCCGTAGTGCAGCAGCCTTCAGATAAACCTGGTTTTGTTTCCACAGAAGAAGGAAAATTAACTGAATTTCGCATGGCCCGTCAATATGGTTCACGTGCTATGTTGGCGCACAATTATTTAGAAGGAAGTCAATTTTTTGATTTGAAGGTGGACCAGATCGTATCAATTGTTCGAGGAGATGGATCCACAGAATCGTATCGTATTGTAGATATCCAAAAATACCAGGCGCTCTCTCCTAACAGTCCATACTCGAATTTTGTTGACCTCGCTCACCCCGAAAAAGAGCAATTATCTGTGGTAGATTTATTCAATAATATTTATGCAGTGAAAGATCGATTGATCTTACAAACCTGCATCGAAGCAGAAGGCGAACCCTCCTGGGGCCGGCTATTTGTCATCGCGGTACCAGTTGATCTGGATCCGTCCTGATGTTCATCAAATAAAAAAACTGGCCTAGCCAGTTTTTTTATTTAATATATACCTTCTCCAAGATCCACCACTTCGCCAGTGGGTTGTGCTACCACAATTAGCCTGTGAGTATTTGACTCTTTAGGCCAACACGTAACCAGCGTTAGCCTTTCATCATCTGAACGTTGAATCCAGCGCGCATTCTCCAGACGCGTTTCTAGATTGGCATGCTTCTCTGGAAGAATCATCACGTTATTTACCACAAACGTATAGCGGTAAGTCCCGCCTGTTACGTAGATTAAATCGCCGGGGGTCAATTTTTCAAGATTGCCAAATACTTCACCATCCACATTGTGATGGCCATTTAATACCGTATTCCCAATCTCACCAAGGCGTGCAGATGATTGGTGCCATCCCGCAGCAAACTTATTAGGTGCCAGCCATTGTTCCAAAACTTTTCCTTCTACTTTTACCTGCTCTTTTTCGGCGGGAATAATCGGGGCGTCCAATTCAATA
>JAJUJY010000112.1 GCA_029265085.1 Chloroflexota bacterium
CGCGCATTACCTTGCCAAAGGTAGATAATGGAACCAGGTTATTTTGGGCATTGGCTGGAATAGAAATCTTCAAATTACGCCATTTTTTTTGAGACAGTAAACTTTGGATGGGAATGGACTGCCAACTAACCGTAATTCGTTTGGAATCTGCGGTAAGATTTTTCGGATTTGGTAGCTGATCGGGAGTATCTACCTGGATAAATTGAACAGATTCAGCAGCGCTGTTATGAGCACCAAATAATAGAATGGAAGTGGTGGTAATTGCTCCTGGAAAGAGATTAAGTGGCTTTTTAAACCAGACTACCGCCTGTAATGAGCGCTTGGCGAGAATCTGGGTTTTAATCAGTTGTCCGTAATCGGCATTTAAGAACTCAAATGGCAGAATAAAAGCAGCTCTACCGTTGGATTCAAGCTGGTGGAGGGATTTAAGGAGAAAAAGCGAGTAAATATTGGTTTGCCGGTCTATTTTTATGCCTAAACGATTTTCCAGCAAATAAATTTGGTCATTTCTTTTGGGGTGGTTCTTAAAACGTTGATATGGCGGGTTGCAAAGAATTGCTGGATAACGCTTTTCCCAATCATTTTCCAAAAAATCTTGGCGAATAATATTGAATTGATCACCGTTCCGAGGGATCAAACAATTAGTTGCAAGCGAATGAATTTCAGGCTCTAGCTCAAAGCCTGTAAAAATTAAAGGTTGGGAGTAATTTTTTTGACAGGCTCGGAAAAATATACCGGTACCAAGCGCCGGATCTAAAACATGTTTTGGGCTCCCTTCTGCTAGAACCCAGGTAGACATCCAATCGGCAATAAGAAATGGAGTAAAGTACTGCCCCCAGGTTTTGCGATGTTGAAGAGCCTTTTTTGCGATCCATTCGTTTTCAAAATGGTCGCTAAAGTAATCGGCAGGGAATGTCTGGTCTGGCTGATTGGAGTTCATCTTCAGTCGGGATTATAGCATGGAGAATAAATTCCTTATCCAGTTTTTACGGTTTTGATAATTGAGTTAAGGTACAATGATTAACATTGAGGTGGGTTTCAATCATGGTTTCCAGCAATATGCTTTTTCCCCATCTGAAGAGAAATTAGAAATGACCCAAACGCGAATTTTAGTTGTGGATGATGAGGTTGGAATCGCCCGTTTGTGCAAGCGATTGTTAGAGCAAGCGGGTTATGAAGTGATCATCAGTACGCATCCGTATGAGGCAATCCGTTTGTTGTCAGAACAGCGATTTGATGTTTTGGTAACGGATGTGCGCATGCCGTTATTGGATGGTTTTGAGTTGGTAAACCGTGCCAGAATGCTGCAAAGTGATCTGGCTGTTTTGCTGATGACAGGGTTTGGTACGGTTGAGACGGCTATCCAGGCCTTGCATAGAGGAGTGGATGGGTTAATCCTTAAGCCTTTTGAATCGAGTGAAGATTTAGTTCGCAGTGTTGAACAGGTGTTGAGAGATTACCGCAGCCGCATTGACGCAAATCGATTGCATATTCTGAGACCATTGTTTGAGATCAATGAAGAAATTTTTACTGAAGATGATCCGGCGGTACTTACTGCAGCGATTGAACAAGCGTTTATTGCTCAGTTTCAGACATATAGGGTGGAAATATTTACGAAGAATGAGCATGGATGGGAGTCCATCGCTGATCACACTGAAATTGATTTGAATTCAAAGCTTGTTATTGATATCGAATTGAATAAGGCGTGTGAAACGAACACTGCCTATTTGGTCACTAGCGAAGAAAATGAAGAAGGGCTCTTTGCATCATGGCTTTTACTGCATGCTTATAAGGATGCATTAATAGTTCCTGTAATGCACCGGGGAAGATGGCTGGTATATATCAGCTTAAGAAAAAATGAAGCTAGAGAAATTCGAGAACCGGACCTGGAATTTGCGATGATCCTAGGAAGGCAATCTTCCATTGCACTTGAAAATATCTGGCTTGTTCATAATTTGAATGTGTCATTACGTCAATTGAGCGAATCCCAAAAGAAATTAATCCTGGCTGAAAAAATGTCTGCTTTGGGCCGCTTGATGGCGAATGTAGCTCATGAGGTTAATAATCCCTTGCAAGCAGTTCAAAATTGTTTGCATTTGGCAATCCGAAATGATGTGTCTCATGAACAGAAAAATGAATATTTACTGATGGCGCGGGGTGAAATTGAGCGGCTTTCCGATTTTGTGCAAGGGGCGTTGGAATTTTACCGGCCCAGCGGGGTTGAAAAGCAGATAATTTCGATGGGCGAAGTGATCCAAAAAACGCTCAATTTGATCCAAACCCAACTTAAACAAAAACAGATTGAATGTCATATTTCGATCCAGGAAAATTTACCCAAAATCCTGGCGGTACGAGATCAATTACAACAGGTTTTTCTAAATTTATTTATCAATGCGATGGATGCTGTCCAGGGTTGTCCAGATCCTAAACAAATTTGGATCGATGCTTGTGAGACGGATCAATTTTTGGAAATTACCATTGAAGATTCTGGTCCTGGTATACCCTATGATTTTGAAGGAAAAATCTTTGAGCCATTTGTCTCAACAAAATCAGGCGGAACCGGGTTGGGTTTATCGATTAGTTATGAAATCATTGTTGATGTTCATCAAGGCCAGTTAGAAATCTGCCCACCCCGATATGGGCAAGGTGCCTGTTTTCGAATTCAGATTCCTAAGGGTAGTACACAATGAACCAATACAGAATTCTCGTTGTTGATGATGAAGATATTCCGCGCTTAACGCTTTTGCGGATTCTGCAATTGGAAGGTTTCCAGGTGACAGCCGTCGGGAGTGGTGAAATTGCACTGCTAGAGCTTGAAAAATCTCCTTTTGATGTGATGGTTCTGGATTTAAAAATGGGTGGGATGGGAGGGGTGGAAGTCCTGGAAAAGGTTGTCCCTGCTTATCCAAATCTGAAAATAATCATCTTAACCGCCTATGCTTCAGTAGAAACCGCGGTTCATGCGCTGCGTTATCGGGTAACAGATTATTTGCAAAAGCCATTAGATCCGGAAATGATCTTGGTGAGCGTTCGGCGTGCTTTAGGTGAAGATTCATTGAAAGGGGTAGCTGAGCAAAAGACAGTCTATGACGCGCTGCCCAGCGATGCCAGCCAGAAATCAGTTTTTCATTTATCAAATGGAATTGTGATTGACTGTATGCGCAGATCGATTGCCACAGCCGAAGAAAAAATATTATTAACACCAACCGAAGCAAAAGTATTGTGTATCTTATTGCTTAACCACACGCTTGTGATCTATCATGAAGATCTTGTCCAGCAAGTCTATGGATATCGTGTCAATGCGGTGGAAGCTGCAAAAATTCTTCGCCCGCTAATGTCCCGCTTAAATAAAAAAATAATCAAAATACCCGGTGGAAAGGACTGGATCAAGAATATTCGAGGGTCCGGTTACTTATTGGAGATTATCGACACACGGATCGAAAGCAAATCCTAAATCTTCTTATGCAGGCGTTTGGAAAATTATTTTTGCCAGGGTAATTGAGTAGTCGGTATCTTGGGTGGATTGAGCCACGCCAACCATCCGGTGGAATATCTCTTTTCTGGCGTATATTTATCAAAGCCGACCAACACTAAACTGGCCCCAATAACAGCTGCTCCAATCCACTGCAAGATTGACAAACTTTCGCCAAGCATAATATTTGCCAACACAACGGTAACTAGCAGTTCACTCAAACCTAACAACGCAGTTTGTAGGCCGCCAAGTTGTTTTACCCCCATGAACAGTGTAATCCGAGACAGGAAAGTAATGATGCCCATGCCCAGAATGGGTAAGTAGTTGGTTTGTGCCAACGCGGGTAAGTGACGGTCAAATATAATAAATGCCAGAATGACAGTGCATGCCATGGATACCAGGGTGTAAAATGTGACTGTGGGCGGCGGGGCTTCATACAAAATACGTTGGTTAATGATCAGGTGTAGGGCATAAAAAATAGCAGACGCTAACATCATTCCTGCGCCAATCAGATCCACATGTTCTTTGCCTGTGCTTAACAATAATACGACCCCGGGAAGGGTGAGAATTAAGCGGAATAGTGTCAAACGGCTGATCGTATGCCGGTCTAATAACAGCCAAAATGCCAGGAATAGTGGATACAGGGAATAGAGTAAATGTCCGATACTGGCACTAATTCTGGTTAATGCAGTGTAATAAAAAATGGATCCAATCCCGTTGCAAAACCCTGCCAAAAAACTACCCATGAGACCAACCGGATATATATAAAAATACTGTCGTTTAAACAGCATCAGGATCAACAAAAGCAGAACTGCTATGCCGGTACGAAGAGCAACTACGGATAGCGGGGAAAATCCGGACAAAAGGGCTTGCTTGCCAAAAATCGGTATGATCCCTAGCAATAAGGCTGATGATAATGCAGCTGTGATCCCTTGTGTCCGGATTTTTTGATTCATTGATTTCCTGGATCTTATTTCAACAAAGCGCGGACTTCATCTAATAATTCGTCCGACATAAAGTCACCTTTTTGCATCATGGTTTGGATATGTCCATTCAGCCGTTCTTTTTCTGCAGGGGTTAATTCTTTGGCTGTGACAATAATGACCGGGATGGAAGCTGTTTCCGGGTTGGCTTGCAATGCATCCATAACGGCAAACCCATCCATTTCGGGCATCATCAAATCGAGAATCACCAGGTTGGGAAGCTCTTTTTGAATTAGCTGAACCGCTTCTTTTCCATTGGTCGCTTCAAAAATGGCATAGTTGCCCTGTGCCTGGAGGATTCGGCGAACCAACCTGCGTACATCTGGGTTATCGTCCACAATTGCAATGCATGGGAAGCGGTCTGTTGAGACTTTGCTCAAGGCTGCCAGGAGTCCTTCTTCCGGATTTTCCTCCATGGTTTGAGACGGCAAAATCACGTTTCTGGCCCATCCTTCGCCAAGGATGTTTCTTTCTATTGGCATGGTGTGGCCGGTAATATTCACTGCTACGGTTTCATGAGGTTGGATTTGCCCGGAACGGACGAGTTTAATCAAACCGGCAAATGACACCGCTGCAGCTGGTTCAACACTCAACCCTTCCATTTTTGCTAAGAAGTGCATCGACCGGAACGCTTCTTCGTCTGAAACACTTTCAAAGATACCGCCTGATCCCTGGAGCATCTTTTGGCGCAGCAGTGTATACGTCCGGCCCGGATCGCCCGTAGCCAGGGTAGCAATTAATGTGTGGGGGGACTGAATTGGGATGGCAGTCTCACGGCCTTGTTTCCAGGCGTGTACCATGGGCGCACAGCCATCCACCTGAACGATGCCCATTTTCGGAATTTTGTCTATTAATCCCATCTGTTTTAATTCGGCAAATCCTTTGGCAACACCCAGCGGGCCCATCCCGCCGCTGACAGATTGGAAATACCAGTCTGGGGCTTTCCATATCGGCAGATGTCCATTTTCGTCGGGCTCTGTTGGGGTACCAATCTGTGCGGTTATTTGTTCGCAAATTTCAAAAGCCAGGGTTTTCATTGCTTCAACGCAGGGAATACTGCGCGCACCAGTATCCAGGTAAAGCCCGCGTTGGCGGGCAAATTCTGCGGCTACCTGTTTGGCCTGATCGTATGAACCAGTAACTTTTATGACCTGTGTCCCATAAATCGCTACTTCTCGCATTTTGGCTGCGGGGACAAGACTGGTTAGAAAGGCATAGAGTTTAATTCCCGCCCGGGCGGCATAGGCAGAATAGGCAATTGCGACATTGCCAGTAGAAGCAACGACCATTTCGGTGATGCCAGCTTCTTTTAAGGCCGCAATGGTAATGGCTGCCTGCCGGTCTTTAAAAGAATGGGTTGGTCCCTGTCTTTCATCTTTTAAATAGATATTATTCCTTCCCAGGATCATCCCCAGGTTGAGCGCACGAATAAGCGGTGTTCCACCAGCTGCAAGGGTCAAATCAGGGTTAGGCCGTTGTACAGGCAGTAATTCGCGATACCGCCAGATATCAAAAGGACGATTTTTGATTAATTCGGGTAATGAGTTAGCGATTTCCTGATAATTGTAACGGGCTTCTCTCCAGGAACCACCACATTGTGGGCAAATACTGGCACCTGGGGTGTAAAGAGCGATATGTCCGCAGTCAAGGCATTCAACGTTAAAGTGGGTTGTCATTTAATCTAATACCTTTGAAATAGAAATTAAGCTCGCCAGCGTTTTAATGCGTCTTCCAGTGTATTCAATAAATCGCGTTCACGCAGCAAGCTCTTATTCAGCATCTGTTGACCAAATTCCGCCAGCAGTTGGTGCTGCTCCGGGGTTAAGTCTGCGCCAGTGACAATAATGACCGGGGTCTTTCGCATGTCCGGGTCGGAGCGGAATTTTTCCAGCAAGTCGAATCCGTTCATATCTGGCATAAACAGATCCAGTAAGATTGCATCCGGGCGGGCTGTTTGTAATATTTCGATGGCAGCTTTGCCGCCTTGGGCGGTGATTACTTTAAATTTACTGTTTTCCTGGATTGATTTTTCGATTAAGCGCAAATCATCAGCCGAATCATCGATGACAAGGATTTGATTGATTTTTCCATCTCTATTCAGGCGATTAAGCGCATTAATTAAATCTTCCTGCAGGAATGGTTTAACAAGGTAATCGGATGCCCCGATACTGAATCCTTTTTCTTCATCTTCCATGATGCTGCAAACGATGATGGGAATATCGCGGGTGGCCGGATCATTTTTTAGCTCGTGCAGAACTTGCCATCCGTCTTTCTCGGGCATCATGATATCCAGGGTAATTGCAAAAGGCTTAATCTCTTTGGCCTTCTCCACGGCTTTCTTGGGATCGGTTAAAGAAACAATCCGGTAACCGCTCGGTTGTAAGAATCGCTCATATAAATTGATCACTTGTTGGTCATCATCAATCGAAAGGATTGTGTTGATTTGATAAGGAAGTGTAGAAGTATCGGCGATTGTTTCTTCTTCTTTTACCTGAATGGGTAATGTGAAGAAGAATGTGCTCCCTTTTCCGACTTCACTTTCAAGTAATCCAATCCGGCCTTTGTGCAATTCAATAAATGAACGGCAAATGGAAAGACCCAAACCGGTGCCGCCTGTCTTGCGGGTGGGGGAATCGTCAACCTGAGAGAAGGGTTGGAACAATTTATCACGGTCAGCTTCGGCAATGCCATCCCCGGTGTCGGATACCATGATCATAACTTCGGGTTTTCCATCAGGGCTGGTGACCGTCTTGGCATCAATTGATATCAAGCCCTCTTCCGTAAATTTGGCCGCATTTGATACAAAGTTTAGCAATACCTGCCGGACACGGGTGGCATCCGCAACAACGATTGGTAAGTTCGGTTCAATTTTCTGTTCTAGTCGAATGGATTTATCTTTGACCAACCCAATGGCAGTGGACATCACTGTATTAATAATGTCCGGAATACTGACATCAGAGAATTGCAATTCCATTTTACCGGCTTCGACTTTGGATAAGTCCAACACATTATTAATCAAACCGAGTAAATGTTGCCCGGAATTGTATATCGAAGTCAAATCTTGCTGTTGTACTTCGTTGATGGGACCGTCGATACCTTTTAGAATGACTCGTGAAAAGCCGATGATTGAGTTTAATGGGGTACGCAGCTCATGGCTCATATTGGCCAGGAACTGACTCTTTAACCGGTCCACTTCGCGAATTTCCTGGTAAGCTTTTTGCGCCAATTCGTATGAACGGGCGTTCTCAATCGCAACGGCAATCTGATCAGCAAGAATCAGCAGCACGCTGACATCTGCCTGACTGAATGCATTCAGGTGTCTGGATTGAATATCCAGTGCGCCGATAATACGATTACCAATTTTTAATGGGATACCCATTTCAGACTGAGTCTCAGGCAGTTCGGGATGGGCAAGCTGCAGATTGTTGTTGGAAACATCATTGACGACGACCGGTTCACCTGTAGCTGTCGTACGGCCAATGACAGAGCGCGACCCGACCAATATTTTTTGCCCTTTGGCGAGAATTTTTTCTGCGGCTTGACCGCTGGCTTCTTGAATATGGGCAACTGTGCCTTCGGGATTAAGCAGGAACAAGGCTGTGTGATAGAAATCAAAACGCTCGACCATCAAGTTTACAATGCGTTTTAAGAGAGCGTCTTGAGCCAGGGTGCTGTTGGTGTCTCGCGCAATTTCAGCAGCTGTTTCAAGCTCAAGCGCGCGGCGCTGTGCTTCACGCAGTAACCGCTGTCTTTCAATCGCGACTGAGATACCATTACCTACTGTTTGGAAGAGCCGAATGGTATCTTGATCATATGTAAGCTTTTTCTTTGCAGAAATGGTCATCAGACCAACCAGCCGTCCCGCGCTGAGCAGCGGAACGATACATCCTGATTGAATTTTGTTTCTCAACAAAGTTTCTTTGGAAATTGCATCAATTTCGGATAATCTGACATCATTAAATACCAGAACGTCTTGGTTAACCTTCTTGACCAAGGGGAAATCGGCAACCGGAATGTGCAAACCTAAGGGAATGTGCTCATTCTTGCGATCAAAGTCCCCGACAATTTCCAGATCGATAATTGCACCGTCAGGGGTTTGATTGACCAAAATAATGGAAACGTGGTCTGCATCTGCCGGTAGTACTTTTTGAGCAATTAATTCAGACAAGTCTTGAGCACCGCGTGCCTGCGAAATTCCGGAACTGAGGTTGTATAACAATTCGGTTTCAGAAAGAGCCTGTTGGGTTTGTTCGAATAAACGCAGGTTTTCAACACCGGTAGCCATCTGGTCAACCAATGGGGGATAGGTGCGAATTTCACGTCCGCTGAAGTAATGGCGGTCTTCTGTCAGCAAAACAAGAGCACCCAGTTGGCTTTTCCCAGCCCATAAAGGTAAAACAGCCAAAGAACGAACTGCCTGATTGATTAATTCGTCTTGAATATCCCGATCAAGTTTTGCTTCCAGGATGTCATCAATAAACAACGGCGATTCTGTGGTAATTAACCGGCTTAATACTGAATTGGATAACTCTGTACCAACCGGCAGCGGGGGAGTACCTCGTCCGCTGTACCAATTTGCGCGCACGGAATGCGAAATGATTTTTCCAGAAGGATCTTTTTCAGTCAGAATTAACAGACCGCGATTAAGTGCATGGACTCGCATGCCTGTGGCAATTGAAGCGACCATTTCCTGGAAGTCGTTGGCTAAAGCAAGGCGGTGGCTGATTTTATACAAGTTTTCGGATTCATCCAGCGATGCTTGTAACTGTTCCAGCAGGTCCTGCCGGACAAAAGTGTTTGCCAGGGCGTCAGCAGCCACACGTAAAACACTAATTTCGTCGTTCTGCCAGGTATGCCCGGTTTCCATTTGCTCAAAGGCAATGAATCCAGGGGTTGAGTTCTTTCCCGGAACGGCCAACAGTAGAATGGATTGGATCCCCTGGTTGGCGAGAAAATCATGTTCCAATCCTTCCAGTTGATCTACTTTTGCAACAAACCAGCCATTCTCACGGAGTGCACGCCCCCAGGTGGGGAATAGGGCAACCGGCATGTGTAAAATTTTGGTGCGTTCAATCGGATGAGCAATATCCGGCTTTGTCCATACATTTTGAGCCGTCCAATACAAGCCCTGCTCATCTTCCTTAACTTGAGAGAAATAAACCCGATCAGCCTGGGAAGCTTGTCCAAGATGCTGCAAGACTTCGGGCAGCCCTTTGATACCGAATTCGGAGAGTGTGGCAACAGCCTGCGCAATACTCGCCTGATAGCGTTCGCGGTTTTCGATTGCGGTCAGGGCGGAGGTAATTTCTTTAAACAGGTTTGCGTTTTCCAGTGCAACGGTTACCTGAGAGGCAATTGTCGATAACAATTCGATTTGCACATCGTTATATGCATTTTCCGTGGTGTAGTCTTGAAGGACAATGGCCCCCAGAACTTTATCGCTGGTAATCAGAGGCACAGCCAGGATAGAGCCAGGGATTTTTTCCGGAATGGGAATGCCCCGTTGAGAAAGCTCATCTCGAACATGGTTTGGAACAATCATCGGAACCTGGTTCAGAATTACATAATCCGCGATGCCGTTTCCAATTTTCCGATTGGGCAGGTCAATCTTTTGTCCTTCTTGCAGCACGATGGGAAAGCTGAGGGTGTCTTTTTCAAAGACTGTTAATAGAAAATTCGGACTGTTTAAAACCTGGCTAACGGTTTGGAAGAGTAATTCGTAAATTTCTTCCGGAGAAGTTAACCGAGCCAGCTCCTGCCCAATCCGGTTTAAAGTAGCCAGGTCCTGGTTACGCCGTGTAATTTCTTGTTCTGCGCGGACTCTTTCCGAGAGCTCCTGTTGAACCGTTGCGTATAGTTGTGCATTTTCAATAGCTAACGAAAGTTGAGCGACAACTTCTTGAACCAACTGCCGTTCATCATCACTCCAGACTCGCTGCTTTTCTTCGTCTAGGATTTCAACAATGCCAAGTCCCTGTGCCTTTAAGTCAACGGGTAATGCCAACACGGCTGGGGCAGTCGATTGGGCATTTTGGGTAATTAATTTCTTCTGTGCAGCGCTTAATTTTCCCGCTGTTGACCAATAGTTCTGTGCGGGGAGTAATGAATCGCCCTCTATAGCAACACCGGTAACTTTTTCATTTGTTGCACGATGTTCTGCCAGCGGATGAATGGGTACCGCCTTGGCGGATTCTACCGGTCTGGCAGGTTGGGAGGTTGTTTCAATTTCTCCGGAAAGAATTTGAACGTATCCGTGATAGTTATTGCCTTCACCATTTACAGCAGGGCGAAAGAAAATGGTCAACCGGGATGGAACGAATGCTCCCTCTCTGGTTAAAAAGTGGATATCCACTTCAGCAGGAAAGACTTCGCCTTGCAGTGCATTTTTTATGGTTGACCGGGATGCTGCCGCTACAGCCACATCCTTGATGGATTGACCTATGAAATGGGTTGGTTGAAAACCCAGGCAGTCCGTTACGTCTGACGAGATTGTCCGATAGATCCCATCGGCAGAACATTCCCATGACCACCCTGAAGCAGCGCGATTTTCCTCAGGGTGGATTGGCGCAACGGCATCTTCAAAATTGGCAAAGAGATTCTCAAGCCGGCTGTGCAACTTTTTCTTCGACATATTTCATGATCTCCTGGGCTAATTGGCGGTATTGCATGGCAGACCGACTTTTGGGAGAATGGTAAATAATCGGTAATCCGGCAACCGGTGATTCGCGTAATTTTGTATCAATCATGATGACCGAATCCAAAACACCGTTGGTAAAACTGGAGCGGAGTTGTTCGCTCATCGTGCGGTGGATGCGGTTGCGGCGGTCAAACATGGTTAACAACAGCCGGTAGGTGAGGTTTGGGTTGGTTTGGGTGCGAACCCGCCGGATCAGGCTCATCATATTCTTTAATGCATAAATGGAAAAATATTCCGGTTGTGTAGGGATAATTAACAAATTCGAGGCGGTTAGCGCGTTTAAGACGATTGCACCTAAAAAGGGAGGGCAGTCCATCAGCACATAATCAAAGTCATTTTTGTCGGTCAATAAATTCTTTTTAATGGTTGATTCATAGCCGGGGCGGGTTGGCAAAATGCGCTCTACAAATCCCATTTCATTATTTGCCGGAATGACGAACAAGCCTGGGATGCCTGTTTCCATCCAAAGGGCTTCCCCTTTAATGCCCTCTAATAGCATCGAGACAATTGTTTTGGGTGATTTGGTTGGATCTAATCCCAAGGCAAGGGTCAAGTTGGCTTGAGAATCCAGATCGATTAATAATACTTTCTTGCCGGATTCAACCAGGGCTGCGCCTAAAGATAAGGTTGTGGTTGTTTTGGCAACCCCACCTTTTTCATTGGTTACAGAAATTACATAAGCCATAAATCACCTCGAATTTCAGCTCAATGCTTACTGCTGCGTGAAAGAATGCCCATGATTACCATGATTGCCGTTTGAATTTTCATCATCGTCAGATAATGACTTCTTGAGCAATATTTGGACTCTAGTTGCTGATAAAGCACGCTGTAATTCAGCTACGGCAATTTCAATCATGGATTGCGGATCATTGGTAGCACGAATCTTGCCAGTTATGTCAAGCACTTTCCGTTCACGTTCTGCGCGGCGGATGGTGTTATCTAACAGGCGCGCATTTTCAAGGGCTAATCCAACCTGGTCAGAAACCGCCCGAATTGCATTCACTTCATCATTTGTCCATAAACGGTCAGCCAAAGTCGCATCTTGTAGATGGATTACGCCAATTGTCTCACCTCGTAGCATGATCGGTACGGCAAGGATGGCAGGATTATCGTTCGCTGCTGCACTGGCAATCACCTGGCCTGTATCAAAGACTGTTGCCAGGATTGGGTTAATGCTGTCATCTGTTTCTACAATTCCGCGGGGTGTGTAAACAAATCCTTTGAATGGTTTTTCTTTGGTAGTAGTTGCCCATTCTTGCCGTAAATATTGCCTGTGTACACGCTGCGCCTCTTCCAACGCGGCCATTGTATTTGTCAACAATTGGTTATTTAAAATCGCAATCGCAATCTGGTCAGCCAGGGTTGAGAATAACTCGATATCTTCTTGCGTAAACACGTTAGATACGGTTGACTGTACGTCCAAAGCGCCAATGACCTGATTGTTGGCTTTTAATGGTAAAGCCATTTCAGACCGGGTTAAAGGCAGATCAGGATTGTTAAAGTACACTGCGTCTTGACCTACATCCGTGGCAATACGAGCCTCTCCTCGACCTGTTGCATAACCTACGATACCTACCTGGCCTACTTTTAACTTGTGCTGCCGGGCTAACATTCGCTGTCCGCCCTCGCTATTTGCTGCACGAAGAACCGCAAATTCACCTTTGGAGTCGAGCAAGAAAATACCTACATGATAGAAACCAAACCGTTCCGAAATCATGCTGGTAACCTGGGTCAGTAAGGCTTCAAGACCCTGAGTTGATACGATACTACGGGCTACATCGGATACTGTTTGCAGCTGGCGAGAGCGGTACACCAGTGCATCGTTTTGTGCAGCCAGTTCTTTTGTGCGCTCTCGCACGCGGTCTTCCAATTCATTAATAAAATTCCGCAGCTGGCCGGTCATCGAGTTGAAGGCGTTGGCTAATTTTCCAATCTCATCATTGGATTCTACCTGCGCCTGCGCTTGAATATCCCCTGAGGAGATTTTCTCTGCGGTTCGTTGTAAGCGGACAATGGGGGTGCTGAAAAATCGTGCTGCGATGGTCGCGATAACACCAATTACTGCCGCGAACAGGGTCGCAATCAGGGTGGAAAGACGGTATTGGTCTTGTAATAAGGCCAATAATGCGGTTTGTTCCTGGACGAACAGGATAAACCAGGATTTCGATTTCAGGGAGGTGATAGCCCCGTTTTCTAACAAATTATTGGTGTTTGGATTAACGTCCGTAGTGAAATACGGTGTCACCAAATAATTTTCCAGACTTTTGGATATCTTGGGTAAGTTTGTGGAAATTTGAAAAGAGGAATAATCGGGCAGGCGATTAACCCGTTTAAGAGATTCAAACTCATTGGAGGTTAATGGCACCAGGAATGAAAAAATTCGATTCGGAGTTAATGTGTCTGCAACACGCATGTCATTTTCATCAACTAAAATTGGGTGCGAACGCAAGCCAACTAAATTATTGTATTTTGACAAGATGTTTTGAAAAATTAATGCATCATACTTCATTCGGATCACGCCAATGATTTGTTGGCGCTGACTGCGGATTGGGCTGGCGAAATAGACATAAGCGTTACCATTCTCTGGGGAAAACAGAATGGGTGACACATATGTCTGGCCAGTTTGGACGGTTTGGATGAAATAGTCGGTTAAACCTTCATTTTTGCCAATATCTACAGGATTTGTGTCGTAGATATTGTTTCCTTTTAAATTGAGGATTGCATAAGATCGCAGGTAAGCCTGTTCTTTGGTTTGCAATGATCCCAAGACAACTTGTAAATCGCGTTCTTGTTGGCTATCTGGGCGAGAGTCGGGAGCCATTTCCAAATAATTAATAAATACTGGTAGTTTGGCTTCTTTTTCAATTGCATCTCGGTTGGATTCAATAAAGTTGTCAATTTGGGTTGCCACCTGTTCGGCTGCTAACATCAAGGATTGGTTTTTCTGGTTTTGCAGCGCAGTAATAATAAAACGAGTTTCAATGATCGATAAGAAAATCAGTGGAATGATTGCAATAGCCAATGAACCTGTGACCAATTTGATCCGCAGATTGTTGACCACGTATTCCATCGAGAGCAGCACGAGATATAAAATGACCAGTAAACCCAGGATTGCAGGAGCGTAAATCTCAATGATGGGAAGAGAAATTTGTTGAAATGGGGAGAAAGAACCGATAAAGGCGGCTAAAATGGAGAATGCGTAGCTGAGAGAAACACTCAAATCCAATTTTTGGTCAGCTAAAGTGCCGGTGGCGATAATGATCCCAAAAATAAAACAAATGGCCGCAATCATTAAGGAAACATTGGAAAACACCATTGCAAAAATCACCAATAAAGACTGCACGACAATTCCCAACATCATCGATTGCAATGAATAATCGGAAGATAATTGGTTGGTCAGAACGAACAAACTGACCAGATAGGCGGCAGCGCAACTTGCAGCAATCACAATCAATTGCCAGCTGGGTTGGGAAAATACTGTAAAAGTGAAGATCAGGGTGGCAATTCCCAAAATCGTTGAGGTAAATGCCGCAATTCGGCTGGCCAATCTCTTCCGTTGTTGATCCATTGGATTTGGCAGCGGGGGTGATTGTGGGTTTAAGATGGATTCAATGTCTGGAGAAGCGTTCATGCC
>JAJUJY010000002.1 GCA_029265085.1 Chloroflexota bacterium
GTGCGCACCCTGATCCGCCGCGACTTCGAGGCTGCTTTTGATCCCAAAGGCAAATACCGCCTGAATGCCCTGCTTACCCCCACAACACCAACCACAGCTTTTGGCATGGGCGCGGTTTACGGCGACTCAGTGTTAATGCAGTATGCTGATCAGCTCACCGTTCCGGCCAATCACGCTGGCGTGCCGGGTGTTTCGCTGCCGGGCGGGCTGGATGCTTCTGGTTTGCCAATTGGTATCCAGCTGCTTGGGCCGGATTATTCCGAGTCAACCTTGCTGCAGATTGGCCGTGCCTACGAACAGGCCACCGAAGGCGATGCCTGGCGGGCGATTAAACCGCAGGTTTTGCGCTAACGATTTAATATGTCTGAGCCGTCTGTTTTACCAACCACAGAAGAACGCCTGCTGGCAGCGGTGGCGCATGCTGCTGCCCTGCTGACCGGGCTGGGCGTGCTGGCGCCGCTGCTGGTCTGGTCGGCGCAGCGCGGCAAGTCGCGCTATGTTACCTTCCAGGCGCTGCAAGCGCTGGGTTACCAGGTCCTGCTGCCTGTTTTGGGCTTACTGGCGGCACTGGTGGTTGGCCTGCTGGACGTGATCGCAATTTTTATTCTGGGATTGGTGTCCGGCGGCATGGCGTACGAGGTTTCTCGCGCCATTTTGTTTGGGCTGCAGTTTGCCTTTCTGGCGATTTTGCTTTTCATTGTCGTTTTGCTGGCACTGCTGGGACTGCTGGGCGGGCTATTTTGCCTGTTTGGGAAAAACTTCCGTTATCCCTGGCTGGGAAGCTGGCTGGAAAGCCGTTTGTTTAACGCGGAAGGGATTGTCACCGAACAGGAGGATGCCTGGGTGGCGGCTTCGGCGCATACCAGCCTGTTTTTGGGGTTGTTTGGATTGATGGTACCTTTGATCGTGCTGCTAACCCAAAAAGGGCGCTCACGCCAGCTTCGTTTTCAATCACTGCAGGCGTTGATCTACCAGCTAATTGGCCAGATTGCAGGTGGTTTGATTTTGATCCCCGTATCCATGTTGGGTGTCATCACTGCGGTTGGTGTGGCGCAGATGGGCGGAGAGATCAGCGGGGCAGGAGATCTGTTGGTATTGGGACTGATTTTGCTGGGCCTGTTTGGGGGCATGGTGCTGGCTTTGTTGGTGCCTGTTTACCAGACAATTCCTCTGGTGGGTGCGTGGCAGTTACTGCAAGGAAAGTCGTATCGATATCCGCTGCTGGGTAAATGGCTGTATAACCCGGCGGAATCTCAAAAGGGGAGTGAAATATTCGCATGACAACATCTACTTCGCAATCGGTAACGATGGATGAGCGGCTGTTAGCCGCCGTCTCGCATGCATCCGTAATATTTTTGGGGCTGGGGTTGATTGCGCCCGTGGTGATTTGGGCTACCCAGCGCACAAAATCGGCTTATGTGGCTTTTCAAGCGCTGCAAGCACTGACGTACCAGGTGATCCAGGCTGTTCTGTATTTTGTTGTGTCGTTGATTGGTTCAATCATCATGATGGCGGTCGTGTTTGGCTTTTTTGGATTGGCTGCCGCGTTTGAATCGGAAGCAATGGCTATCTTTGCAATGCTGGTCCAGTTCTTGTTCTTGTTTGGCATTTTTGGCGTGATGGGATTTTATCTCTTGGTCGGACTGATCGCCGCGATCTTCTGCCTGGCAGGAAAATCATTCCGCTATCCATTGATTGGCGGCTGGCTGGAGCGTTTTTTGCAAGCCGATACAAAATCCACAGTGCCGGAGGTGACCCATGCAGCCTGAGACCCAAGCCACCCGTGAAGACCGCTGGATTGCTGCCCTGTGCCATCTGAGCACGACGATTGTATTGTTTGGTATGTTGGTGCCCTTAATTACCTACATCACACAAAAAGACCGCTCGCCCTACTTGCGCTTTCAAGCCTTGCAGGCGTTGATTTACCAGGGTATTGGTTATGTCGCTTACCTGATTTTTAACATCTTTACGCTGGTGATCTATTTGGTAATCATGATTCCAATGATTATTATTACCGAATCGAGTGCTGCGGGTGATCCTGCAGCGGCCTTTTTGATCTTTTTGTTTGTACTGGTGATGCTTGTTTTAATGGTTTTTTATGCTGTGCTGGTACCCTTGTATATCATCCTGGCGTTGTATGCCACCCTGCGCACCGGACAGGGACACAATTATGCTTACCCGTTGTTAGGCCGTTTATTGCGGCCAAAGCAGCCTGTTTCACCCGTTGTTTAAAATGCTCGTTCGATCTTTTTTCAGAGAGAGTATGCTATGACCGAATACGAAGCCATTATCGGCCTGGAAACCCACATCCAGCTCAATACTACCACCAAGATTTTCTGCTCCTGCAAAGCGGATTCCTGGTTTGACCCACCCAATACCAATATTTGCCCGGTGTGTACCGGTATGCCGGGCGTGCTGCCTGTGTTGAATAAGGCAGCGGTGGAAAAAGGGGTCATCCTGGCGACAGCGATGAACGCGGAAGTGCGCCCGCTGTCTTTCTTTGACCGGAAAAATTATTTTTACCCGGATTTACCCAAAGGCTACCAGGTTTCCCAATACGACCAGTCGCTTGCCTTTGGCGGGTATGTTGACCTGCCCGTTCCGGCCACTGCGGATCATCCGGCCTATGTGCGGCGGGTGAGCATTCATAAGCTGCACCTGGAAGAGGATGCGGGCAAGACCAAAAACGCCGGGCGAATTCGCATGATCGATTTCAACCGCTGCGGTGTGCCGTTGGTGGAAATGGTCACCGGCCCGGATTTGCGTTCCGCGGACGAGGCAGCCCAATACCTGATCCGCCTGCGCCAGCTTTTGCGCTGGCTGGGTATCTCCGAGGCGGATATGGAAAAAGGCCACCTGCGTTGCGACGCCAACGTTTCCATCCGGCCCAAAGGCGCGGATTATCTGAATCCCAAGACCGAGATCAAAAACGTCAACTCGATTGAAAACGTGCGCGATGCGATTGAGCATGAGATCGAACGCCAGATCCGCGAGGTGGAAGCCGGACACCGGATTGAAGCCTGGACGCTGGAATGGGACGAAGAAGCCGCCGTGCTGCGCAAGATGCGCTCCAAGGAAACCGAAGCGGATTACCGCTATTTCCGCGAGCCGGATTTGCTGCCTATCCGTCTGGATGCGGAATGGAAGCAGGCTATCCTGGCCCACATGCCTGAACTGCCGCTGGCGCGCCGGGCGCGCTTTGTGGCGGAATACGGTCTGCCGGAATACGATGCGGATATTCTGACGGGCGAGCGCAAACTCTCCGATTACTTTGAACTGGCGGTTAAGGCTTACGGCGGCGATGCAAAGAAGGTCTCTAACTACCTGATGAACGACGTGCTGCGCATGATTAACGATGCCAACACCACCGCCGACCAGCTCAAATTGAAGCCGGAATACCTGGCTGAAATTCTCAAGCTGGTGGATGCCGGGACGATTAACACCTCCACCGGTAAGAGTCTGCTGCAAAAGGTGGAAGACAGCGGCAAAGCTCCGAAAGCGATTGTGGAAGAAGAAGGGCTGGCCAAGGTCAGCGATGACAGCGCAATCCGCGCCGTGGCGCAGGAAGTGCTGGCGGAAAGCCCCAAAGAGGTTGAGTCGTACAAGGCTGGCAAAGTGACCTTGATCGGCTGGTTTGTGGGGCAGTTGATGAAGAAAATGCGCGGCAAGGCCGACCCAACCCTGGCGCGCCAGATTTTGGAAGAACTGCTGAAGTAAATCAGGAAAAGATTAATATGAAAACCGCAGTCCTTGAGACTGCGGTTTTTGTTTATGTCCAGTTCGAGACGGTTAATTTACAAAAAATAAAAAGGGGTGTTTTTTGTCATCGAAAAATTAATGCTGTCCAAGCGTGCCGAGGCTGCGAACGTGCCGTTCCAGGCGGCGGAAAGCCCACAGGCCCAGCCAGATGAAGACGACCATAAAGATGCACAGCAGGGCAAACTCCAGGTTGAGCGGCAGGAGGGTTTTGGTACCCAACAGCCAGCCGCGCACGGCATCAAAACCGTAGGTTAATGGCAGTGCCAGCGAAAACGGCAGCAGCCAGCGCGGCATCGATTGAACCGGGAACTGTGCCCCGGAGAGTGTCTGCACCAGGAAATTGCTCATGTCCACCATGTTGTTGGCCTCGCGTACCAGCAGCACAATCGCCGCAAATACAAAGCCAAATCCGTACAGCCCGATCAGCATCGGCAGGGCGTTGAGCAGCGCCATTGCGGCGTTGCCGCTGACCTGCAAGCCAAAGATCAACCCGCCGAGCAGTAAGATTCCGGTACCGAGGATGGTGGTGATCAACATACTGGAGAGAGTGTGCCCAAATAAGAGCAGCGGGCGAGGCATGGGAGTCAGCCAGTTAGACTCTAGCACGCCGGTATCCATGTCGTTTTTTAGCGAAAAACCCATGCCCCAAAAGACTGCTCCGATGAAGTTGCTTAATGCTGTGCCGATCAAGATAAAGGACATATAGTCACTGACACCGCTGTAGGCGGCAAATCCCTTGGCGACACCGTTGGTGCTGAAGGCCTGCCCCATGAAATAAACGGGGGTTAGCCAGACGATTGGTTCAAAGATGCGCGAAAGCGCGTTGAGCGGGTAGCGCCAGTACTGCCGCCAGTCCACGCGGGCGACGTGATAAATGGCGCGCAAGATGGAGATGAAAGTTGGGTGGGGTAATTTTGTTTGCATGGTCTTCCTCCATTAAAACTGGCCGATTGCGCCGACCTGGCGGGCGCGGCGCTCCATCCAGATAAATGCAACATAGCCGATGACTAACCAGGCCGCGCCAAATAGCAGTAAAGCCTTGATTTCCGGCATGACCATTTCCAGGGTCGTACCTGCCAGGATCACCTTGCGCATGGCAGCGATGATGTAGGATTGCGGCAGCCAGGCTGCCACAGCCTGCATCCAGCCCGGCATAACTGCCAGCGGGAAGGTGATTCCGCAAAAGATCATGAAAATTCCGCGCACCATAAACACAAACGAATTGGCTTCTTTGGCATATACGACCAGGCTGGCAAAGGCAAATCCCAGCCCGTAGATCGAGGGCAGCGCCAGGACGAACAGGAACAGCACCAGCCAGGGGCTGCCAATGAACTGCACGCCCAACAGGAAATGGTATTCCAACCCGGCGATCACCAGGAACAAGATAGTGGTTAGCAGTTGGGTCATGCTGCTGCCCAGCAGGAATGAGAAACGCCAGGTGGGCGTCATCCAGTTGGATTCGAGGGTGCCGCGCCATTGTTCGGAACGCAGCGCAAAACCCACATTCCAGATCACGATGTTTTGCCACATCCAGATCATGGTGCCAATGACAATGTATCCATAAAAGTCATTGGTGCCGGCCAGTGTGACGAACTGTTTCAGCCCGCTGCCGTCTGGGCCGGCCAGGGCACGGCTGGGTAGTAAATAGGAGGCCGGAAAGATGATCGGCCAGACAAAAAGGGAGATGAACCAGGTGGGGTAGCGGACGAAGATCGACCATTCGCGTTTTGCCACGGCCCACAACGCACGCAGCTCAGCCAACAGGCTGGCGCGTTTTGACAGGCTGATCGTTTGGGTTTGTTTAAGAGATAATGCATCCATAACAGCCTCCGTTAATCGCGCAGCGCTTTACCGGTCAGGTTGATAAACACATCTTCCAAAGAAGGTTGGACGATGTTCATGTTGACCAGGTGGGTGCCGTTGGTGTTGACGATTTCAAGGATGCGTGGCAAGACAGCCCGGCTGTTTTCAGTTTGCAGGCTGACCTCGTAAATAGAATCGGTGCCGAGATGGCGGGCGGTAAAATGTTCTGTTCCAGATAACGCACGCAGTTGGTCGCCCATCTCTTCGTGCCAGTTGGCAATTTCCATCCGGACGACATCTTTTTGATGGATACGCTGCTTGAGTTCGGCCGGGGTATCCAGCGCAATGATTTTGCCCTGATCAATAATGCCGATCCGGTCAGAGAGCTGGTCGGCTTCTTCCATGTAGTGCGTGGTCAACAGGATGGTATGGCCTTCCTGCTTGAGCTGTGCAATCAATTCGCGCAGATTGCGGGCAGCCTGCGGGTCCAGTCCCAAAGTTGGCTCGTCCAGCAAGATGACCGGCGGGCGGTGCAGCAGTGCTTTGCTGATGATGACACGCTGGCGCATACCGGTAGAATATTTTTCCACCAGTTCGTTGGCTCGCCCGGTTAATTCCATTTGTTCCAGCAGTTCGTTGATGCGTTTTTTGGCTTCAACCGGAGGAATGTGGTAGAGCGAGGCAAAATATTCCAGGTTTTCCCGCGCGGTCAGTTTCCAATATACATTGCGCTCGCCCGCCAGAACGGTTCCCAGGCTCTGGCGAACCTGGCTGGCCTGTTTGACGATGTCGTAGCCGTTCACGGTGGCTGTGCCGCTGGTGGGCTCCAGCAGGGTGCACAGCATGCGGATGGTGGTGCTTTTGCCGGCTCCGTTTGGACCTAAGAGGCCAAAGATTTCCCCTTGTTGAATTTTTAGATCCACGCCGTCAACGGCGGTTGTGTATTGCTTTGGTCTTTTTTTGCCAAATGGGAGCGAGAATTTCTTTTTACCGGCAGCGGGCTGCTCGGTACCCATTTCACGCCGCTGAAATTTCTTTACCAGTTGGTTGGCTTCGATTGCCCAGGTAGTCATAGTATCACCTCAAATGTATCTCGGAAAGCCGAGATTGATTTTAATTTCTTGCTCTTTTGTTATTCTAATACGATATTAAATTTTGTCAATATGTAAATAAAAATTATTTAAAAATTTTTTTTAAAAATTAATATGCGGCTTAGTAAAATTAAGTCGTTCCAAAATTTTTTTGGTCAGCTGCTAACTTCTACAAGGGTAATCCAGACAGCGGCCCCTGTGCTATGATGAATTTTGAAAGAATGAGAGGAACGGATGGAATATTCCTTGCGGCGCGCAGTCCGCACTGATGCAAAGATGATTCGGGTAATGATCTGGCGGGCAGGTATCAACCCTACCGGGTTGGATTGGCGGCGTTTTTGGGTGGCGGTGGATGCGGGCGGGCAAATCATTGGCTGCGGGCAGATCAAACCGCACCGTGATGGTTCGCGCGAATTGGCTTCGATCGCGGTTGCGCCGGAATGGCAGCGGCGCGGTGTTGCCCGGTCGATTATTGGACAACTATTGGACGGCCAATCCCCGCCGCTGTACCTGACTTGCCGTGCTTCGCTGGAATCGTTCTACAACCGGTTTGGCTTTACAACGATTACGAATCCAGATAACATGCCGGGCTATTTCCGGCTGGTTTGGTCTGTTTTTTATTTGGTGCGGCGTTTGTTTCGTAAGCAGGAAGGACTGCTGGTCATGCATTGGAATGGTGATCTTTTCGGAAAATAGCCATACGCGGTTTTGGCACTGAAACGGCTGTGATTTTTAAAAACAGCCGTAACTTTTTAGGGGTGAATACGACTATTAAGATAACAATAAGAAATAATAAACCATTCGCCAAATGGAGGAAAAAATGAAAGGTAAATTTGTGAAAAATAAACTGAGCTATCTTCTGGTTGTACTTACTGCCCTGGTATTGGCTGGTTGTGCCGGTACCGCAGTGAATGCGGCCTTACCGGTCGGATTGGACTCTCGCTCCGCTTCCACGCTGGATGATTCTCAATTACCACAGCTGGGTGAAATTGCTTTTAAAGGTGTCATTGATTCTCTTGGTGTGGATTCGGTGGTCATTAATGGGGTAACATTCCGGCTGGATGCACAATCGCTGATTGCCACCGGCTTGAAGGCTGGTGATTTTGTGGAAATCAAGGGTCTGCTGCTGCCTGACCAGACTCGGTATGCGCTTTCAATGAAACTGGAAGACGGCACACAGTCCGAGTTTAAATTTTATGGATTGGTCGAATCCATCAGCGCGGATCAATGGGTCATCTCTGGTGAGGTAGTCCTGATTGACTCGATGACGGTGATCGATCCGCAGATCCAGGTCGGCAGCACGGTGGAGGTTGAAGGGGTTGTGTTGAACGGCGGTTTGCTGGCGAACAAAATTTCTTTGGAAGATTTCATGCCTGGCGCAGGTACACCAAAAGCAGAAGATGAATCTGAATTTACCGGTGTAATTGAATCAATCGCTGCCGATGTCTGGACGATTGCCGGGAAAACCGTGATGGTGACCAGCAGCACGGAGATCAAGGGCAGCCTTGTGGTTGGCGATCTGGTGAAAGTCCATGCAGCTTTGCAGGCAGACGGTACCTACCTGGCGCGCGAAATCGAAAAAACGACTGTAATGAGCAGCACGCCGGTTCCCGGTGGGAAAGAAGTGGAGTTTAGCGGTGTCTTGAATGCGTTTGACAATACCCAATGGCTGATTGGCAGCACAGTGGTGATGCTTTCTGGGAATACAGAAATTAAAAATGCGCCGGTGGTTGGCCAAATCTATAAGGTGCATGCAATGCTTCAGGCAGATGGTTCATACCTTGCCCGCGAAATCGAACTGGAAGATGCCGAGGATTCCAGTATGGACGACAAGAGCGGTAAACCGACTTTATCCGCTACCAATGATGATAATGATGACGATTTATATTCTTCCACGCCGGGAGCAGATGACGACAGCGGCGATGACGACAAGAGCGGCTCCGGCGGCGGCGATGACGACAAGGGTGGTTCTGGCGGCGGTGGCAGTGATGATCCTTATGATGACTGATCGCGGCTAAGGTTTAGAAATGCAGAATTGGGTGCGGTGAGGCTTGCCGCACCCAATCCTACGGTAAAAATAAAGCGCAATGAAGAATTGGGATGACGATCGATGATCTGGACGAACTGGCTTCAGTTATACTTAACTCAACCGTCTTATTCTCGTTTGAGAGAATCGGAGACTGAGTTGCTGTTTGCCCGTATCCAATCCATGGATCCTCATGCGCTGGCTGAGTTACACGATCAGTTGTATCCTCAGGTGTATCGCTACGTGTGCTACAGGGTTGATGATCCCCATCTTTGCGAAGACATCACGGCTGAAGTGTTTGTACGCCTTTTGGATGTGCTGCACACCCGAAAAAATGACATTCAAAGCGTAAAAGCCTGGCTTTTTGGGACGGCCAATCATTTGGTGATCGATCATCTGCGCCAGAAATACCGCCGTCCGGTTGAAAATATTGATACACAAAACCACCTGACGGATGGAACTTCACCAGAGAAGGTGTCAGATCATCATTTTGTACAGCATGAATTACGTCGGGCGCTGCAAAAATTGACCAAAGAGCAGCAGCATGTGCTTTCTTTGCGTTTTTCACAAGAATTATCGATTGAGGAGACTGCGCAGTTAATGAAAAAGTCAGTCAGCGCTGTGAAGGTTTTGCAATTTCGCGCTTTGGCTGCTCTGCGAAAGCATTTGATCGGGAGTGATCCACATGACTAATCGCTCCAATTTTAATGATATTTTTGAACACTGCTTATCGGCACTCCTGGCCGGAGAAACCATTGATCAGGTGTTAGCGGCATATCCAGAGCAGGCCAGTGAACTGCGCCCGTTGCTGCTTGCGGCAGCAAAAGCAGGGATGAAATCAGCTCAAATCACAGTTCCTGTCTCTGCACGAGCGCGCAGCCGGGCACGTTTTCTGGCTGAAGCCGAGCGAAGGGCAGCTCGTAAAGGCTGGTTCTGGATGCCTGCGCGCGCCCTGGGAACGCTGGCCTTGATCCTCCTGGCTGTTTTTGCCAGCCTGTTTGTCACCGGCCTGGCTTCTGCGGAAAGCCTGCCCGGCCAACCTTTATATCCCGTGAAGCGGGCAGTTGAGCAGGCTCAGCTGGCATTGACGACCAGTCAAACCGGCCGCTTGCTCCTGGAAGAGCGTTTTGATCAGCGCCGCGTGGGCGAGGCCAGGCAGTTGATCGACACCCGTCAAAGTCAGGCAGTGGATTTTGCTGGTTTTATGGTTTACGATGAACTGAATGGCTGCCAGGTGGCAGATATTCGCCTGCAATTAACGGCTGAACAAGAAATATTAGCGCAGACATTGAATGGCGCATACGTGGAGGTCCGTGGGAACCTTCAGCCGGATGGTCTCCTGGCTGTTGATTCATTGAGCCTGCGATTATTCAGAATCAGCGGCGAACTGCTAGAAATGCAGCCGGAGGCGTGGGTGGTGGATGGAATTCGTATCTCGCTGGCTTCTCTAACGCAGATTGTTGGGCAGCCAGTGCCTGGCGACTCGGTTTCCGTAACGGCCATTCGCCTTGCGGATGAGCGTTTCCTGGCGTTGTCGGCACGGGAAAGCTCTTTGGAGAGCGCTGAGCCAACCTACACGTTTAAACCGCTGCCTACTCAAACCCAGCGCCCCTCCACAACACCCCAGCCTGTTCTTTCGCCGGAAGATTCACCGGCGGATGATGACCGCCAGACAAAAACGCCGGAGGTTGAACCTACCAGCGTGGACGATGGCGATGGCGGGGATCATTCGGGGGAGGATGGAGAAGCCACTCGTACCCCGGAAGATAATTCTGGGTCAGGGAAGACCCCCGAGACTGACGAGCCTTCTCGGACGCCAGACCCAACCGATGATGACTAAAAAAGAAAACAAGCCGCTGCCTTTTTGGGGCAGCGGCTTGTTTCTATTGTTATTTTGATTTCGGATTGTGCCAGGCGTCGTACAGCCGTTGGTAGGTGTCTTCTAATGTTTCTGGTAAGACCCGC
The DNA here is from genome assembly GCA_029265085.1 of Chloroflexota bacterium. The sequence continues at coordinate 10,645 of JAJUJY010000002.1, forward strand.
GTCTCTCCCAGGGTGGACATAAAGTTCGTGTCGCCTGTCCAGCGCGGCACAACGTGGAAATGCACATGGCTGGCAATTCCGGCTCCGGCAACTGCGCCAATGTTTGCCCCGATATTAAATCCTTCGGGTTGGTACACCTCTCGCAGCACACCCATTGCCCGCGAGAGCAGACTCATAATTTCGGTATGGGTTTGAGGATCTAATATTTCAAAAGTAGGTTGGTGCTCATAAGGTACGACCATTAAGTGGCCGCTGGTGTAAGGGAACCGGTTCAATATTACAAAAGCCAGTTCTCCGCGCGCAATAATTAAATTTTCTGCGCTGTCTGCCTGTTGGATTGCGTTGCAAAAGACGCAGCCCGGGGTTGGTTCGTGATTCAGGATATATTTCATCCGCCAGGGAGACCAGAGATGATCCATTTTTTACACCTGTTTCTTAGGATGGTCTGGCAATCGCCAGAAATAAAGTGTATTTTGCTGAACGGCGGCGATTTTAACCGCTATCCCCCATCTCTTCTATTGAAAGTTATTGTATCAAAGAAGTCCACATGCGAACAGTTGTTATTTTGCTTAAGGTTTGTTTAAGATAATCATCCCAAAGTCGATTTTGGTTTTTTACGCGATTTTTTCAGGAAATTTTCTTTCGGTTGATTGACATGTGCTTACTCTCAGGGTATGCTATGCAGTGCTTATGTTGCAGCCAAATTTGTTTGCCCCGGTTTCTTTAACGGTCACGGACCTGACTCATTACCTGCGCCAACTGCTGGAGAGCGATGAAGTCTTGCAGGATATCTGGGTGTTGGGAGAGGTCTCTAACCTTTCCCGGCCAAGTTCCGGTCATATTTACTTTACGTTAAAAGATCAGGGGGCTTCTTTGCGCTGCGTGATTTGGCGAAATACGGCCATGCGGATGCAAATGGCGCTGCAAAATGGGATGGCAATTGAAGCGCATGGCGCCATCAGTTTGTATGAACGAGACGGCCAATACCAGCTGTATATTGATACCCTGCGCCTTGCCGGAGAAGGACGCCTGTACCAGGAATTTCTGCGCCTCAAAGCGCGTCTTGAGAGTGAAGGTCTGTTTGATCCGGAACGAAAACGGCCTGTTCCAGCTTTCCCGCACAGGATTGGCATCGTTACTTCACCGACGGGGGCTGCCTTGCAGGATATGCTAAATACACTGCGGCGGCGCTTCCCCCTGGCTGAAGTTATCCTCGCGCCTGCGGCAGTGCAGGGTGAAGAAGCGCCCCTGGCGCTTGTGGCAGCGCTGCGGCTGCTTGGACAGCGGGTGAAACCTGATGTGATCATCATGGCGCGCGGCGGTGGTTCACTGGAAGATTTATGGGCGTTCAATGATGAGCGGGTTGTGCGCGAAATCGTTGCTTCGCCTGTGCCGGTGATTACCGGCATTGGTCATGAAACAGACTTTACCCTGGCCGATTTTGCAGCCGATCTGCGCGCACCTACCCCAACGGGAGCGGCCGTCCTGGCTACACCGGATGCGGCAGATTTGCGGGTGGATGTGCGCGAATTGGCCAGCCGCCTGAACACTGTCTTTGCAGCCCGCCTGGATGCGGAAGTCAGTCGTTTCGACCAGGTACATTATCGCCTGGAACGCTTATCGCCGCTGCGGCAAATTCAAAATGACCGCCAACGGATGGATGAATTAAGCGAACGGATGGGCCGCGGAATTGCGGCGGTGATTCGTTTGCAACGCGCGCATTTAACCGGGCTGGAAAGCCGCCTGGAATCACTCAATCCGCTGGCTGTTTTGCAGCGTGGGTATGCGGTGGTGCGTGCTGCTGACGGCGCGGTATTGACCAGTGTCCGGCAGGTTCAACCAAACGATGAGGTCGTGGTTCGCCTTGTCGATGGGCAGTTTACCGCACAGGTGCATGATATATCTACCTCAACATGAGGTGTTTGAAGGAGTCTGGTATGGCAAAAAAAGCACTTCCCTCGATCGAATCTCTGACGTATGAGCAGGCCTTTCAGGAACTGGAGTCGGTAGTGGCCCTGTTGGAAAGCGGCCAGCAGGCCCTGGAAGATTCCCTGGTGCTTTATGAACGCGGTCAGGCGTTGGCGAAGCACTGCACGGACCTCCTGGATAAGGCGGATTTACGCGTGACCCAAATCGATGGCCGTGAAGCGGCCTCTGGGGCGGGTGAGGAATAGTCCGTATGATGGCAGAGCTTTTATCCAATCGTGTACTGATTGCTGCCTTAATTGGCTGGTTTTTAGGCCAGTTCTTAAAAGTACCGATTGAATATATGTTAAAACGGCGCTGGAATTGGGCGTTGTGGTTCAGTTCCGGCGGTATGCCCAGTTCCCATTCATCCTTGATGGTTTCGACCACGCTTTCGATCGGGCTTTTTCACGGCTTTGATAATCCGATCTTTGCGCTGGCATTTGCCATTTCAATGATTGTGATTTATGATGCCGCCGGGGTGCGCCGCCAGGCCGGGTACCATGCACAAAAAATTAACCTGATTTTTTCTGAGCTGCTGGCCGGACACCCTATTCCGCAGGAACGGTTAAAAGAAGTGCTTGGGCATACACCGCGCCAGGTGATTGGCGGTATTTTCCTGGGGATTATTGTTGCTTTTGGTGTGTGGTTGATCTGGCCGGTTCGGTAATTATTTTCATTGATTTGAAAATAAGGACGGGTTGTTTTCAGCCCGTCCAATTGCTTTAAAATCCCAGTTCTTTGAGTATCTGGTCCTGTGACCGCTGCGACTCAGCGGCTTTGCCGAGTAATTCTTGCCAGAAGCGCTCGTCATAGCGCCGTGAGCGCACCGGCAAGGGCATGGGCACACCCCATCCCAGCAGCAGCACTTCTTCCTTTGGCTGTAAGCGGGAAAGCATGCCGCGCAGCGTGTCGCGTCCAGCCAGCCCAGAGAGTACTGCGGCGACATCCGATTCGTCACCCAGCCAGCCGGAAATCCGTGTGCCAAGCTGAGACATGACCTCGTCATAAATTTGCGAGGGGCGCTGGTCAATGATGAGTAAGGTAACGTAATATTTGCGCAGTTCGCGCGCAATGGTGCTGAAGGCGGTCTGGGCAGCCATCTCGCGGTTGAGCAATTTGTGCGCTTCTTCTACCACAATCACCAGCGGGCGCGGTTCTTTCTCGCCGTGGGTACGGAACTGGTTGGTGCGCACTTCCCAGGCCTGGCGGATGCGGCGGGTGAGCAGGTTGGTCACCAGCAGATAGTCCAGATCGCTTTCATGGTCAGCAAAGGATAAGATGATGTGTTTGCCTTCTTCCAGGTGTTTAATAATTTCTCCCAGGCTGTCCGCGGCGGGTCTTTCGACCACGTAAGGCAGATTAAAGACCCGGCCCAGTTTGCTGTGCAGAGCTTCCGCGGCGGCAACATGGATGCCGTTGGCATTTGCCCAGGCGGCCACACTGTCTGGCGCGGGAAATTTCTTGCCGTTCTCGTCCTCCATCATGGCACCGACTTTGAGTGCTTTAAATTCGCGCAGCCAGTTTTTGCGCCCAAAGCTCTGTACCAGCGCATCCAGGGTGGCCGGAGTGGTTTCTTTGAGGTTTAACTCACGGGTGAGCATCTCGATATCTTCCGGTTGGATATCTTCTTCAGCCAGTTCAAGATTGAAATCGGGAACCTGGTTGCGGATGGTTGCCCCGCGTCCCAGGCCGACCACACGCACGCGCGAGGTGAACTTGGTTTTCAGACCGATCACACGGGAGTTGGTATCCGAGGCGGTATCGTCATAGCCGTACTCGTTGTGCATGTCAAAGACCAGCAGCGAGGATTTGTTGTATTGGATTAACCCGGCCAGGATGATGCGGGTGAGGAAAGATTTGCCTGTTCCGGTGGCGCCAAAAATACCCGAAGAACGCTGCACAAACTTTTCCAGGTCAATGCAGATCGGGTGATTTTGCTCGCGGGTGGTGCCGATTTTAAAATTTTTCTCGCTTGGTGTGCCAAAGATTGTCCCAACATCGGCGGCATCCGCCTGGCGTACCAGGGCGTGGTGGGCAGGCACGGTTTTTACGGGCAGGGGGTAATTTTTGTCTTCCGGGTGAGCTGCCCGCCAGGCCGGATACTCCGGCGAGGCCGGGTCGGGACCGGTTTCAAGCATCAGGGCGGGCATCACTTCCAGGTTGGTGAAGAGGGTTTGCCCATGCAGCAGGCGGGCCAGGCCTTGCGGCAGGCGGGTTTCGGTTTGTTCGTCAGCAAAGCGCGGGTCGGTTGCGCCCAGCTGCAAATCGGTAACCAGGCCGTAAAACTGGTAGTCTCCCGACTCAATGACGACAAACGAGCCTTCTTGCACGCTTTGCGGAGGAACGGTGAGGCGCACGCGCAGGTTTTCTTTCAGGCCGCCGCCAACAACATAGCCAATTTCGCGGGCTGGTTCATTTGGTTGGAGAGATGAATTGTCGGTCATAGTTTGTCCTGGTTTGGTTTATTCAACCGTGTGTAAAAAAAGACGTTTGAAGGATTTAGGGTTTGTACTGGTAGATGACCCAGCTATCTTTCCCAATGGTTTGAACGGGACGGTAGTTCTGGCAAATCCAATGAAATACCTGTTGTAAACCGGGTTGAGCTGGCGTATCCGGGTAAGCGCACAGTCCTTCTTCAGGAATCTGCACCAGTGGATTGTTAATATCCTGTGTGTCAATGATAAGCTCAGGAGGGTGTTGCTGCAAATCTTGCAAGAAGATGTCAATGTATTTGGCACTGATTGGTCCGGGTGTATAGAATGGCAGGGTAAAGAAAAAGCGCGAGGGGGCATTCCGACCGGATAAGGTATAAACTTGTGCTTTTGATCCCCAGGTCATGATTCGGTCGGTTTTTTGCGTGTTTTCTTTGATGAAATCGGCAGTTTTGCTGATGGTGTATTCTGTTGATAACGGTAAGGAGTGCAAAAGGCTGTTAAGCGGTGCAAAGGTAAACCAGCCGCAGATCAGAATCAAGACAATGGCCTGGCTAATCCGCCCAAATTTGAGAAAGTTAAGGCTCACAGTCCAAACAAGATAGGCACTTAAGATCAGAAGGGCAGGCCAAATGCTGAGGTAATAATGCGGGAAATTTCTGGTTGAGGTATTAACCAAGATCAATTCAATAAAAAAATTGAATAATCCGAAATGCAGCAACCGGGTTATTTCTTTGTTTGCCGGTATAAGCGAAGGAAATTTTTTGATCAAGTTGGAAAGAAGGGCACTCATACCCAGGATGAGAACGGAAAGCAAGGCAATCCGGTAGAAGGGGGAATATCCCCAGAGATTTTGAATGGTTTGCTCAACAGCGCTGATTCTGGATACAAGATTGGACCCCGTATAAGAAAAATTATAACCAAAAGCACCTTCCCAATATTCAAATGCATTTCCCTGTAGGCCAAACCAGAATAGGACCAGTCCATTCACCAGCATAAACCCGGCAGCGATTTGAGTAATCAGCTTGAGGTGTTTCGTATGACGGTCTTTGACCCATAGAATGATTTCAAAAATAAGGATCGCAGCCCAAACCCCAATTTGTGTTTGTTTAAATAAAAAGGCCGCCGCAGCCGCCATACCGCTGAAAATTCCAGCCCAGCGGGAATATCGTATGGACGGTGTAAGATAGAGGAATAGTCCGGCCCAAATAAATAATAATGCGTACTGTTCGGTTAAATTCCCGCGTTGAAGGATAAATACAATATTGATCAGTCCGCAAAATGTGGTGAAAATTGCGGCCAGACGGCCGAAATATATCCGCAGGGTTGAAAAAGCCAGCCACCCCGTCAGCGCCAGGAATATCAGTTCCAGTGCCCAAACACCGATGAAGCTGTTACCACCGATCAGCAAACCCAGAGCGTTGATATAAAAAATTAACGGGGGTTTTTGATCCCAAAAATCAACGTAGATTAACTTGCCCTGGAGAATACTTGCGCCGCCGTATCTGAAAATGCTGGAGTCGTCCCAAAGAATGCGGGATGCAGGAATTGGGGAAGTCGGAAATAAAATCAAGGCACTTGTCAGCACCAGAAGACCGCCAATGAAAAGAAAAATTGGCTTTCCTGGAAAAACTTGTTGAATTTTTTCGCGAGACTTAATTTGCTGCCAAAGGATGAGCACAAAGATTTGAATACCAAAGAAGGCGATCCAGGCATATACAGGGTAGTACAGCAGCAGCATGCGCCGCAGCCCGACCGGGTGGGTGGAAGGAGCCAGGACAGCCGAAAGCCCCAGCGCAGCCAATACTGCCGCAAGCGCAGCGGCAGCCCAGAACCAGCGATGCTGCGGATAAACCGGAAACGCAGCGGGGTGTTTTTGCCAAAAAATCCACATTCCCATTAAAAATGCCAGCATTGTAAAAAATGCAATCCCCACCGTGATTCTCCACTGCGGGAATCCGCTAAACCAGGTCAGCGGATGAGGGTCGTTGTAAAAAATCGCAAAAATCCCGCTGAGCAGAGCGATATTGACGAGACTGAATGCGCGAATGAGCCTTCTTGCCGGAGGATTCGGCGGATGGCTGCCTGGCGTTGGCATGGATGCGGAATGTTGACTCATCGATGAATGACTGGATCAGGCTTCCATGATTTGGCTGTCTGAGATCGCGCCTAATACGCCCATGAGGGTGGGGTAGTCATCGCGCAGCAGGGTGATTAATTCCTGGGTAGCAGCGTTTGCCCAGGCAGTATTCCCGGCTTGCTGGTGTGCATCGTGTGCCTGCCGTAAGTGCGCAGCCAGAATTTCGCCAACCGGCAGGTCGGCAGCGCGCAGCACATGGCGGAAGTAGCCAAACCGGCCGGCTGCCGTGAAAGCACGGATTTCTTCTGGACTGCAGGAATATATTTTGTCCAGGGTGAGCGGGGGGCGCGGCGGCAGTAAGTGACTGATGGTATGGCCTTGCTGGTACCCAATAAAAATCACGCTGACCTCGACCGGTACATTGCGGTTGACTTTATTATCCAAAATCACATCTTCAGCAATATTCTCCGCGGTAGCTAACTGACGCACCAGCCCATCATCATCGATATGGATATCGTGAATCAAGCCGTACACCTGGTACCCCTCTTCCAACGGGATCCGAACCATGCCGCCGAATTGCGGGGTGTTAATTTGGGATACGCGGCAGCCAATCACGCAGCCGGCGGTCCCGGCACGCAGTAAACGACCAATTTCAAGGATACTCATGCTCCATACCTCGTTCTACCCGGAAGATCTTTTGCGGTTTGTTTATTCGATGGATCGTCCACCGGAATACCCTGGCTGATCAGCTCAGCAGTGATCATGGTTTCCAATTGTTGCTTCTCTGCAAAGGTGACCACAGCTACTTCATGGGCGCGGTGGACAATATATGGGAAGGGCTTCCCGCCCATTTGCTGGCACTGCTGGAGCAAGCTGGCTTGCAGCAGGTTAACCATCGCTGGTTGGCGCGCGACCCAATTGGGAATTTCAACCCGCGCGAGCTGCGGCTTGTTTTCGCGGCCAACATTGAGATAAAAGAAGTGTAATGCCAACTGGCCATTCAGGCGGCCTTTAAACCGGGCTGCTGAGCTGGACTGAATGGCAAAAATTGCGGTACGCTGGCCAGGTTTTAAGATATTGTAATAGAGATCTGCATCACTGACACCCTGCAGTTGGCGAATATGCCCGGCATGGGAGATTTCTTCCGGTTTGAGCAGCATCAATTCCAGCAGCCGTACCACCAGGTCGGCGCGCGGTTTATCGACATAGCCCGCTGTGGTGACGTTCATGGAAGCCAGCTTTTCCATTTCATCCAGGTATTCTTCAAACATGGTTTTGAACATCTGGTCTTCTTTTGGCTCTCGGAATAATTCCAGCGGGCCGTCCGTCAGGGTGATGACAGGCTGTTCTTCAACGGCGCCAAGCTCAGCCAGCATGCGCCGCTCAGCCAGATCGCGCCGCAAGGCGATGATTTCTTCTGTGACCGGGCCAGCGGGAGTGTATAAATCATCGTACATGAGCAGTTCGCTGCGCACAATTTCTTGTGGTGCCAGCCCTAACCCAGGCCGCATGCGGATTGCGCCGACATTAATCAGCCCAAACTCAACCCGGCCGTGCCGGTTTGGGTTTGCCTGCGACCCGTCAGCGGCCAGCAAGGTTGGTTTTTCCTGTGCTGGCTGCGCGTCAAAGGCGGCATTTAATGGGTCGTCACCGGGGATGGCGCAGCGCAGGCTGGTGTTGTAGCTGATCGCCAGGTCCACCCGTTCATTTAAAGCATCTAACTGCTTGGCGTATTTTTGAAATATTTCTTGCGCCTGTTCGCGTTTCTTTTGCTGCAGGGCTTCAAAATTGGGGGCTTTTTTGCCCATTTCTTTAATTTGCTGCTGCACTTGCTGATAATTGACTGGCATATTTTTCACCCCTGATAATTATCGAACATTTGTTTTATATTATACCGAATTAATTGGTCTCGGGCAAGAAATGGATCGAGAAGAATGGGAAAATTCTTCTCCGAATGCGCTGATTGAAAGTTTGCTTCAACAGGCTGGTTCGATGTAATCCCAGACACTGAACGAATTATACGACGGTTGAGAGGTTCCGGTCTTTGGTTTGCCTGTTTGGCTGACGGGTGAATTGGAGACAATGCAAGGAGAACTTAAAGATTTCCTGCCTAAGAGTTGTTTTGTGAATTTTTTCCTCAATTTGACAACCACCGAAACCATCCTATAATAAAAATGTATTATATTGTTCCAAAATAGATAAAATAAGTTTCATTAATTGACACAATCCTCTGCAGCTTCTCGGTGATTAAATAGGAGAACACTGCCAGAGGTTTTTTTTCTGGCGGTTTCATCAGCGAAATTTATTGGCAGCAGTTTACCGGTAGGCGGGAATTGAATCATGGTTTGTCTCAGGTAGAATTTTGGAAATAGAAGCAGACATGGAGGTGATTATTCATCGTGTATTGAAATCATCAATCTTTTTGTCGAATTTTTAAGTTAAATTCAGCAAGGATAGATACAAACCGGCCAGTTTTTATGAAAGAGGTTTATATGGTTACTCGCAGGCAATTCTTAAAACTGGCAGCTCTGGGCGGAGCCAGCCTGTTTTTACCGCTCAAGTACGGTTTAGGAACAGTACATGCCAAAATGCGGAGCCTCACTGTTCCGACATTAGACCTGGGAATGGTGCCAAAATATGTCACGCCGCTGGTCATTCCGCCGGTGATGCCGCGCACCAGCAAAGTCAAAGTCCGTATGGACAAAAATATTGATTATTATGAGATTGCGGTGCGCCAGTTCATGCAGCAGGTGTTACCAGCCGGTTATCCGTTGACCACAGTATGGGGATACGGTTCGGCAAACCACCCAGGTACTTTTAATTTTCCGTCTTTTACCATCGAAGCGAAATTCAACAAACCGGTGCGGGTCAAATGGATCAATCAACTGGTGGATGCCAACGGCAATTATCTCCCTCATCTCTTACCGGTTGATCCCACCCTGCATTGGGCAAACCCGCCCGGCGGTTTGGCTGAACGAGATATGCGGCCAATGTATATGACCACCCCAGGCGCATATACCGGTCCGGTGCCGATGGTTACACATGTCCACGGCGCGCATACAACAGAGGAGAGTGATGGTTACGCCGAGGCCTGGTATTTGCCCAACGCGCTCAATATTCCAGCCGGATTTGCCGCAACCGGCACTTTCTACGATTATTTCAAACCTTTGGCAGAGGCAAAATTTGCCCAACCGTGGACTGCCGGATCATCGGTTTTCCAGTATCCGAATAATCAACGTCCAACTACCCTCTGGTATCACGACCACACGCTGGGGATGACCCGCCTGAATGTATATGCAGGCCCGGCCGGCTTTTATCTGCTGCGCGGCGGTCCTCAGGAATTGCCCGCAGGAGTGCTGCCTGGCCCTGCTCCGGCTTTGGGTGACCTGCCCGGAACGCGGTATTACGAGATCCCGCTGGCCATTCAAGACCGCTCGTTCAATGCGGATGGTTCACTGTATTACCCGGACAGCCGTGAATTTTTTGACGGCATTACAGGACCTTATCTTCCGGATACCGATATTTCTCCCATCTGGAATCCGGAATTTTTTGGCAGCACCATGCTGGTAAACGGCAATACCTGGCCGGTGCTGGCTGTTGAACCGCGGCGGTATCGGCTGCGCTTCTTAAACGGCTGCAATTCCCGCTTTTTAATCCTCAAACTTGCCAGCGATCCGCTGGCAGCCCGGCCTGCTTTGGCGGCACTGCCTTTCTGGCAGGTTGGCGCAGAGGGCGGCTACTTACCCGCTGCTGTAATGCTGGACCAGTTATTGATGTCTCCTGCCGAACGTGCTGACGTTGTGGTGGATTTTACCGGGCTGCCCGTTGGGACAGAGATTTTCTTGATTAATGAAGGGCCAGATGAGCCGTTTGGCGGTGGTGTGGTCAATGTGGATTTCCCGGCAGCCGACCCGGCCACTACCGGCCAGGTGATGAAATTTGTGGTTGGCCCGTTGGTCACACCCGATACCAGCCTGGATCCGGCGTTAGGATTAACTTTGCCAGCCTTACCGCCAATGGGTGCACTGTCTCGAACCCGCCAGGTTTCGTTAAACGAAGAAATGTCCATGTATTTTGCGGATGCACCTGCGGCGGCACTGCTGGGTACACTCAATCCGGATGGCAGCGGGCATCCATTGATGTGGATGGATCCGATCACCGAAAATCCGAATGTGGGTGATACCGAAATCTGGGAGATTCATAATTTCACGGCTGATGCGCACCCGATTCATTTGCACCAGGTGATGTTCCAGGTGATTGAGCGCCAGCCGTTTGGCGGGCTGCCGCGCTGGCCAGAGCCGTGGGAAACGGGGTATAAAGATACCGTGATTGCCTATCCGGGTGAGATCACCCGCATTGCCGCGACCTTTGACCTGCCCGGTCTTTATGTCTGGCACTGCCACATTGTGGAGCACGAGGACAATGAAATGATGCGTCCCTTCCATATTGGTCCTGTTCCGGCCGGTAAACCGGTGATGATCATGCCGTAGATTTCACCTGTCACGATTTGATGCGCTGCCCGGAGGTCTATTCCTTCGGGCAGGTGTTTTTAAATAAGAATATGTTAAGATAAGGTAGCCTGTCAGACAAAGGATTTGCTCATGCGCAGTATGCAATTGTTCCAATCCGCTCCGGTTGACCAATTTCCCCTCCAGATGGTTGATTCGCCTGTGCCGCAGCCAAAAGCCGGGCAGGTGCGGCTGCGTGTGCTGGCTTGCGGTGTCTGCCACACCGACCTGCATATCGTAGAAGGGGACTTACAGCCTTCCGGCCTGCCGCGCACCCCAGGCCACCAGGTGGTTGGCGTGGTCGATGGATTGGGGGACGGCGTGACGGTGCTGCAAATTGGACAGCGGGTTGGGCTGCCCTGGCTCTACCAGACCTGCGGTGCCTGTGAATTTTGCCGGCGCGGTGAGGAAAATCTGTGCCCATCCGCGCTGTTTACCGGTCTGCACGTGGACGGCGGTTTTGCGGATTATCTGCTGGCGGAGGAGCGGTTTCTCTTGCCAATACCCGATTCGATTTCGGATGAACAGGCGGCCCCGCTGCTTTGTGCGGGGATCATTGGCTATCGTTCGCTGCGCAAGGCGGACTTGAAGCCTGGCGAGCGGCTGGGTTTGTTTGGTTTTGGCGCAAGCGCGCATTTAGCCATTCAGGTAGCGCGGCACTGGAACTGCGAGGTGTATGTTTTTACCCGTTCGGCACAGCACCGCCGCCACGCCGAGGAATTGGGGGCAGCCTGGGTGGGCGTTGCCGAAGATCAGCCTCCACAGCCATTAGACCGGGCGGTTACTTTTGCGCCGGCGGGTTCGTTAATCCCGTTGGCTTTATCAAAATTGCGCCCCGGCGGTACGCTGGCGATTAATGCAGTTTATCTCAGCCCGATCCCGGAACTGCCTTACGGCTTGATTTACGGGGAACGCACCCTGCGCAGCGTAGCCAATGCGACCTGCCAGGACGGCGTGGAATTTTTAAAGCTGGCAGCCGAAATACCACTGCATTCTACGGTTAATTTGTATCCATTGGAGCATGTGAACCAGGCTCTGCTGGATTTAAAATACAGCCGCTTTAGCGGGCAGGCGGTGTTGAAAATCTAACTCGTTAAAAGTGATTTTATAGAAAACTCACTAAAAAAGTTTTTGTTTTCTGTTGACATTCCTCGCAAATTTGCTATGCTTTTGTATGTGATTGTGTTGACATGTTGATTGTTGTTGTTGCGGCACGACCCTCCCTTTAGCTCCTGGGAGGGTCGCGCTGCTTAAATCTCCGGTTTGAAATTAATCCGTTTTAGGCCCTAAGGGAATTATCATGATGAAGTGATCTGATAAATGGAATGGCAACTTCCGATGGACCCGGGATGATTTTGTAAGCATATAAAAATTTTGTACTATAATATTCTTACAACCTTCTAAAAAGGACTTCCTCTCCGGACTATACCCACTTATCGGAAAAGGGAGTCCGTTTTAATAACGCAAATTGGATAATACCAATCAATTTGGTGGAAATATTGTATTGATTAAATGGCAGTCCGGCAGGGAAACCTGCCGGACTGCTGTCTGCTGGAAGCGAATAATTATTTCTCGCCTTTGTTGTTGACGCTGCCAAATCCAGTAACATCCTGGGTGACACTGGGGCTGCCGTAGTAATCAACGCTGCCGGAGCCGGTGATACGCACATCCAGAGCGGATTTGACCCAGATGTTGGCGCTGCCAAAGCCGCCGATGGTCACGTTTGCAGTTTCTGACTGCAGATCTTCTGCGTCAAAATTACCGGAACCCGTGATGGTAACTTCCTGGTCTTGTACACTGCCGGCGACATCGGCTGAACCAAATCCGCTGATGGTCAGGTCCAGGCTGTCGGCGGTCAGATCGCCGAGGTTAATGTTGCCGGATCCAGTGAGCTGCAGGGTCAGCTTGTCAGTTTTCAGACTGTCCATCTCAACATTACCAAAACCGGTTATTTCAATTTTGGTCAGGTCTTTCACGGTCAGGCGGTATTGAATGCCTTTTGGAAGGTTGAAGTTGAAACCGGGTTCCATGCCGATAACTAAGCGGCTGCCGATGACTTCGGTGGTGATGCGGTTAATGATATTATCATCTGCCTCAATGGTCAGTGATTCCGTGTCGCCCTGTACAATGGTTAAATCACCCAGGCCAGATAAGGTCACCTGATTGAAACCGCTCACAGCCCGTTCTTCCGTAACGATATTGCCTGAACCTTCCACAACTTCCACTTGGGGTGGGCTGATGCGGATGCCGGAAATGGAACAGGCAGTCATGGTCAATAATACAAACGGGATCAATACGAATAATAAAACTTTCTTGTTCATGAAATATCTCCTACATTTTTTGATCTAATCCATATACGCTGGAGGGGGAAAAAAGTTGCGCCAGCCAGTTGGTAGTAAAATTATCCATTATGGGATTTCATGGTGGCGGTTGGTTTAGTTATGTTTCTTCCTCCGGCGAAAAACCGAAGGTAACCTGGAAGCTGCTGGCGCGTGTGATGGGCTATGCCCGGCCGTACCGCTGGCAGATTGCCGGAATGTTGGTGTTGATCCTGATTTCAACCGGGCTGACCCTGGTGTCGCCGCTCATTTTGCGCGAACTCATCGATCAGGTTTTGCCGCAAAAAGACTTGAACCGGTTGGTGCTGCTGGCGCTTGCGCTGCTTTTGCTGCCCGCATTGGGCGGGTTGATTAATGTTTTTCAACGGCGCTTAAATTCTGCCGTCGGTGAGGGCGTAATTTACGACCTGCGCCGGGCTTTGTTTGCACATCTGCAGCGTATGTCGCTGCGTTTCTTTACACACACGCGCGTGGGAGAACTGATGAGCCGCCTTAACAGCGATGTGGTTGGCGCGCAAAATGCGATCAGCAATACGATTGTCAATATCATCACCGATATTGTTCAGGCGGCAGCGGTTTTGACCGTGATGTTATCTTTGGAATGGCGGCTGACGCTGATCAGCATCCTGATTTTGCCTTTGTTTATTCTGGCAGCCCGAAAAATGGGCACGCGCCTGCGCGATATTGCCCGCGAAGGCATGGATGCCAACGCGCAAATGAATGCGATGATGAACGAGACCTTGAATATCAGCGGAGCGCTGCTGGTAAAGTTATTCGGGCGCACCCAGACCGAGATTTCTCGTTTCCAACAGCGCGCCTCTGTGGTGCGTGATATTGGTGTGCGCCGGGCAGTGATGGGCGCATCCTTTTTTGTGATTATCGGCCTGCTCAGTGCCGTTGGCACTGCCCTGGTGTACGGGTTGGGCGGCTATATGGTCATTCAAGGGGCGTTTACCGTTGGTACGATTGTTGCTTTTGGCGCTTACCTGACCAGTCTATATTCAGCGCTCTCCGGTTTGGCAAATGCGCCGGTGGAGTTTGCCACTTCAGTGGTCAGTTTTGAGCGGGTCTTCGAGGTAATTGACCTGCCGGCCGAAATTGACGAGAAGCCGGATGCCCTGGAATTTCACGAAGCGGCGGGTGAACTGGTGTTTGAGGCGGTGAATTTTGAGTATGGGGCAGACGAACGCAGCCTGCTCAGTGAAGTGCGCCGTTTCGGCCAGATGGATGCTGTCACGGCGGTGCTTTCCGGAAAGAAAAATGGAACCGGCGAGGAAGAATCCCCGGCGCGCAGCCAGGCGCGCGAAATTGCTTTGCAAGGGATCAGTTTCCGGGTGAAACCTGGAGAATTGGTTGCCCTGGTTGGCCCGAGTGGGGCCGGCAAAACGACCCTGACCTACTTAATTCCGCGTTTATATGATCCTTCCGCGGGACGGATTTTATTGGATGGACACGACTTGCGGGAAGTGACCCTGGAATCGCTGACGGCTCAGATTGGCATGGTCACCCAGGAAACCCACCTGTTCCATGACACGATCCGTACCAACCTGCTGTATGCCCGCCTGGAGGCTTCTCAGGCTGACCTGGAAGCCGCTTGCCGGGCGGCCAACATCCATGAATTTATTGTCGGGCTGCCGGATGGCTATGATACGGTGGTGGGTGAACGAGGCTATCGCTTGAGCGGCGGTGAGAAACAACGCCTGGCGATTGCCCGGGTGATCCTGAAAAATCCGCGCATCCTTGTATTGGATGAAGCCACCAGCCACCTGGACAGCGAGTCTGAAGCCTTGATCCAGGATGCCTTAAAGCATGTGATGTCTGGGCGTACCAGTATTGTGATTGCCCACCGCTTGAGTACCATCCTGGCGGCTGACCAGATTTTGGTGCTGGACCGCGGGCAAATTGTCGAACTGGGCACCCATGCGGAATTATTGGCCCGGGGCGGGTTATATGCACACCTGTATGAAACGCAGTTTAAAATTGACCGTTCGTCTTAAGGACGCCGTCTATGTTTCAGGATGATTTTCCAATCCGTTATACCCTGTGTTTTTTGACGCGCGGCGACCAGGTATTAATGCTGCTGCGTAACCGGCCGCCCAACCAGGGCTTGTGGAACGGGGTTGGCGGGCATATTGAGCCGGGAGAGACGCCGCTGGCGGCCTGTCTGCGCGAAGTGGTGGAAGAAACCGGCTTTGAGCTGGCTGATGCGCGTTATGCCGGAATTTTGACCTGGACCGGCTTTGAAATTGCGAACGGGGGGCTGTATATTTTCCTTGCGGAAGCGCCGCAGGGTGAGGCGCGCGAGAACGGCGAAGGTCATTTAGGCTGGCATCCGCGCGCATGGGCTTGCAATGCGCCGGAGGTGGTTGGCAATATTCACCGCTTTTTACCGGTGGTTTTGGCTGGCGCGCCGCCGCAGCGCTATCATTTTACCTATCACCGTGGAGAATTGATCGATTGGCAGACTCTACCGCTGCCGCTGGATGTGTGGAAACCCGGGTAAATCGATATGGACGGCCATGATATTTCCAGGCAAGAACTGGACTGGGTGGATTTTCGAAAACTGGATTGGGTGCAGGCGCATGCTGCATTGGGGGAAGAGGTGCGCACCCAGGCTCAGCAGGTGCTGGCGCGCCGCCTGGCTGCCCTGTCCGAAGATGCGTATAACGGCGCAATCTGCCAGTCACGGCGCATCTACCAGGCGTTGTTAACCAAGTCTCGGGATGCCAGGCTGGATGCTCGGCTGCGCACGGCTGTGCTTGAATACCTGGACTGCCTGCATGCCTGGAGCAGCGGGGCAGGTTTGTTGGAGCAGAGTTTTGCCAACGTTAACCGGCAGTATGTGGATGATCTTAATGTCACTGGTTTGGAACTGGGGATCTTCATGCAGGACGAATATTCCGGCTGCCAGACCGGGCTTATCCGCGAACCAGATGGAAGCGTGACCCTCTTTCATACGGAGGAAGATGCTGAAGAATATCCCGGCAGCCGCTTTGATCGTCTGCGGATTGCCCAATTTGTTTTGCCAGGAATGAAGCCGGTGGAGGTTTGCTCGTTTATTTATCCGGATTTGCTGCCCGGCTCTGCGTTTAACTGGCGCAGTGATGGGTATGTGCAGGCTGTGGATGCGCTCTTCTTGCGTGCCGGAGCCTGCTCCGGACCGATGCTGGCAAATGCGGCAGCCTGGGCTGCAGTGCGCCTGGGCGGTGTTCTGCCCCCGCAGCAGGTGGTACAACAGTTAAGCCCTTTCCTGGATGGATATGGACTGCTGGCTGCCTGGAAGCAGCCGGATAAAATAGAGGCCGCACGAATCGAGTTCGCCGGTGAAACGGTGCTGGCTGTTGATTTACCCAAGGCAGCAGGCAGCTTTTTGTTTCAAGTGAACCTGTTTTCAGAGCGGCAGGCAAGAATTACCCAGGATTATGAGAATTTTGAATTAGCCACGCATGCCGCCTATTTACAACGCCAACAGCGCGGCAGCGCGGCATTGGCTGCCTTCTCCCGGGATAATTTGGTTTCACTGTTATGCTCTACCGAAGGGGACGATTACGGATTTTCTAATCCGGATGTTAAAGCCCATTGGATTGCGCACCTGGACGGTCATCAATTGCAGATCCAGGTGGCGGCCGGTCCGGCTGCGCCGGGTGATGTTGCGCAAACTCTGGATTATTTCCTGGGCTAAAACATGCTAGAATCGTTCCATCTGTTTTTGCGGCACGCAAGGCAAACTGCTTGTTACCAACTTTCGATACGATAGAATCTCCTGCCATGATGAATTCAACCCATCCAATAAAACCTTCTGCGGTACGCACGCAGCCGTTCCAGGAATCAGTCATTCGTGAGATGACCCGCCTGGGTGATGAAACCGGCGCAGTAAATCTTTCACAGGGTTTACCGGATTTTGATCCGCCGGAAGCTGTCTTAGAGGCAGCGGTTCGGGCGATCCGCGAGGGGGATAACCAGTACACCTTCCCCTTTGGCAAATTGGCGTTTCGCCAGGCTATTGCGGCCAAAATGGCGCATTTTAATCAGATTCAGGTGGATCCGGAAACCGAAGTGACCGTAACGTGCGGCGTCAGTGAAGCCATCATGGCGGCGGTTTTGGCGCTGACAGACCCGGGTGATGAGGTGATACTTTTTGAACCGTGGTATGAGAATTATGTGCCGGACTGCCGCATGGCGGGTGTGATTCCGCGCTTTGTGCCGCTGCATCCTCCGCAGTACACCTTTGACCCGGAGGAACTGCGGGCTGCGTTCAACCCGCGAACCCGCCTGGTGATGGTCAATACACCGCATAATCCCACCGGCCGGGTGCTGACCGCAGCGGAGCTGGCAGTTATTGCCGGGCTGTGCCGTGAATTTGGGGTCATCGCGGTAACGGATGAAATTTATGAGCACATGACGTATGAAGGGCGCAAGCATATCAGTATCGGCAGCCTGGAAGGTATGCAAGACCGCACGGTGACGATCAGCGGTTTGGGAAAAACCTATGCGGTTACCGGTTGGCGGATTGGCTGGATGGCCGCCTGCGCTGAATTGTCGGCACGTATCCGTAAAGTGCATGACTATCTGACAGTGTGCGCCCCTGCGCCGTTTCAGGCGGCCGGGATTGCGGCTCTGGGACTGCCAGGAAGCTATTATGCTGACATGCGCGAGAAGTATTTCCAGCGGCAAAAGTTGTTGCTGGGTGCTTTAGCCCAATATGGAATGAGTTATTCGCAGCCGGAAGGTGCTTATTATGTCATGGCGGATATCAGCCGGCTGGATTGGAATGAGGCAGCGTACCGGCACCCGGAATGGACCCATGACCGTGCCTTTGCGGAGTACCTGGCGCGTGAAATCGGGGTGGCAGTGGTGCCTGGTTCCAGTTTCTATGCCCTGGAGAAGGCTGAAGGCGAATACCGGGTGAGGTTTAACTATGCCAAGCAAACCAGTACACTGGAAGAAGCTGCCCGGCGGCTCAGCCGGTTAAAGTTGAAATAATGACCGGTGAATTTTCCTACCCCCTGCCTGGCCGGAAAATTGTTGTGGTGGGCGTAACCGGCAGTGGAAAAACAACCTTTGCCGGGCGGCTGGCAGCCAAATTAAACCTGGCTCACGTGGAATTGGACAGTTTGCATTGGGAACCGAACTGGCAATCTGCTGCGTTGGAAGTTTTCCGGCAGCGGGTTACAGATGCGCTGGCCTGCCCGGGTTGGGTGGTGGATGGAAATTACAGCAAAACCCGCGATCTGGTCTGGTCTGCCGCTGATACCCTGGTCTGGTTGGATTATCCGCTCTGGCTGACGCTCTACCGGTTGAGTAAACGTTCGTTCCGGCGCTATGTCACCCGGGAAAAATTATGGAATGATAATGTGGAAGATCTGCGGCAGTTATTTTTTTCAAAAGATGCGTTGTTTGGTTGGGCATTTAAATCTTATCGGAAAATAACTACAACATATGTGCACCTGTTGACCGAACCGCAGTACAGCCACTTGCAGGTGATTCGTTTCAAGTGGCCCAGGCAGGCAGAAACATGGCTGCAAATATGTTCCAAAAACCTGGTGAAATAAAATAGCCATTTGACGATGCCCGTAAAGATAGGTAAACTGATACCAGAGATTTTTCCCCGGTTGTTGAAAGGAATCCTATGGCTCGATTATTCTATGGCCACATTCTAGTTGATGGGGTGCGGATTAACTATTATCGCACGGGTGGTGAAAAGCCGCCGATGATTCTGCTGCACGGCATGAGTGATAATGCGTTGTGTTGGAATCGGATTCCCATTTTATTGGAACCGGAATTTGACCTGGTGATGTTGGATGCGCGTGGTCATGGCTCTTCTGGGGATTCGCCGCAAGGATATGGGCTGGATTTGCACGCAGGTGATGTCCAGGCAGTGATTGAGCACATGCAGTTAAAGCGGCCGATCATCATGGGTCATTCTATGGGCGCTGAAGTTGCCGCATTGGCGGCAGCCCGCATGCCAAAGGTAGTGCGCGGTGTGGTACTGATTGATCCTCCCTGGCGGCCTGTGGAAGAAAAACCTGCCCCGGAGCAGGCGGCTGAGCATGCTGCTGCCTGGAAACAAGATCTTGCTTTAAAAAAAGAAAAATCACTGGACGAAGTGGTCGCAATGGGCAAAGCAAAGCACCCTTATTGGGAAGAAGACGAATTTTTCCAATGGGCAAAATCCAAGCAGCAAGTCCGCCTGGAAGCGCTGGATTGGCTTGCCGCACCGCGCACACCCTGGTGGGAAATTGTCCGTAAAATTGACTGCCCTGGCTTACTGGTTGCGGGTGATCCTGCCCTGGGAGGAATTGTCACCCCGGAAGTGTCCAAACAGGTAACGCATGCCTGGCGGAAATGCAAAGAGGTGCGTATTGCAAATGTCGGTCACAGCATTCATCGAGAAGATCTGCTCAGTTTTATGGATGCATTGAACCTGTTCTTGCGCAAATTGGGAAAATGAGCCTACAAAATTGCAATTGAGTATTAAAAGGGACACAGCAAGGTTTTTTTTCTTATAATTAAATTAACTGGTTGTACCTGGACAATTTGCCCAACTGGTTAAGGCTTCAGAAAGATTAAACGTACGATATTTGGGAGTAGGTTTGACCGTTTGGCAGTTCCCTGATGCCTTTTTTCTCTTAATTGTTGCCGCAGCGATTGCTCTGCCTTTGGCGTGGGTGGCATGGAGTCGTCGTTCCGCGCCTGGTGCCAGGCCAATTGCCGCATTAATGTTGGCAATTGGTATTTGGTGTTCTGTTTATGCTTTGCAGCATCTGATCAACGATCTGCAGTTTCAATATGCAGCTACCCGTCTTACCTACCTGGGAATTGCAGTGGTGCCAACGGCGTGGCTGGTTTTTGTTCTTGAATATACCAGTGGAAAATTTTGGCACTTTCGGCCCGGTTTTCTATGGCTGCTGATTGAACCGATCCTGGTCCAACTGGCTATCTGGACAAACAGCCTGCATTATTTGTTTTACACCCGGCTCGAATTTGTAAATTATGGTTCCTACCAATTATTAAAAGTAACCCACGGACCGTTATTTTGGATCCATGCGGTGTATTCTTATGTGCTTTTATTGATCGGTACAATCTGGTTGATTGTCAGCTTAATCCGCACTAACCGGTATTATCAGCGGCAGGGAGTGACTGTAATGATTGCCGCAATCATTCCCTGGATTGGTAACGTGGTGTACTTGATGGGTTTTCAGCCGCTCGGGAATATGGATTTAACCCCCGTTTTATTTACCGCGACGGGGCTGCTGCTGACGATTAGTTTGTTCCGCTTTCAGTTGTTTGAAGCTGCTCCGGTTGCTCGTGATCGTCTGGTAGAAGTTTTAAGTGATGGTTTGGTTGTGGTGGATGCTGAAAATCGAGTGGTGGATATCAACCCGGCAGCCTGTGAAATTATTGGCTGTACTGCTCAATCGGTGATTGGTATGCACGGCCCTGACCTGATTGCCAAATGGCCTGACCTGGCAAAGCGGTATGCCGGCGTTCAAGAAATTCATGAGCCTTTTGTTGTGCAAAATGGTTCAGAACTTAAATATTATGATTTGCGGATTACCCCTCTGCGGCGCACGGACCAGACGGTGATTGGCCGAATGTTTTTGCTGCGCGATATTACTGGCATGGTGCAGGTTGAACAGGCAATGCGCAGCAGTGAAAAACGCTATCGAGCACTGGTAGAGACTTCTCCCGATGCGATCGTGTTATTTGATTTAGAAGGCCAATTGATTTTGGGAAACCAGCCGGCTGCCCGCCTGCATGATTTGGCGAATTTGGATACCTCAATTGGAAAGTCCGTTTTTGATTTTGTTGTGCCTGAAGAGCGCGAAGATGCAATTCGTATAATTGATGAGACCAAGCTAGCCAATTTGCAGGTAAATCTGGAATACACGGGTTTAACCAGAACCGGGCGGCGTTTTCCGGCGGAAATCAGCATTTCTACCCTTTATGATGACCAGGGACATCCACAGAGTTTCATTGGTATTATCCGGGATATTTCTGTCCACAAACACGTAGAGGAAGAAATCCGGCGGGCAGCCGAAGCCGAAAGGGCGCAGCGTGAACTTTCAGATGCTTTACGCAGTGCGGTGGATGTGCTCAATTCATCTCTGGATTATGAAACTACCCTGGACCAGTTATTAGAGCAGGTGGCGCGCGTATTGCCGTATGATTCAGCCAATATCGCCTTAATTCGTGATGGATTTGCTTATGTATCTCGTACAAGAGGTTACGAGGTGTATGGAGCAGAGATTGCGGAAGCGACAAAGAAGATCTCTTTTGATATTGAGCATACGGAAAATTTCCACCATATGTACTACAACAAGACCCCCATGTTTGTTTCTGATACAGAAACATTTCCTGGTTGGGTTAAAATGGATGTTACCCGGTATATCCGCTCCTGGATTGGTGCGCCAATTATTGTTCAGGGTGAAGTAGTTGCGTTCTTTTCTTTAGATAAGAAAGAACCCAATTGTTATAAACAGGAACAAACAGAAATTTTGGTTTCCTTTGCGAACCATGCTGCCCTGGCTTTGCACAATGCACGTTTATACACTGAGACACGTGATCTGTTGGAGCGAGAAAAACGGCTCAATGAAATTTTGCAGATCATTGGGCGCACCCTGGATTTAGATACGATCTTACATGATATTGTTCGCCTGGGCACGGATCTGGTGAAAGCGGATAGCGCAATTTTATCGCTGGTGGATGAAACGGGTGAGGCGACAGTCGCGCCAATTGCGTACCGGTTTCCGGAAGGTGTAATCGAGGAAAGGATTCCGCGCGGACAGGGGGTAGTGTGGGAACTCATCGAATCGAAAAAATCCTTATTGATAGCGCATTATTCGGAGCATCCCAAAGCCCGGCCGAAATTGAAGAAAATGGGTTTGCATGCTTTATTGAGTGTTCCGGTGGTGTCTGGTGATGAAATTTTAGGCGGGTTGGCTTTCTTTAACTTTGATCCGACCAAAAATTTTAGCGAACGAGATATGCAATTGGCAGAGGTGCTTGGCCGGCAAGCCGGGATCACCATTCAAAATGCGCGGTTGTTTGAGGATGTTCGCCGCCGCGCAGACGAGGCGGAAACGCTGCGCCAGGCAACTGCTTTGGTGACCTCTGCTCTGGATTTGGATTGGGTGCTAGATCAAATTATTACCAACCTGGAACGGGTTGTGCCTTTTGACAGCTGCGCAATCTTTTTGCGGGAAATTGATTTTTTGCGGATCGTGGCCGCGCGGGGATTTCCGGGGCCGAAAAATATTGTTGGGGAGACATTCCCATTAAATAATGAATTAACACTGGAAAGTATATCGACCAACCGCGTGCTTATTTTGGAAGATGCGCAAAAAGACCCCCGCTTTGAGGCCTGGGGTGACGCCAAGCATATTCATGGCTGGATGGGGGTGCCCCTGTTTGCCCGCGGAAGTGCAATTGGATACCTGACGATTGACAGCCACAAAGTTGGCGCGTACCGAGAATCGGATGCGCTGATGGCGCAGGCGTTTGCCAACGAAGCGGCGATCGCTATTGAAAATGCCCGTTTGTTTGCGAAAGTACAGCATATGGCGGTAACAGACCCGTTAACCGGGTTGTATAACCGGCGCTATTTCTTTGAATTGGGGCATAAAGAGTTTTCGCGCATACGCCGCTATGGCGGCCGGCTTTCTGTCATTATGCTGGATGTAGATGGCTTAAAGCAGGCGAATGATTTGTACGGCCATTTGGTGGGAGACCAACTGATTGAATCGATAGGGTTTGCCATAAAAAAACAGATGCGCGGTCCTGATATCACGGCACGTTATGCGGGGGATGAATTTGTTGCCTTGCTGCCCGAAACAACGCTGCAAGGGGCTTTGCAGGTTGCACAGCGGCTGCAGACCCATGTCGCGAACAACCGGATTTTGGCTGGAGATGTGGAACTATCCATAACCATCAGCCTGGGGATTGCAGAAATTGATCGAAATTGTCTTTCGTTAGAAATGCTGGTTAACCGGGCTGACCAGGCTTTGTATGCTTCCAAGCAGGCTGGAAAAAATTGCATCAGTTTGTGGTCTTCTGAGGGATTTGAAACTTTTAGGTTGGATTCTGCTGCATTATAAGCGAACAGGCGTGATAAGATTAATGCAGTCAAAAGTTTTTTTCCAGGAGGGCAATGATGCGCAATCGGGGTGCATTGGCTGTTGGTGCTGTGCTCATTTTATTGGGGGTTCTCGTTCTGCTAAATCAGTTTATTCCAAACGCATGGCCGTTAATTATTCTGGCTGTGGGATTGGTCTTGATGGCGATCTCAGTCGTGGGGCGAATTCCAGGGTTGATGATTTCAGCGGTTGTTAATACGGCTTTAGGGATTTTATTCCTGATTCAGGCCAATACCGGAAATTATGCCAGTTGGATGTTTGTCTGGCCAGTTGTACCAGGGTCAGTTGGTTTAGGTATCCTATTAACCGACTTAATGAGCAGCCCGGGTAGTTGGAAAGCACGCCTGTTTGGGGCGGTGTTTGCATTGGAGGGCGCCATCTTCACGGCCGCGGGCTGGTGGCTGCACACACAAGGGCTGTTGACCTGGCCGATGATTATTCTCGGCCTGGGAATCATGTTTTTGTTATCTGCGCTGCTGCCTTCTGCTTATGGAATGGCTATGCCTGGCGCGATTCTCGCTGCCATTGGCGGAATTTTGTTGTACCAGAACACCACAGGTGATTGGGCGAGCTGGTCGTATGTCTGGGCTTTAATCCCGGGTTCAGTCGGTATCGGGTTGGTATTAATTTCATTGCTTGGCCGCAGGCGCGGACCCTGGGTGGTGGGAATTTACTTTATCTTCTGGGCACTGCTCTTTTTTGCTATCTTTGCCGCCTTCTTTGCGCCCGGATGGCCGCTGCTGAAATACTGGCCAGTGCTGTTGATTGTGTTTGGATTATTTGTGCTTGCCCGCGCGCTCTGGCGGCCAGGGAAATCAACCAAAGAATAAGTTGTATCGTCTGATGAAATATGAGAAACAGGGCGGTTGAGACCGCCCTGTTCGGTATGGGGAAATACCATTAAATCCGGATTTAGCGAACTAAAAACGATTGTACCGAGTCGTGAACAGCTTGTCGGGCTACATCATCAAACGCTGTTCCGACCACCAGGATATTAACACCTGTGCCGATGAAGGCTTTGAAGTTTTTGCTGTTAATTCCACCTTCTGCCAGGGTGGGCACACTGACGGCTTTTAACATTGCTTCCAGTCGCGCACGCACGGGTGGGGCAATTTCACCGGCTGCAACACCTTCGTAACTCATTCCGGTCATTAAGCCGATCAAATCAACGCCGATATCTTGCATATGTTTGGCGGTTTCTGCGACCTGCTGTGGGGTTTCTGCGGGAATACCAAATAAATGCCGGTCTGCAGGATGCGCCACGTATGCATCCACGAGCATGCCGTATTTGTGGCAAAGATCAACAACATCTTTTAAATCTTCGAAAGTAGATTTGTGGGTGTGAATACCATCTGCGCCAGCGCGGGCAAGTGCATAGGCCTGTTCATCGGTGAAGGGGGTTGGCATGGTTTCGGTAAAGGATCCGGGGACACCGGCTGTGATAAAGATTTCCGGTCCAACCACTGCGCGGACTCCAGTAATTACTTTGACCATTTCTTCCATGAGAATTTCATGGCGGATCTCTTCTGCAGCATGCATACTGGTTACACCTTTGTGTCCGCGTGCTAATGCCACTGCAGGATGATTGGGTTCCAATAATTTTGCACCCGCCTGTACTGCTGCCAGGGCAATGCGCGCATCATCACCGGTAATGCCTGTTGCCAGTAAAGTAGTTCCGCCATGCGCTGCGATGGCTTCTTTGACTTTGCTCAATCCAAATTCTCGTTTTCGTTGCATATCGCCAATAATCATTTTTGCCTCCTGAGAAATTGATTAGGCTTCTTCTGCCGTGTTATTTTTCTTGGCTGTTTTATTGAAGATGATGGTTAATATGCAGGATAGACCCATTGCCACTAACATGGAAACCAAGAAACCAATCGGATTGTTTGATAATGTGGGCGCCACGATGGAAGGAACATAGGCCGTTCCGCGTGCATCGAAGAAACCGCAAAATGCACCGGAAACCATTGCTGCAAATAAGGCTGTGCCAAATATCCGTTTATCCGCAAACATGAAAGGATAGGCAGCTTCTACAAATGTGCCAAAGCCAACATTCACCAGGAAGCCCGGAGCCGCTACGGATGCTTCGCTTTTCGCGCGTGGGGCAATGATGTTTGCCAGGGTGATGCCGGCTGAAACCATAACCAACCCGGTCATATCAATGGCACCCAAAAAGCTGTTGCCGGTGGTTTCCATTTCTAGTAACACGATAGGAAGAATGGCAGCATGGTACACACCACCGATGATGGCAGGCCAGATCAATAAACCCGCCACAGCGCCTGCCAAAATTGGACTGAAAGCCAGGGCTGCTTCAATTAGGCTGCGCACGCCGTTGCCCAGCCACAGCGTAATTGGAGCCAAAATAAAGTAAATGATCAACCCGGAAGTTAAGCCGCTTATCGCTCCTGCGACCAGGCTTGCAGTTGTGGTGGGGAAGCGCATACGGAATGACCAATTGAGCAAGTAGTTTGCCAGAATACCTGCCAGAATACCGCCTAAGATGCCTCCCAAAATACCGCCATTAACAGAAAGCACACCTGCAACAACGCCTGCAACAATCCCTACTTCTTCCAAACCAGATACTTGTTTGGCGGCTACGACCGCAACGATCACTGGTAGTGCAGCAATAAGTGTGTCAAACAAGGGGCCAACAGTGGCTGTCAGCGCGGGAATTTTTCCGATGGCTAGGATGAGTGCCATAGCGATAAAGCCGGGCAAGGATCCCATCATAATGCTGCGGAAATTGATCCGCTGCCAGACGGATCCCGATTCAACGGCGCTAGCTTTCCCAATGACGGGTGTATATTTGGTTTTCCATTCGCTAGCAAACGCTGAAATATAGCCAACTGCGCGGGTGCGATTGGTGGAGCCAGTTGTACCCGAGGCGGCAATGACATTGGCTCCCAAAGAGCGCGCATCGGCCATTGAGGTTCCGCCTGTGCCAGCAACAGGGATTTTCTTTTCTGCGGCTGCAGCAATAACCTCTTTGTTGATTCCTTTTGGATCGGCACTCACCATAACCAGCGCATCTACTTCACCTTTGCGGATTGCTGCTGCTATTTTGGCAGATTCGGCCGCTGCCGCTGCATTCGCTGTTTCCAGGGAACCTGCTTCTCCTGCTGCTAGACCATCGGGTGTTTGGGTCCAAAGTGCTGCCGTAGTTTTGTCTGTGATATGATCCATCGATGTGGAGGCAGCCACAAATGCAACAAGACTGACTTCAAAGCCAGCTGCTTTGGATTGTCGAACGATTTCGTCCAATAGGCTTTGGGGATCTTTCCCGCCAAGCACAAACAAATGTCCCCCGCTGCTGCCAATAACCGCAATCTTTTTCATCTTTTTTCTCCTCGGGTTGGGTGGGTTGGTTGGATTAGTGAGAATGGACCATTTTGTCAGGCAATAAAGGCTAATTTTGAATGATTGAATTTGCGCATCCGTTCCATTTTCACTATAATTTGACTATAGCTTCTAGAAAGGTAATTCGTCAATCTTGAATTTTGGTGACGAAAAAAGTCGAAATATGACTATTGGGAATTCCAAAAATGGAATTGTTGATTTCCATGATGCCGACCAGGAAAGTGGGGGCATCTTTTCGCTTTGGCTGAGGCGGTCTGGTGTGGAACGCAGGACGATCTTGGAAGAACTTCCATTGCTAGGGGAAGATATTGGTGAAATTGGTGATAAGTCATTTAAGCAATGGACCAGCGATGGAGAGTCTGCTCGACGGGTTAGTGGTGTAACACCAGAGGTGCGAGGAAATCGGGTTGTAGCCCTGGTTCGCTGGTTTTTACGCGAACACACGCACCGGTCCAGACCAGTAATGACTACGTCGGAATTGCGCGAGATGGTTAAGCTATATCGTGATGTTCCAGTGAAAAATCGCTTGCAATTACGCAGATTATTGCATGATTTGGAAATTCAGTCGGGTGAACGGCAGGCGAATTTCTCATTTGCTACCGATTGGAAAAGTCGTTTTGCTGATTGGCCGGTGTTTTGTTTTGTGCTTGATCCATATTGGTGTGTACGTGCTTCTACCTGCTATGAAATGGCGTTGGTTGGTTATGCCGAAGAAGATATGCGGCATTGGTCCTGGTGGAATCGTTTAACAGCCAGCCGAAAGGGTAAGCCGAAATATCAGGCGGACAGCCAGCGTTATTCACTGCGCGGGCCGTATGCAGAAGCCTATTATTGCCAGCAGCTAGAGCGGTTCAAGGCTGCAACAGAGCATTTTCGGCAAACCAATGATAAGCGATATGAAGCTTTGATTGAACTGCTCCACCAAACTCCGCGTTTTAATGAGATGTGGGGAAATACAGTTTGTCCACCGGATCGTGAATTTAACCAATCCTCCGGAATTCCCGTGCCGTTTTACCGCAATGATGGAACGCTATTGTGGATGTTAGAAGTAAGTACAATTATTCCCAATACACCGGGATACCAGTTGATTGTTTGGGTACCGCTCAACGAAGACGCAGCTGAGTATCAGGCAGAAATCCGCCGCTGGGCGGATGAACCCGGACGATATAGCCGAAAATCTTTCTTTATTGAGGATTTTAACCAGTATTTTAGCCCTGCAGAGCGTTTTGCACTGGGGGTAGAATAAATAAAAATTTTTGAACACGTATCCACCTATCTCTTGCCTTTTTCTGAAATTATGGTAAGCTAATACAGGTTTTTTTAGAAAAGGATATTGAATGATCGACAGTAATCTGTAATTTTTCCCGTTTTTCAGGTAGGATGACCCGGCCTCAATCGAGGTGGTTGATATTAATTTTCAAACCGAGGGCAACTGCCTTCGGTTTTTTATTTTAATCTACAGGTTGCTGCTTATGCTTACAGTTCAAAATATCAAGAAATCATTTGGGATTGATCCCGTTTTATCAGATATCTCGTTCACGTTAAATCCAGGCGAGCGGATGGGGCTGGTTGGCACCAACGGCTGCGGCAAAACGACCTTGCTGCGTATTCTGTCTGGCCTGGAAAAAGCGGATGGCGGCGTAGTTCGTTTCTCTCCAGCCGCAGTACGGGTTGGCTATCTCCCCCAGGGATTGGCCTTCCAGGCGGAAGACACGTTAGAAACCTTTTTGCACCGCATGGAAGGTGATCTGGAGGGGCTGTCTGCCCGGTTGGGTGAATTAGCGGTGGAACTGGTGAATCAGCCAGGAAACCGTGTCTTGCAGGATGAATATGACCAGATTCTGGCGCAGTTAGAGGCAGCATCCGAGGCGGTTGGCCGCGGTCCTGTAATTTTAGCCGGTTTGGGGCTGGACTCCGTCCCGCGTGATTTGCCGGTGCGTGCCTTGAGCGGCGGGCAGAAAACACGTTTGGCATTGGCCGGGGTGTTGGTTTCTCGTCCGCAGCTGCTGCTGTTGGATGAGCCAACCAATCACCTGGACCTGGAAATGCTCGATTGGCTGGAGGAATGGCTGGCTCACTTTGATGGAGCGGTACTGGTGGTTTCGCACGACCGCGCTTTTCTGGATGCGGTTGCGACCAACATTTTGGAAATTGATCACCTTACGCATACCGGGCGTGTGTACGCGGGCAATTACTCTGCGTTTGTGGAACAAAAGGCTGCTGAACGGGAACGCCAGTGGCAGGCTTACCAGGATCAGCAGGCAGAAATTGTTCGTTTGCGCGGCGCGGTGGCTGCTATGCGCGACAAGGCTCGTTTCCGCAAGGGCGGCAAAGCCGATCCGGCCAACACAGACGGCTTCTCGGTGGGCTTTTTTGCAAATCGCTCAAAAGAGGTGGTACAGAAGGCCAAAAATATCGAGAAGCGCATTGAACGGTTGATGACAGTGGATCGGGTGGATAAACCGTCACGTTCATGGGAAATGAAGATGGAATTTGCTGAAACACCTTCCAGCGGGCGGGATGTGTTGGTGTTAGAGCATCTGGACGTTGGGTATGGTGATACGGTACTGCTGCGCGACTTGAATCTGACCTTGCGCTTTGGCGCGCGGACAGCCCTGGTAGGCCCGAATGGCTGTGGAAAAACTTCTTTGATTCGCACCATTTTGGGACAAAATGATCCGTTGGGCGGGCAGGTTCGCCTGGGCAGCAACGTCCAGGTTGGCTATATGGCACAGGAACAGGAAAATCTGGACCCTGCTTTCAATGTGTTTGAAACCATCTGCCGGATTGCTTCTTTATCCGAGACGGATGCTCGCGCTTTTCTGTCGTTTTACTTGTTCAAAGGGGACGATGTCTTTACACCGGTAGGGTTATTATCTTATGGAGAGCGCGCCCGGCTGACCCTGGCTTGCTTGGTTGCGCAAGGATGTAATTTTCTGGTGCTGGACGAGCCGGTAAACCATCTGGATATTCCTTCACGCTCGCGGTTTGAGCATGCCCTGGCAAATTTCCCCGGATCTGTTCTGGCGGTGGTGCATGATCGTTACTTTATCAGTAGTTTTGCCAGTGAATTGTGGCAGGTTTGCGGCCAGACCATCCAGACAGTTGAACTGGATCTGGCAGGCGTAGGTGCGTAAATCACGCTGCCAAAAATTGAGCAAACCCGTTTTGGCTGGTGTAGAATGAATTCAGGTGGCATGACCAAAGTTTATTGCCGCCTGATTCCTGATTTGGAGATAAATTCCATGCCTACTCTGGTTGAAGAAAAAGTATTGCAGGCTGTCAACATCCTGGAAGAAAAAGGGATCGACCTGTGGTTGACCTTTGTGCGCGAGACATCCAATATGAGCGACCCGGTACTGCCCATCATCTACGGCGATTTAAGCCTGACCTGGCACAGTGCGCTGCTCATCGCGCGCAGCGGGGAACGGATTGCCATTGTTGGCCGGTTTGAAGAGGAGGCAGCGCGAGGCGTGGGGGCATATCCCACCGTTTTGCCCTACGATCAATCCATTAAACCTGTTTTATTGGAGGTGATCCAGCGATTAAAACCTCAAAAGATTGCTATCAACACCTCAACCAACGATGTGCTGGCAGATGGTCTGTCACATGGCATGTACCAGACCTTGTGCGGATATTTGGAAGATACGCCGTATCTTGAACGCCTTGTACCGGCTGAACCGGTCATTGCTGCGTTAAATGGGCGCAAGACCTCAGTGGAAATCGACCGAATTCGTGCAGCCGTATTGGAAACCGAGGAAATTTACCAGCAGACGTTTGCTTTTGCGCGGCCAGGAATGACCGAAGAACAGATTGCCCAGTTCATGCACGACCAGTTGTCCACTCGCGGACTGGAGGCGGCCTGGAGTTATGATGGGTGCCCTGCGGTGAATGCGGGACCGGACTCGCCGGTAGGGCATGGAATTCCTGGCAAACTGGTCTGGCAGCCTGGACAGGTACTCCACATTGATTTTGGAATCAAAAAAAATGGCTATTGTTCCGATATTCAACGGGTAGCCTATGCGTTAAAGGCGGGTGAACAATCTGCACCGGCGGCAGTACAGCACGGGTTTGAGACAATTTTGCGTTCGATTCACACGGCAGCCGAGGCAATGCGCCCGGGTATGTTGGGCAGGGAAGTGGATGCATTGGCACGCGGTGTAGTGACCACAGCCGGTTACCCGGAATATAAATATGCTACCGGCCACCAATTGGGGCGGCGCGCTCATGATGGCGGGGGCATTTTGGGACCGCTTTGGGAGCGCTACGGCGATACGCCCAATCGTCCTTTAGAGATTGGGCAGGTCTATACCATTGAACCGGGCTTGATGGTGCCGGGGTATGGTTATATCGGGTTGGAGGAAGATGTGCTTGTGACGGCAGACGGCGTAGTGTATTTGGGATCGCCGCAAACAGAATTGATTCTGGTTTAACGACTTGCCCTAGTAAATATCGGGTTTGACAGACACTTTTCGTTGTTGTAGACTAAATCAATCTTGTTTTCTCAGTAAACTATTGGAATTGTTTTTCGTTGGGGAGGGGTATGATGCATAAAAAAATAGCGATCTTGCATACTTCTGCTCCACCGGTTGTGGGTGGCGTGGAGACCACCATCCAGGCCCATGCCTGGCAGCTTCATCATGCCGGTTTTCCTCTGGTTGTCATTACCGGAACCGGCGACCCGGCGGAATTTCCACAGAGCGCAGAATTTTTTCGCATCGATGAGCTGGACCCTCAACATCCGGAAATTCAAAAAGCGCACCAGCTTTTAAACCAGGGGCATGTTCCAGCCGATTTCACAGTGTTGGTTGAACGGATTGCCAATGCATTAGAGCGCATTCTGGCAGATTGCGATCATGTGATGGTTCACAATGCTTTTACTCAAGCGGTCAATTTACCCTTAACCGCTGCATTACACAGCCTGATTGCGCGTGGAAAAATCTGCCATGTGATTGCCTGGTGTCATGACCTGGCCTGGAGCCGGGCGGATCAGCACAGCTCGCTTTTTCATGCGTATCCCTGGAATTTATTAAAAACCTACCGGCGCGAAGTGACCTATGTAGCCATTTCATTGCAGCGCCAGCGTGAATTTTGTGAAGTGTTTGAAACAACTCTGGAAAATGTGAAAGTTATTTATGAAGGGGTTGATCCGGTGGTGCTCTATGGCCTTTCTGCGGAAGGGGCGGCATTACTGGAGCGCTTGCAGGTTTTCGATAGCGACCTGATTTTGCTGATGCCGGTACGCATCACGCCTGATAAGAATATCGAATATGCCATTGAGGTAGTTGCCTGGCTAAAATCGCTAGAAATTCGTCCGAAGTTGATTTTAACCGGCCCGCCAGACCAGCATGATGCAAAATGGATGGCGTATTATCAGGAATTGCTCCGGCTGCGCGCGCAAATGCGGGTTGAAAATGAAATTCGCTTTGTATATGAGTCGGGCATTACGGCAGAGCCGTATCGTATTCCCCGCTCGGTGGTGGCGGAGCTGTTTCGTGTGTGCGATATAATGTTCATGCCCAGCCACCAAGAAGGGTTTGGATTACCGGTGTTGGAGGCGGGGTTGGCAGGCATCCCGGTGGTCAGCACACCGGTTCCAGCCGCCGTAGAGATTGGCTTTGAAGATATGTTTGTGTTTTCCCTCTCCACAGACCCGGCAATCTTAGCGGAACAAATCTTGAATTGGGCGGAAGAAAACCCGGAATACCGCTTGCGCTGCAGGGTGCGGCAAAACTATACCTGGCCAGTCATTTTCCGGCGCGACATCTTGCCGCTGCTTCAATAAAAAATAAAAATCGCCCTGTTGATGAAGGGCGATTTTTGTTGATGGAAACTGAGGTTATAGTTCCAGCTCTGCCACGGAATTGACGATATATTGCGGCAAATAGGGGAAGTTGTTGACTGTTTCTTTGTTGGTTACGCCGCTTAAGACCAGGATCGTTCCCAGCCCGGATTGCAGACCGGCGACCACATCGGTATCCATCCGGTCGCCGACCATGACGGTGTTTTCTGAATGCACGCCAAGATGTTTTAATGCAGCCCGCATCATGAATGGATTGGGTTTGCCGATAAAGAACGCGGAACGGCCTGTGGCTTTTTCAATCAATGCAGCCATTGCTCCGCAGGCCGGGACAATGCCGTGTTCGGTTGGGCCGGTATTATCGGGGTTTGTGGCAATAAAATGAGCGCCGGATGCTACCAGGCGCACTGCCTTGGTGATCTGCTCAATGTTATAGCTTAAAGTTTCGCTCAATACCACAAAATCCGGGTCAATATCGGTTTGGATATAGCCAATATCATGCAGGGCAACCATCAGGCCTGTTTCGCCAATGACAAATGCCTTCCCATTCGGTTTTTGGCTGTTGATAAACCGCGCAGTGGCAAGTGCTGAGGTGAAAATTTCTTCTTTTTGAATGTTGAGGCCAATGCGCTGCAAGCGGTGCGCCAAATCCACCGGGGTAAACATAGGATTGTTGGTCAGCAGCAGGAATTTTTTTCCCTTGGAGCGCAGCCGTTCAATAAATTGATCCGCGCCAGGGATCAGGGTATTCCCGCTGACCAATACACCGTCCATATCAATCAAATAATTGTTGAAGTCCACACGAAATCTCCAAATTTAAATCTATGCATTGATTATAGCGTTTCTTTTAAAAAGATTGTCGAATTTAACAAGACATTAACCCTGCTATAATCAGGTCAGAGGGAAACTTTAATCCGCACCAGGACCGCTGTAAACTGATGAAAACATTGCAAAAAATTCATTTTCCTGCCTGGACCGTTCCGATTGTTTTGTTTGTGATCTGCGGAATCGCATATTTGCCATTTGTACGCCAGATGGGCTATTATTGGGATGATTGGTCTGAGGCTTTCATCATACGCTTGTTTAACGGGGCAGAATTTTGGCGATTCTGGGGCTTTACCAACCGTCCGTCAGGCGGATGGACATTTAGTATTTTGGGACCGCTGTTAGGACCCAATCCGTTGGTCTGGCAAGTTTTTGCGGTCTTACAGCGGTGGTTAACGGCCGTGTTGTTTTGGGGATTGATCCGGGTGGTTTGGCCGGCTGCCAGGCGGCCTGCCCTGGTCGCGGCAATGATCTTTGCCGTCTATCCCGTATTTACGCAAACACCTATCGCAATGACCTATCATATGCATTGGGCGGCATACAGCCTGTATATTGGATCTTTGTTAGCGATGGTGTTGGCTGTGCGCCAGCCCTCAAGGGGATGGGTGTGGTGGCCAATATCAATTCTGGCAATGATTGGTCACCTGGCTGTGCTTGAATATTTCGCCGGCGCAGAACTCTTTCGGCCTGTGCTGCTTTGGCTGGTTCTTTCAGA
This sequence comes from Chloroflexota bacterium, assembly GCA_029265085.1. Next base: position 44,805 of record JAJUJY010000002.1, read on the forward strand.
CCGGCAAGAACGGTTGTGGAGGCGCATCCAGCATACTGCCCAATATTGGCTGCCGTTTGGAATAATTTTGGCGGCTTTTGTCATTTGGCGTGTTTTCTTCCAGCCTCAGGTGGAAAATGACCCCAACCAGCTTCTGCTGATCAAAGAATTGGTTGGACAACCAATGGCCGGATTAAAACACCTTGCCACAATGTTGGATCGTGATTTGATCTTCATCCTGGCATCCAGTTGGTTTGCCGGGTTGTCACCGGAACTGGTAAACCTGGACAGGCCCTTTATTGTGCTGGTTTGGGTGCTGGTGTTGGTTTGTGCTGCGGCAGCGGCTTTGTATCTGCTGGGCAGCAAAACCGATGTGGAAGAACCATGCCGGCGCAACGGTTTCCAAGACCCCCGGCATTGGATCTGGATTGGTTTGCTGCAGATTCTTGCGGCGGGCGCTACAATCTGGGTGACTGGCAGAATGGGTTCTGACGGCGGCCTCCAAACGCGCTTTGTGATGAGTACGATGTTGGGTGCCAGTCTGTTTTGGGCTGGTTTGTGGGAGTGGATTACGCCCCGCTGGCTGCCAAAAGCCGTGCTGGTTGGCTTGATGGTTGGCCTGGCTGCCGGAATTCATCTGCGTGATGCCGATCCATATCGTCAATCCTGGGAAGAACAACTGGATTATTCGTGGCAATTGTACTGGCGCGCACCGGCCATTCAGCCGCAAACGGCGATTTTTTCCGATGAGTTTATCTTCCCGTATGCACGGCGGTCTTTTGCGCTGAATCTGTTGTATTTGCAGCCGCAAAACGGCAGCCGCGAGATGCCCTACTGGCATTATTTATTGCGTACCAACAATCCGAATGTACCCCCGGCATTGTTTGCTGCAAATGAGCCGCTCAGCGCCTCTTTTCGCGGCTTTACCTTCCAGGGTAACAGCCAGGACAGCCTGGTAATTTTGTTTGATCCGCAAAAGACCACCCATTGCCTGTGGGTGCTTGATCCGCAAGATGTGGATTTGCCGTATTTTAGCGATGCGGCGCGACAAATGGTGCCGCTTTCTAATCCGCAGCGAATATCTGCACAGCCAGCGCGCGCCGATGTGCCCCCGCAGGAGATTTTTGGCAAGCCGCCGCAGAAAAATTGGTGCTGGTACTTCGAAAAGGCGGACCTGGCTGTTCAACAGGAAAACTGGGCGGAGGCAGCCGCGCTCGGTGATCAGGCACTTGCCGAGGGGTATTCGCCGGAGCGCTCTGCTTCGGATGTGCCTTATGAATGGCTGCCTTTTATCAACGGTTTTGCGTATGTGGGACGCTGGCAGGATGCCCTGGATTTAACTTTACGAAGTTATCAGGTTGATCCTGCATACCAGCCGGTTTTCTGCCGCGCATGGCATGATTTGAGCTTGCAAACCCCTGCGGAAGAGCGGCCGAATGATATCCTTCGGGAAGGAATGGCCGCCATGAACTGTCCAGGGGAAAGGATGCCGTAGCAATATTTAAAAGCCACATCCCCGGCCGACCGGCCCGGGGATGCTTCTTAAGTCCAGAGAGCTGAAGACGCCGACTTCAGCTCTCATCAGGGAGGAGAAATTTACCATGAACAATCATGATTATAGGATATCTGGATTTCTTCTGCTTGACGGTTTCCTGACGCTATAACTACGATTTGCGGCATTTTTCAGGCCGCCTGGTTTCGTTATTCCCATATTTCTATGTTAGGATTATTGATACACTGGATCATCGTTTTTAGACCATGAAATGGAGAATGAGATGGCGGCTATTGATCCTTTATTGAAAAAATTGCCTCCTGAAACCCAGGATGTATTCCGCATGGTTTGGGATGCCTTGTCTCCAGGCGAAAAATCTACTCTGGAGTCGATGCTGAGTGGTTTACCAGTGGATACCAACCTGTTCCGCATGTTAATGCGGCTTTCAACGGTGCAGCTCAAGCAGGCTTTTGGTCAAAAACAACAGGTGGCGATTGTTGGGCCAACCAATGTGGGCAAATCGACCCTGTATAACCAGTTTGTTCAGCGAAAAGAAGATACTGCTGCGGTCAGTGCGCTGCCTGGTACCACGCGGATTAACCAATTGGCGGATGCCGGGCTGTTTGCGATTGTTGACACCCCGGGTGCGGATGCGGTGGGTGAGGTTGGCGAACGGGAACAGCAAGAAGCGCTTTCTGCTGCGCAGAAGGCTGATTTCTTAATTATTGTTTTTGATGCCATCCAAGGGGTGAAGCAGACTGAATTGGAATTGTTTCACCAGTTAACTGCGCTGAAAAAACCGTATGTGGTTGTGGTCAACAAAGTTGATTTGGTGCGCAAAGAGTCCAGGGTTATCCTGGAAAAAGCGGCACTCAGCCTGGGCCTGTCTGCGGAACAGGTGATCCCTGTGGTAGCCAAGACGGGCGAGAATCTGCCCCAGGTGGTGACGGCCATCGCGATGACCGAGCCGCAAATTGTGGCTGCCTTAGGGCGCGGTTTGCCGCAGTATCGTTGGAAACTGGCCTGGCGGTCCATCGTCAGTGCAGCCTCCATTGCGGCGGTAATTGCCCTGACCCCCTTACCGATTATCGATTTTGCCCCGTTGTTGATTACGCAGTCCGTGATGGTGTTGGGAATTGCGCGGATTTACAATTATAAAATCACGCTTGAACGAGCGCGAGAGTTGATAGCAACGTTTGGGTTGGGTTTATTGGGGCGGACGCTTTTTGCGGAATTGAGTAAGCTGGGCGGCCTGCCTGGGTGGGTGTTGGCGGCAGCGATCGCTTCCTCCATGACGGTAGTGACGGGGTATGCCTCGGTGGTCTGGTTTGAACGAGGGGAACGGCTCTCAACCGATACGCTTAAGAAGATGACCCAGGCGACAACAGAATATTTTTTGGGAATACTTAAAGGGCTAGGAAAACGAAAACCCGGTAAACAAACCTTGCAGGAACATATCGCGGAAGCATTAGAGCAGTCTGTGTATGCAGAAGGGCGGGAGCTTTTCGATGAGCAGGCCAAAGATCAATCTGCAAAATCTGACCAATAGCCGTTTAGGAATTGGGTTTGCTTTATGGCTGGGGCGCAGTATGACCCCCTGGCTTGGATACCGGCTGGCAGATTGGCTGGCGCGGCTGATTGCCTCGCGGCGGAACAGCGCATTCATTCGCACGCTGCGGGCAAATCAATGGGTGGCTACCGGCGAAAAATTATCCGGACGAGATTTAGACCTGGCGGTCCTGCGCGTTCTGCGTACCAACGGCCGGTTTTTGTATGATTTTTACCATACGATCAATCAGCCAGACGAAATTCTCCGGATGGTCGAATTTCCCCCGGATTTTCGTCAAATATTTGACCGCTTAATTACCGGTGAAGAAGGAGCACTTTTTATCGCACCCCATCTCGGAAATTTTGATTTGGGTGGAAAAGCAATGGCATTAAATGGCTTGCATTTTCAGGTGCTTTCATACCCCAACCCTACCAGCGGTTATCAATGGCAAAATGAAATTCGCCAACAGAGCGGCATCGAAATGACTCCCATGAGTATTGAGTCGCTGCGCAAAGCACGCGAGCGCTTGCGAAATCGCGGGGTTGTGCTGACCGGTATGGATCGCCCATTGGCGGAAACCCGTTATCATCCCCGGTTTTTTCATCGCCCTTCGATGGTCCCGGTTGCTTATGTGCGGCTGGCATTGCAAGAGCAGGTGCCGGTGTATGTGGTTGCCTGCGTGGCAAAGCCTCACGGAGGGTATCGCATGCAAGTGAGTCCAGCGTTTCATTTGCAGCCGCATCCGGACAAAGAGGTCGAACTGGTGCAAAATGCGGAACAATTGCTGGCTCAGGCTGAAGAGTGGATTCGCAAGATGCCCGAACAATGGATGATGTTTTACCCGGTCTGGCAGGAGATTCTGTCAGAAAAATATTAGAGATTCTGGTGGCTATTGGACTTTTATTTCGGGCAGGCTATAATGAAATTCCAGAGAGGGATTAATCTATGGAACCAGACCAAAACCTGAAGAACCATCAGCGAATCAATGATATTTTACTTGGCCCCCTGGAGCGCCCAGCCCTGGCCTGGCTGGCACCCCGTATGCCGCGTTGGGTTACGCCTGATTTGCTCACCGGAATTGGCTTTTTTGCCAGTATTGTGATTTTTTTGGGGTATTGGCTGACAACGTATAACAAGAATTTTCTTTGGTTGGCTTCGTTTGGTATTTTGTTAAACTGGTTTGGAGATAGTCTGGATGGTACCCTCGCGCGTCACCGCCATATTGAACGTCCGCGCTATGGCTTTTTCATTGATCATGTGACGGACACGGCCAGTGAAATTTTGGTTTTTGTCGGGCTTGGCCTCTCGCCGTATGTGGATCTGACAGTTGCCCTGTTTGGGTTGATCAGTTATTTGCAAACCTCGATTCTGGTTTACCTGATTATGGTCACCAAGGGCGTTTTTCAAATATCCTTCGCCAAAATTGGCCCAACGGAGATTCGGGCGATTGCGATCCTGGCGAATGTTGCGGTGTATTTTGTGGGCAATCCGGCCTTTTCAACCCCGTTCGGCTCGGTGTCTTTGTATAATGCCGTCATTGCGGGTGTTGCGCTGATGCTGCTGGTCTTTACCATTTTGCTGGCTTTACAGGTCGGTGCGGAATTAGCGCGCATGGATGATGTCCGCCGCTATCGCAAAGCCAAGAAAGCCTCAAAAAAGCAGGCACATACTGCTGCCGAAACACGCACCAGTGAGACGGGCTTAACCGGAAAATAGGCAGATCATGTCATTAAGCTGGATTGGCCTGCGGAGTTTTTATCCCAGGCCAATTTCGTTTAAGAAAAGACCAATTTCGCGGTGATAAGTTTCTCGGTTATTCCAATACGCTTCAGCATGGTCCGCATTGGGTGCTAAATAGAGCCGCCGGTAGCCATTTGTTTTTGCCGCGAACATCTTTTGGCTGGCCTCCGGTGGAATATAGGTGTCGTTTTGCCCGTGGATGAAAAATACTGGCGTTTGAATGTGCGGGATACCGCGAATCGGAGAAACCTGGCGAAACCAAAAACCGGCCAGCAGGCGGCAGAACAGGCTGGCGAGGGGCATGAGCGGAAAAGCGGGCAGGTGGTAATCTAGTTTTAATCGCAGCGATAATTCTTCGCGCAAATCGGCGTAGGGGCAGTCTGGTATGGTAAAGGTAATTCGCGGGTCCAGGGCAGCGTGCATCAAGCAAGTGGCTGCACCTAATGATTCGCCCATCGTCCCCACAATGCCGTCTTGCCCAATTTGTTGGAAAGCCCAATCAACCACAGCTTTTAGGTCATGCTGCTCATAATACCCAAAAGTCGTGCTTTTACCACCGCTTTGCCCGTGATAGCGCTGGTCGTAAATGAATACATTAAATCCGCGATCTCGGAATAAGCGCACGTATTTCACCGATCCCAACCGGCTGAAGATAAAGCCGTGAACGATGATGGCTGTTTTTTTGGAGCCTTCCAGGGGGAGATAGGTTCCAGCCAGATTGTATCCAAATGGCGATTGGATGCGGACTTCCTGCCTTGTCCAGGTAAGATATTCCGATTCAACCAGTTTGCCTTTTTCCACCTCAATCTCATACGTCTTTTGGTAGGGGATGACCCGCGGAAAAATTGCCTGGGCGCATAAATAAAAACTTCCCGCCAGGAGCAGGATTGCCAGAAAAATTAAAATCCAGATGAGAGCAGGCATGGGGATGTTCCAATGTAATGAATTTGATAGAGAACCGCTGGGACAATTTTACCGCCATCTCTATAAATTCACAGCTTTCAGCCGATTGAAATTGGAAAAATCTTCCCGTACTACTCTGCCCTTGAAAAATTTATCAAGCCCAGTGGAGCCGTGATATAGAAGAAATGTTTTGTTTTAAACGGCAGTAGTACTTTAAGAAATCCACGTTCTTCTTAATCTTTACGATGGCCTCTAAAAAAGAAGATTGCTAAAAATGAATCAAACCTGTAATTCAAATTAATCAGCATAAAAATTGACTTTTCCAGGTGAGTCTCTATAATTAAAGAGGATTTTTTGGGTAGTGTTTCCCCGCCATTTTTAACCGTAAATACGATTATTAGCCAAACTCCCGGAGAGGACCATGTTTCGATACATCACCCGAAGGGCGCTGGCGCTTTTGCCGGTGTTCTTTTTAATGACGATCATTGTGTTTGTATTGATTCGGTTGGTTCCCGGTGATCCGGTTGATGTTATGTATGGAGCGGAAGGGTTAGACGAGGTTCGCAGGGCAGTATTAAGAGAAGATTTGGGACTGGATCAGCCTGTACCTGTTCAATATGTGCTTTGGTTAGGGCGGGCAATAACCGGCGATCTGGGAATTTCTTACCGCGCCCAAATGCCGGTGATGCAATTGATTTTACAGCGTTTCCCCGCCACAATTTTTTTGTCGTTGGCTGCTTTATTATTCTCCGTTGTGATTGCCATTCCGCTGGGAATTATTTCTGCGGTGCGGAGAAATACCTGGGCAGACCTCGCGGCAATGGGATTTGCAATTTTTGGGATTTCTTTACCGCAGTTCTGGTCCGGAATGATGTTCGTGCTGGTTTTTGCGGTTTGGCTGCGTTGGCTTCCTTCGATTGGCTACGTTTCTCCAGTAGAAGACCTGGGAGAATTTTTTAAACACTTAATCCTGCCGGCTGTGACGTTAGGATGGTCTCTGGCAGGCACTACCACCCGCCTGACTCGTTCCAGCCTGTTAGAAGAATTGGGAAAAGATTATATCCGCACAGCCCGTGGAATGGGCTTGAAAGAGTGGCAGGTATTGGCGGGACACGCTCTGCGCAACGCATTTATCCCCACGATAACGATGATTGGTTTGCAATTGGCATTTTTAATTGGCGGTGCTGTGGTGGTTGAAGTTGTTTTTGCCTGGCCTGGGATCGGTTTATTGATTGTGGATTCCATTTTTGCGCGTGATTACCCGGTGGTTCAGGGGGTGATTCTATTTGTTGCCATCTTGGTGGTGGTAGTGAATTTGTTGGTCGATGTGGTGTACACTTTGATTGATCCACGGATCCGGTTGGTGTAAATGGGTGGAGCAGGGAGGGCTTCCCCTTTGCTGATTATTGTTGGGTAGCATGGGAAGGAGTAGAGAGATGAACCATACTGTTCGTTGGATCCTGCTGACTGTCCTTGTTGCTGTGGCGCTGCTGGCGGGGGCGTGTGTGCCTGCAGCGAACTCCACGGAAGCCTCCCTTTCGGCAGATGCAAAAGCATCTGAAGAAGCACTGCCAGCTGCTGAGGCTGGTTCTCAACGCGAAGGGGTGCTTTCTTTCGCAATGAAAGAAGATATCACTTCGCTGGATCCTTTAAAGGCGATCCAATACGGTGACATTCGGCTAAATTCTTTGGTGGTGCAGCAGCTGGTAGCTCCGAATCGCGCCGGGCAGTTTGTTGGGGTGCTGGCTGAAAGTTGGCAGACTTCGGCGGACGGCAAAGAATGGATTTTCAAGCTTCGCCCAGGCGTCAAATTTCACAATGGGATGGCACTAACCGCCGATGATGTTAAATGGGTTTTTGACCGGATTCTGGATGAAAATGCTGGGGCGGCAATGCGCTCTACTTTTGTAAAGATTGGTTTACAAGTGGAGGTGGTTGACCCGCAAACAGTCAAAATGACGATTGAAAGCGGGCAGGGGCCATTCCTTTCGTATCTGGCTCTGTTAAACCGTGCTGCGATTATTCATCGTGACAGCTATGATGATGCAGGAAATGTGACTACCATGATTGGAACCGGCCCGTTTATGCTGGAAAGCTATAAACCGGGCGAATCGTACACCTTAAAACGATTTGAATCGTACTGGAAAACGGGCGAACCTGTTTTGGCTGGTGTCGTACTCCGGGTGATCACGGACCCGGTGGCGCGTTTAAATGCGCTGCGCACGGGTGAAGTGGATATGGCAGAGGAAATGCCCATCGCGGATGTAAAGGCATTGTTGGAAAATCCGAATCCTGATTACACCGTTCAGGTGTATTACTTTAATTCTGGCGCGCGCCTTGTTTTAAATCATACCCGCGCTCCCTTTAATGACCTGAACGCGCGCCGGGCGGTGCAATACGCCTTTGACAGGCAGGCTTATAACGAGGCGGTATACTTTGGGCTTGGACAGGTGCATAACCAGCCGTTTGTGCCCAATGATATCTGGTATGTCGATGTGCCTCTGGTCCAGCCAGACCTTGAGAAGGCCAAAGAATACTTCAGGGCCAGTGGATTGCCTGAAGGCACGGAAATCATCATGTTGTTGATGCCCAACCAGAAGGATTCTGCGGAAATTATTGATGCAATGCTTTCACAGGTGGGATTTAAAGTGAAGTTTGATATTGTGGATTCCGCGGCCTGGAATTCACGCGGGCGAGCGCTGGATTATGATCTGTTGATGGGGACCATGACTGGAATTTTTGACCCGGACCGGCCGTACGGATATCTGTCGCCTGATAGCAGCGGAAACTGGCTGGTAGGAGGGTACAGCAATCCGGAGATGAGCAAACTGTTAGGTCAGGGAATCTCTGTGACCGATGTGTCTCAACGCCGGCAGATTTATACCCAGGTGCTTAATTTGGTTCAAGAGGATGTGGCAACAATTTATGTGGTCGGTTTGCCCTGGGTGGAAGGCTGGCAAAATTATGTCAAAGGCTATCAGCCGGGTAATTCGCCTTTGTTGATGATGATGGATGCCTCCGATGGTTTAAATACCACCTGGTTGGATCAGTAAATTTTTTCAGATAGGTTGGACTGTTTCATTAACTGGTAAGCAGATCCCTGGAATGAGATGATCCGGATGACAAATCCAAGCCAAATTGTAATGATTGACCCTGTGCTCTTGCAAACCCGCATGCGCGACCGCTTGTTCTTCCGGCTGCTGCGCAACCGGCTGGCTGTGATTGGTTCAATGATTACATTGATTGTCATTTTGATGGCCGTAACTGCACCCTGGATATCTCCATATGATCCGTTGGAAATTAATTTAAGTGCCCGTCTCCAACCGCCCAGCCAGAATTATTGGTTTGGGACGGACCATCTGGGACGGGATATTTTTTCTCGGGTGGTTCACGGCGCACAAATTTCTTTACAGGTAGGTGTGATCTCGGTTGCTTTAGGCACAATTTTAGGCCTGGTTGCTGGTGCAGCAGCAGGTTATCTTGGCGGTTCTACGGATACTGTAGTGATGAGCCTGATGGATGCAATTTATGCCTTCCCGGCCATTTTGCTGGCTTTGGCATTGGTCGCGACATTTGGTCCGGGCCTGGTGACGGTTATGACTGCGATTGCTATCGTGCGCATCCCGGTATTTGCGCGCACGGTGCGCAGTTCGATTTTGGCCGAGAAAGAAAAAGAATACGTTGAGGCTGCCCGTTGTATTGGCGTGCGTGAAATTTCCATATTGGCACGGCATGTTTTTCCTAATATTCTCGCACCGCTGATCGTGGTAACGACAACCTATTTTGCTGCTGCCATTGTTGTTGAAGCTTCATTGAGTTTTTTGGGATTGGGTGTGCCGCCGCCGGAAGCCAGTTGGGGGGTGATGCTAAGCGATGGACGAAAATTTATGGAAAGCGCGCCGCATGTGGTCATTTTCCCTGGGTTAGCCATCTCACTTTCCGTGCTTGGTTTTAATTTATTGGGAGACGGCCTGCGCGATGTGTTGGATCCACGGTTAAGAAATATTTCTTAAAAAAGGGCAATCCTTAAGCAGCGGTAGGGAAGTTTTTCGGTTTTCTTAAAAATGGATGGTTCATCGATTCATGCTGTCTCTCGGTGCAGTTTATTCTATATTTTTGGGCATGTGTCGTATGGCTGGATAAAATACATAACTGAAACTGGTAAAATGCGGGTATTCACTTTGTGCAAGTAGTTCTGTGAAATTTCCCCATTGCTTGAAGTTTCCAGAAAACCGACCTATAATTGTGATGTATTCGGAACAGAATCATGCATAAAAAGGAACAGTATGCCCGAACGATCTGCATATGATCCACTGGATTACAATATTATCAAGCTGCTGAACGAAAATGCGCGAATGTCGGCCTCAGATATTGCCCGAATCTTGGACGTGAATGAGCGCACTGTGCGGAAGCGCATTGACCGGTTGGTGGAAAATGGGGCTATTCGTTTGACGGCCATTGTGGATCCACAGGCCTTTGGCTATTGGATCTCGGTGGATATCTTTATGCAGATTGATATGGCACGAGAAAAAGAAATCCTTGAGAGCTTGATGGCGATGGATAATGTGTCTTACCTGGCTTATGGGCAGGGCAATAATGCCATTTCAATTGAAGCTCGTTTCCGTGACAACCAGGAAATGCAAGACTTCTTACACCGTGATTTGCCAGCCATTGAAGGGGTGAAATTAACCGGTTATGCGCTGGTACCGCTGATCTTGCGAAATATTGACCGCTGGATGCCGCCTGCGCGAATCTTTGGCGGTGATAAACCCTAAAATCTCTTGATTGCCGTAAACCTGGACCGAATTAAATATACCTATGTCTCCCAGCCAGTCTTTGCCGAGCTGTCTTGGGAGATTCATTCAGACCGTGTGGTGGGGCTGATCGGCCCAAACGGTTGCGGTAAAAGTACCATTATGCGTCTAATCGCCGGAGAATTAACCCCGGATGATGGTTTCTTGGTGCGCCGCAAAGGGCTGACGATCGGTTACCTTTCTCAAGATGTGCGGTTGCAGCCTGGAAATACCGTTTTGGGCGAGGTGCTTTCCGCTTCAGTTGAATTGAGCCGCATTGAAACAGAATTAAATGCTTTATCGGAACGGCTGGCGGACCCGGCTGTTTATTCCGATGAAAAAGCATTGGGTCGTGCTTTATCCCAACAGGAAAAATTAATTGCTGAATTTGAACGCCTGGGCGGGCCGGGCTATGAAAACCGGGTGCGTTCCACGCTGCGCGGGTTTGGATTTACGGAAGAACAGCTTCACCTGCCGGTTGAAGTCTTAAGCGGCGGACAGCGTAAGCTGGTTGGACTGGCGCGCCTGTTGGTAACCCAGCCAGACCTGCTCTTGTTGGATGAGCCGGATAACCATCTTGACCTGGAGGGGAAGGCTTTTTTGGAGCGGTTTATCCGCGGATATGAAGGCGCGGTGGTTTTGGTTTCGCATGACCGTTACCTGCTGGATATGGTTGTGGATGAGATTGCAGAGTTAGAAGACGGCCGCCTGGCGGTTTTTAGTGGAACTTATTCCGAATATGCCTTTGAAAAACGTTCCCGGTTGCTGCGCCAGCAGCAGATGTTCCAGGTGCAGCAAAAGGAAATTAACCGGTTGGAGCAGGCAGCCAAACGTCTGCTCACCTGGGGCAAAGTATATGACAACCCAAAATTCTCGCGCCGCGGGCAAAATATCCTCAGCCGGATCGAAAAGATGGATAAAATTGACCGTCCGGTTTTGGAGCGGCGGCGCATGGGCCTGGAACTGGGTGGTTGGGTTGGCAGCCAAAAAGTCCTGGAAATTAAAAATCTGGATAAAGTATTTCCTGCGCCAAGCCATTCAGGCGCAGAGGATGTCATCCTGTTTGCCGGATTAAATTTGCTGATTCACCGCGGTGAACGGGTTGGGCTGGTTGGTCCCAACGGGGCTGGTAAATCGGTTTTGTTTCGGGTGATTTTGGGACAGGAAGAGGCCAGCGGCGGCGAGGTGGAGATCGGTCCTTCCGTTGAAATTGGGTATTATGCCCAACAGCACGAGACTCTTGATCCGCAGCGAACCCTGTTAGATACCGTGCGGAATGCCGGTAATATGAGTGAAGAGCACGCGGTCGCCTTTTTGAATCGTTTTTTGTTTTCTTACCTACAGTCACAGGCCAGGGTCGCGACCCTTTCCGGTGGGGAGCGCAGCCGTTTGCAGATGGCTTTACTGATGCTTTCTCGCGCTAATTTCTTGCTGTTGGATGAGCCAACCAATCACCTGGATATTGCCTCTGCGGAGGTGTTAGAAAATGCTTTGGAAGATTTTCAGGGAACGGTGCTGGTCATTTCGCACGATCGGTATTTTTTAGATCGCGTGGTGAACCGGGTTGTGGAATTGGATGCCGGGGACCTGTGTGAATATGCAGGCGGGTATAGCGATTACCAGCTGGCAAAATTGCAACCTGTTCAGCGCAAAAAGCAGCTCTAATTTATTCTTTTTGCTTGGCCTGATCGGATTCTAGCCGGGCTTTGGTCAGCGAGATTTCCCTGCGAATACTGGCAAGTTGTTCCGCCACCAGCCCTAAAAAGAAAAAGATTAATCCGGTCACAATGGCAAGCATGGAACCAACACTGACACCACGGCCGGCAGCCATGATCGGGATTCCCCATCCCAGGCCAAACAGCACGGCCAATATTGAGATGGGTAAAAAGATATTTAACGGTTTAAACAATAAAGTGATATTGAGGATTTCAAACAAGGTATCAACGGCTGTGCGAATGGAAATGGTGCTCTTTCCAGCGATTCTGGTGCGCACCTGGATAGGTATCTCGAGAACCAGATGCCGCTGGCTGACAAAGATTAAGGTGATCACATCACTAAATGCCATCGTGTCAGGGCAAAGCTGCAAGTAATTCTTCACCAAATCGGTGCGGTAGAGCTTAAAACCGGAATTGAGGTCGTAAATTGGAACAGGCATCATTATCCGGGCGGTGGTGCGAATGATCGATTTGCCAAGTTCGCGAAACCAGCCGGATGGATTGTGCCCTTTGCGACTGCCGATCACCAGGTCTGCATCCTGCTGCTTCATTTCATGCAGCAGCCGGAAAATATCCTCAAAATAATGCTGTCCGTCCGCGTCAATGGTCACTGCGTAGGGGGTTTCTACGCAGCTTAAGCCGGTTTTTAAGGCGCCCCCATAGCCACGGTTTAATTTGTGATGCAGCACTTTTAAACAGGGTTGGGATTCAAATGTCTGTAAGACTTCGCGCGTTTTATCTTTGGAACCATCATTGACCAGAATTAATTGGAAATTGTTTTGCTCGCAAAGCTGCAATAATTCCGGCAAAACCTGCGGTAAAGAATCCGCCTCATTATAGGCGGGAATGACGATGGTTAATTCGGCTGCATTTATTTGCCTTGCTTCTGCTTGTTCGCCCATGATTTTCCTGATCTTCATTTGTTATGAATTGATTGGAGTGTATCATACATTCTGATTAATTTTGGGGGTTAAGGTTTGCAAACAATGATCCGCCCGGTATAACCAGCAGAAAAACGGTCAATGGGAATTTCAGCCGCTTGTTGGAGGATCTGTGTCCGGCCAGAAGGATTATTAATAATCACATGGGTGAGCTGGTTATCTTCCAGGACTGCGCCAAGGACGACAACCAGATGCCCTCCCTTGCGTGTTACCGGTTTGGGGGTGCCAATTTCATAAGATACGGAGGCAATCACCAAATTTCCAAGGCGGATTTGTGCAACAATGTCCTGGAGTGTTGCAGCCTGGGCCTGGGCTTGATAACCAGCCTGTTCAATCAACTGTGCCAGGCTGCGGTGAATCCATCCACGTTCTTCCTGCGCACCCTCTGGGGTGGTTTGGACCAGGTAACCGTTGATTGCCAAACCAGCCTGAATCCACTCCATCAGCGGCCGCTTTGGACCGCCAAACGCTTCGACGACCATTTTTACACAGGCAATCCCGCAGGCGCGGTCTGTCCAATAGGCATATTCCTGAGGAGAGGTAGCTCCCGTTTCTGCCCAGCGCGGATCGGTTTCGGCTGGCTGGTGATCACCGAAAATAGCCTGGGTCAGTTCCGGGCTGGCTACCTGGGCGGTAAACGGCACGATATACGGTACCTGGACGCGTTCGCTATTGGGATAAGGGCTGTTCATGCTTGCCTGATTTTACCTTTCCCGGGCAGGTCAGGCAACTGATTCGATCGTTCTCGTTGTAAAATCAAGATAAGAATTACACCGGGGTATGGAGGAGGTGGGCTGATGAAACTGATCGTTGGTATGACTGGGGCAAGCGGCAGCATTTTGGGGATTCGTTTGTTAGAGGCAATGCGCAGTTTTCCAACCTGTGAAACGCACCTGGTACTTTCGGAACAGGCTCGCCAAACGTTAACCATTGAAACAACGTATAGCGTGGGCGAGGTCGAGGCATTGGCGCATTTCGTTTATTCCGCGAATGATTTTGGAGCGGCTATTTCCAGCGGCTCATTCCGAACAGACGGCATGGTGATTATGCCGTGTACGATGAAAACCCTGGCTGGTATTGCCAGCGGATTTTCTGACAATCTTGTGCTTAGGGCAGCGGACGTATGCTTAAAGGAACGGAGAAAGCTGGTGCTGGTTCCGCGAGAAGCACCGCTTAGCGCTATTCATTTGGAAAATATGCTCAAGGTGACCCAGTGCGGGGCGGTGGTCATCCCGGCAGTGATGACATTTTATAACCCGCCCGCAGGGGTGACGGAGATGACTAATTACTTGATTGGCAAGGTGTTGATGCAGTTTGGGCTGGAATTGCCGGAATTCCGTGCCTGGCAGGGTAAACAACAATGAAGGATCTTCAAGTACTGCAAAGCCGGCATTTCTGCAACGGTGAATGGCCGTACCAGGTGGAAGCACTGGTGGTGCAGGTGGGCACGGATTGGGTGGTCGTTGTGGGGGGCAGCCAGCGTTACCATACGGGCGCGGTGGCGGTTGGCACTGCCCACCCGGCTTTGAAAGACCCAACCCATGTGGAATCAACCGCCTCGGTGATTACTGTCACCGGTCACAAAGAAGACCAGTTAGCCCGTCAGGCCGCCTTAACTTTGGCAAAACAATGGCAGGCAGCGGTTACGGTTACAGTTGGCATCCACATGGATCAAGCTGCACCCGGTGATATTGAACGATTGGTTCATCATTTTCACCAGCTAATTGAGGATATTGCCGGAACAGTCAACCAATAAGCGGGGGGGTATGCGCGTTCGAGCCTGGTTGGATCAGTGGAAGCGGGAGCCCTGGGTGATCTGGAAAAAGGTCAGCCCGGACCGCGATCTTTTCATCCAGGTACGCCAGCCGCTGGTCCTGCTGGGGGCCTTGCTGGCTGCTGTATGCTATGTCTTATTCCCGAATAAAATCACTTCCAGTGTGTTTTTCTTGTTTGCCGGCTGGATCGGAGTGAGTTTTTGGTGGTCTAGAGAACTGATCAGGAAGGTGCATGCCCGCCGGATTTTGCGATATGCGGCGGTTCAGGTGGGAGATGAATTGGAAGAACGAGTCGTTCTGAAAAATGATTCGTTTCTAAGTTTAATTTGGGTAGAGCTGATGGATCGCTCGGATTTGCCGGGCTATAACCTGGCTTCCGTTCGAGCAGTAGGGGGGATAAGTGAAGTGGAATGGCGTACTCACGCAATTTGCGAACGGCGGGGGGTGTTTGTTTTGGGCCCCTGGGAACTGCGCACGGCTGACCCTTTTCACCTGTTTAATATCCGCCAGATTTATAAAAGTAAGAAGGAATTGCTGGTTTACCCGCCGCTTGTAGATTTGAAATTGCATTCACAGGTGCAATCTGTTCAATCCGGAGATTTGCGCCGGATGAACCAACCGCTGGCCGCCGAGACGATGCTGGCGGCCGGAACGCGAATTTTTCAGCCAGGTGATCCGCTCCGGCACGTCCATTGGCCAACGTCTGCCCGCCGCAATACGTTGTTTGTGAAAACCTTTGAACCAGAAGCAATCTCACGTATCTGGTTGGTGCCGGATTGTGATGCTCGTGTACACAACGGGGTCGGTGCCCTCTCTACCCTGGAGGCAGAGATTATGTTGACTGCAACGATTGCGGCACAGCGATTGCAAGATCAGCTCCAGGTAGGGCTGCTTGCATACGGTGCGGAACAGGAAATTTTGCTTCCGCAGCGCAGCCCGGCGCAGCTATGGCCGATTTTGCGCAGCCTGGCACGTTTGCAGTCGGGGAATAGCTGGTCATTGTCAGAGGTGATTGAGCAAATCCGACCGTTGGTTTCATTCCGCGACCGGCTGGTAGTCCTGACACCTTCTCTACATCCTGAGTGGCCTCAAATATTGCAGCGAATCAGTGCCGGGCGGCAGTCTGGCGCAGCAGAAGTGTATTTAATGGGTGCTGATTTACCGCAGCAAGAAGCAAAAGTGGATTCATTCGTGCACATGCTCAACCGGATTGGCTTTTATGCGCAGCCGGTTTGGTTGAAGGATTTGCGGCCAGTGCGCGGTACATATGGGGAGGTCAGCCGTTGGGAGTTTAAAGCCCTGGCAACCGGGCGGCTGCATGTACGCCATTCGCCCCGGCTGGCGGATGCAGAGGAGTCAGCCACAGGTGCAGCGGTATCCTGGAAAAGAGGAGAGCCGGAATGAGTGAGCGGGTATTAGGCTGGCTTTTCCACCAGGTGCAAAAAATCTGGGTGCCGTGGCTGCTGCTGGCCGGGGTCTGCCTGCCTTTTGTGCAAAGCATTCGTCTGGCCCGGTGGGTTTATGACGACCAGCCAATTACTCAAGCAATTTGGGTTGGATTGTTGTTGGGGTGGCTGCTCAGCCGGACAAAATTTCCCGGGTGGGCGGCAGGTGTGTATTCGTTCTTGCTTTCCTGGGGATTTGCCGGGCAATCCCTGGGTAAGGTTTGGCCGGATGGCGCATTTTCCGGATATTGGGAATGGGCGAGGCAGGCTAATATCCATATTTTTCAGTTTATAGCCCGTCTGACCGAATGGACGCAAGCTGTCTTTCAGGGGCGAACGCTGGATGATCAGGGCTTTTTTGTACTGTTAATGATCCTGGCTGGCTGGAACGCAACGGTCTGGTTGGTTTGGTGGATGGAGCGCAGAAAACAAGCCTTACCGGGAGTGTTGGTGTACAGTTTGCTGCTGGCATTAAATATTTACCTCAGCCAACAAACAGTATTTTATATGGTTTGGTTTGGCTTTTGCGCAGTGTTGATGGTCGCCCGGACGGCTTCGACTCACGTTCATCTGGATTGGGACCGGCGCAAGGTGGATTATCCGGAAGATTTAGCTCTGGAATGGTCTGCCAGCGCCGTAAGTGTTGCGCTTTTGGTGTGTCTGGTTGCCTTGTTGGCTGCCCAATTTGCTAATCCGGTGGGCTGGGGCGAGGTTTCCGATTGGGTGAAGAGCTGGCGCAAGCAGGCGGCTGAAACCACCGAACGGTTGTTTCCCGGGGTGAATCCGCCTAGTTTGCCGGCAGTGGGGCTGTTGGTGGAAACACCGAACCTTTCCCAGATTGGCCGCCCGCTTCCACGCAGCCAGGATACGGTGATGCTGGTCACGATCAGCGATCCACCACCGCCGCCTGCAGAGGCAGGCATCAGCGCCCCAGGAAAAACCCATTACTGGCGCAGTGAGATCTATCAAACATATACCGGGCGCGGTTGGGAACCAGCCGCTCTTTCTGATGGCAGTTTCATGGCGGAACCGCTCCCGGATCCTCCGCTTGGGCGTTATCTGCTGCATCAGCAGGTGCAAATGATTGCGGAGCATGCAGAGGCTTTGTTCTCAGTGAATAACCCGGTTTGGACGGCGACAGACGGTGTGACTGCTCAAACAACTGCTGAAGGGAGCTTGCTGCTGCGCGGCGCACCAGAACAATACGAGCTTCTTTCCTGGGTATCTGATTTTCGTGCAGAGCAGCTCCAGGACGCAGGGGAATTATACCCGCCTGAAATTATCACAGCATATTTGCAATTAACACCAGATCTACCAGAAAGGGTCCGCTCGTTAGCTCGCCGTGTGGCCGGAGATGCCGAAGCTCCTTATGACAAGGCAGTGTTGGTACAGGAATATCTGCGCGGTATGTACGTGTATAGCCTGGATGCGCCGTTAACACCTGAAGGCCGTGATGTAGTGGATGTGTTTTTGTTCTCGGATACGGGCGGTTTTTGCACGCATTTTGCCTCGGCTATGGTGGTGATGCTGCGTTCGTTGGGAGTGCCAAGCCGGGTGGTGACCGGGTATGCGATGGGTTGGTATGACGCTGAATTGGGGGCGTACCGTGTTCCGGCATCTGCGGCGCATGCCTGGGTGGAAGTGTATTTCCCCGGCCTGGGTTGGGTGGAGTTTGAGCCGACCGCTGCGGTGGGAACGATTAACTATCCGGCAGAGCAGGAAGCGGTCGGTGCTGTTCCTGTTACTGCATCCGCAAAGCCTGCCAGTTCGTTTCGGTGGCTCCTGCTCCTGTTGGTTTTGCTGGCTGCCGGGTTGGTGTGGATGGGCTGGCTGCTGCTGCGGAACGGGTTCTTGTCCGGAGGCGCACCCAAAGGGAAGGCGCAAGGGCTGTACCGCCAGGTACGGCGTGGATTGGGCTGGGTGGGCATGAGCTCGTCCAGCAGTACAACCCCTGCGGAGTTCCTGGTACAGTGGGAGGCGGATTTGGGATCTTCACCGCACCTGAACCGGGCGCTGCACCAGGCTACCCGTCTGTTTGAATCGGCGGAATTTACCCAGCGTTTGCCTGCGGAAAGTGAAGTGCTGGAAGCGCGCCGGTTGTGGCGGATTTCCTGGTGGGAATGGGTTAAGTTGGGAGTAAAACGGCTGGTAAAAAGGCGTATTCGTAAAGCACAGCGGAAATGAGGTAATTTGCTGAAAGTTATCAGTGAAATTCTGCGAGTCTTGACGGGGTTTAATGACGTATGCTATACTCATCCCAGGTAATTAGAAAAGGAAGCTTAATGGTCCGAAACACAGTTCACAATTCCTGGTTAAACAGCGCCGCCTGGGTTAAGGTGGGGTTGTTTGGGGTTGAACTGTAACGGCAAAAGGATCGGCTGCTTTGTTTCGATGATCCTCCGGCTGCGGTGAAACCCCGCGGCCGTTTTATTTTCCAGGCTGCCGAGAGGTTTATATCCCTGGAGTTTTTGGAGGTCATCATGTTTCAAGTTCACCAACTATCAAAATCCTACGGGATCCAAACCGTCATTGAGAAAATCACATTTTCCATTTTGCCCGGCGAGCGGGTCGGCCTGGTGGGACCCAACGGCTGCGGTAAGACCACTTTGCTGCGCATGATCATGGGCGAGGAAGAAGCCGATCAGGGTTCCATCAGCCTGGCTCCGGGAGCAACCCTGGGCTATCTCCCCCAGGGATTAACCGCTGATCTTTCGCTCTCCCTGGAAGAATATTTACTGTCTGGCATCCCCGCTGTGGAGCAGGCCCGCAGGGCATTAATCCATTGGGAGGCTGAACTTGCTCAGGGGCATAATGATTCGCATGCTCTGGAACAGTACGGCGAGGCGCTGAGCCGCTTTGAGACGCTGGACGGGTACACACTGGAAAACCGTATGCAAGAGGTGCTGGCTGGCCTGGGGTTGGGCGATGTGAGTCTGGACCGCTCAATGGCACAGATGAGCGGCGGCCAGCGTACGCGTGCCGGGTTAGCGCGCCTGTTGATCGCTGAGCCGTCTTTGTTGCTGCTGGATGAACCGACCAATCACCTGGATATCGATGCTCTGGAATGGCTGGAAGGCTTTCTCAAAAATTACCGCGGGGCGGTGCTGGTGGTTTCTCACGACCGCCGTTTCCTGGATCATACGGTCCAACGCATTCTGGAGCTTGACCCGGAAAAACATTCTCTGCGGGAATACCCCGGGAATTACAGCGACTATGAAGCTGCGAAGAATGCAGAAATTGAGCGCCAGTGGGGCACCTGGAAAGACCAGCAGACTGAAATTCACCGCCTGGAACAGGATATTGCCCGTACCAAGCAGCATGCCATGCAGACCGAATCAACCACAAAGAATGACCACCTGCGCCGCCTGGCAAAAAAAGTGGCCCAACGGGCGAAGGCCAAGGAGAAACGATTGCAGCGCTACCTCGATTCGGCGGACAGAGTGGAACGCCCGGATAAACCCGACCAGATGCGGTTAAATTTTGGCCAGGTTATTCGCAGCGGGCAAATGGTAATCCGGTTGGAAGAAGTAGGGCATCGCTTTGGCGAACCCTGGTTATTCCAGGGGGTGAACCAATCACTTCAATACGGCGAGCGGGTAGCCTTGATCGGCCCGAATGGGGCAGGAAAGACCACTTTGCTGCGCATTATCATGGGATTGTTGCAACCAGCCAGCGGGGCGGTGTGGATTGGCCCCTCTGTGCGGATTGGTTATATGCCCCAACAGCAAGAAAACCTCGATCCAAATTCTACGGCGCTGGCAGTGATCCAGCAGCTTGCGCCGATGAATGAGACTGAGGTGTTTAACTTCTTGCAATATTTTTTGATTTACGGCGACCAGGTACGCATGCCGGTTGGAAATCTGAGTTACGGAGAGCGCGCCCGGCTGCTGCTGGCGCGCCTCGTGGTCAGCGGTGCAAACTGCCTGATACTGGATGAGCCGGTCAATCACCTGGATATTCCTTCCCGCCAGCAGTTTGAGCTGGCTTTGGAGGCTTTTCCGGGTACTATCCTGGCTTCGGTACACGACCGGGCATTTATCGAGAAATTTGCCAACCGTGTCTGGCGGGTTGGCGGCGGGATATTGCGGGAAGTCTAATCGATTTGCTTCCAATATTTGCGCTTCAAGCCGTTGGTTGGTTCTTCAAAACAGCCCCACTGGTATCCCTGGCTGACCAGATATTGGTGAGCTGAGGAATCTAGGTCGCTATTGCCGGGGCAGAGGATGACATACCCGCCTTTGCGCACCACCCGTTCCATCTCGGCCAGCTCTTCGGCGGGTAAATCGCCGTATACATGCCCGCCCAGAACGATATCTACCGACTGGTCTGGGAAGGGAATCGCGGTGATGATTCCATCGACTGCGTAAAAATTATTGAACCCGAACCGCTCGGCTTTTTGGCGCATATAATCGCGCAGATTGCCAACCGGTTCAACCGCATAGACCAGTTGGGCTGTGCGGGCAGCGACAAAAGCCAGTCTTCCGGTGCCAGCGCCGATATCCAAAACCGTTTTCCCGCTGAAATCAACCAGGCTGGTGAGTTCGCGGTCGTCCCAGGTCAAAAATGGCTGTGCGTCATACAGTGAGGGGTCTAGTGCGTAAACGTCCAGATCCGCCATCGACCGCAGGACAGTAATTTCTGCCTGGCGCAGTTCATCTTCATTTTGGGGCGGCACGGCCTCTGCCAGGAGCTGATCCAGCCAGGAAGAAATCTCCGGGCATTTGTGGCGGATAAACCAGACAACGTGTGGGTGGCCTGTCAGCGCAGTACCCAGCTCTTTTTTGGGAAACCAGAGCGGCATCCAGGAGAGCTGTACTTTTTCCAAAAGCAGCAAGGTGTTGAAAGATAGCCTGGTTGTGTCAATCCAGCGGTGCGGCATGAAGTCCTCGTTTGATCAAAGCAATTGGTGAAAGGATAAAATTTTCCGGAAGTTATTATATAACATCCGGAATGATCAAACTGGTTCTTTTGAGGTTTATATAAGCATCGAGGAGAGATTGGCAGCCCGTCCGCTGGATGAGGTGGGCTTGCGAACCAGTTCAACAAAAGCCTTGGCGATATCAGGTTGAAAGTGTTTGTTGGCCTGGTATTGAATGTAATCAATGACCTGGTTGTGCGGCCAGGCCGGACGATAGGGCCGGTCGGAGCAAAGCGCATCCCAGACATCCACAATGGAGAAAATCCGCGCCGAGAGGGGAATTTCCTCACCGCGTAAACGGCGGGGATACCCCGTCCCGTCCCACTTCTCGTGGTGGCAGTAGGGGATATCAATAATATCGTTGAAGTAGGGGATCGGGCGCAGCATCTCAAAGGCGTACGATGGGTGTTTGCGCATGATATGCCATTCGGCATCGTCCAGCGGTCCAGGTTTGAGCAGGATGGTGTCCGGAATACCCATTTTGCCGATATCGTGAAGCTGCGCACCCCGGCGGACTTTAACCAGTTCGCTGCCGTTAATCCCTAGCTTCTTGCCTAATGCAATCGTCAAGTCAACCACGCGCTGGGTGTGCCGTTCTGTGCCGTAATCGCGCAGTTCCAGGGCGCGTGTCCAGCCTTCAATGGTGGCTTCATAGGTTTGGTGTAAATCCTGGGTGGTTTTTTCCAGGCTGGAGGCCAGTTGGGTGTTTTTAATGGCAACTGCGGCCGTATTGGCAACCAGACTGAACAAGGAAGCATCGGCTGGCTTGAAATGATCGGGACGGTAACTTTGTGCCTGCACTACCCCAATGACAGCATTGTGCGCAAGCATTGGGACATATAAACCGGATTGGACGGTTTTTCCCGTCTTACTGACCGGAAAACGCAAGCTGACATTGCGCAGCCGGTCTTGCAAATTATTGACAATCAGAGGTTGTTTGCTGCGAATGGCCTCGCTTTGCAGGCCAATTCCAGGGGGTTCCAGGGATAATTCCGGCAAGGTGGAAATATCTACCGGCTCATGGTCGTGTTCGGCAAATACACAGGTAATCCGTTGGTAGTCACTGTTATATAAAGAAATAAAGATCGTGCAAACTTCGGGCAGCAATTGATAGACAGCACTGGCTAACTGCCGGTAAATTTCATCCAGTTTTAAGGTTTCCGCAAGCGTGCGGCCTAATTCACTGACCACGTTTAATGGATTTTCCCGGCTGGGTAAAAAGCGTGCTACCCGATCATCGCGCGGGATGGCAGCAATGGTGATCATGGCGCAGTCTTTCCCGGCATAATCTATCGATTCTGCACTGGCTGCTGCCTTGATTAATTGGCCGTTTTTCGTCCAGAACAGCATTTCAACGTTTTTAAACTTTTTATTTTGTTGGAGAGTTTGTAATATTTTTTGTAAATTATTTTGGCCAATGGCGTAATACAGCTCGGCGTGGGTGTGATAGAGAAGCTCCAACCGGGCTGCACCAATCATTTCGGTGAAACTTTCATTTACATCCAGGTAGCGCCCATCCTGTTTGTCGAGAATGCAAATTGCGACTGGAACCGTTTGAATAAACTGGCGCAGCGCTTGTTGCGATTTTTGAAAAGCCTCCTGGTACGGCTTCTCAACGAACCGCTGGGAACTTTTTCTTTTAGGGTAGGGAGTTTTGTTCATGGTGGAGCAGTTTGTGATTCCTTAGGCTAATTTGTGCAAGTTCAATGCCAGTGCAATTTGATCTCGGAGCATGCTGCTTTTGGCTTATAAATCCCTTGTGCAAAATTTTTATTCGGAATTAATGAGCAGTTTATTGTGAATCGGGTACAATAAGTCATGTTTCCATCTATACCGGTATATGCTTGTCTATATCGAAGCAGTCATCTGCTTCCGTGTCAAATCCTCGACAATAGCTATGTTGCAAGGGTAATGCCAGCGGATCAGCCTGCGAATGTGTTCTTAGAACAGGAAAACGCTCGAATATGATTTTTTCGGCGGCTGCTTTGGGGTATCTTGCGGGGGCAGGAACGCTTGCGTTTATCACGTATTACCTGTACCGCCAGTTTAAGCTGCCTTATTTAAAGGCCTGGTTTGGAAGCTGGATCCTTGTTCTGGCGGCTTTTATTTTGCTGTGGGCTGGTGACTGGGAAGGGATTCCTGCCGTAATTTATCATGCCATTGGGTATTGTGTGATCGTGGCCGGTGGTATGACTCTCACTCAGGGTATTCTGTTATTTCGTGGAGATGATCCGATCAAGCCCGCCACCTATTCTGTCATGCTGCTGGCAGCAGGCGGCTGGTCAATTCTTGCCTTGTTGATGAAAATGCCTGAGCCAAAGCTGGCTGCGCTCCCGGTGGTGGTAGCGGCCAGCTTTTTGTTGTACGCTGCCTGGCTGCTTTTGCTAAAGCAGCGGCCTGGCCTGGGGCATTGGCTGGCCGGGCTTGGCTGCTTGTTTTTGGCGATTAGTTTAATGGTTTATCCTTTGATTGTTATTGATATGGAATGGGTTTCCATTTGGACAGGCTTTAGCGCATTATTTACTCTGCATATTTCATTGGGACTGCTGCTCTTATATTCTCGCCAGGTAGGGGAGATCATACAGGAAAGCGAGATTAACTACCGCTCGCTGTTTGATCAAAATGATGATGCGATTTTGCTGGCAAACCAATCCGGAAAGATTTTGGAGGCTAACCCGCAGGCCTGCCATTTGTTTTTGAAAACCCAAGAAGAATTAAAGAATATCTTTATTGGGAATTTGCCGGGATTGCAGATGTTTCGCCAGATTAACCTGGAAAGTTTTACTGGCGGTCTGGCACGCCGCAGTGCGGTCAACCGCCTTGAAGAAATGATACCGGTTGAGATTGATGCAAAACGGCTGCTGGATGGGCGGTGGTTTATCCATGTGCGCGATTACCAGCAAAAGAAACAAATGGAGGATGTTCTGTACCGCCGGGATGCCATCTTAAAGGCGGTCTCACAGGCATCCGCGCATTTGCTGCAGGAAGGCGATTGGAAAATTGGCATCCCGCAAATCCTGGCGCAGCTTGGAGAAGCGGCTGATGTTAGCCGGGTATATATCTTTGAAAACCATATTGGCCCTGGCGGCGATTTACTGACCTCGCAGTCCTTTGAATGGGTGGCCCCGGGAATATCCTCAGAAATCAATAATCCAATCTTGCAGAATGCTTCTTATGAGCAGGAAGGCTGGAGCTATATTAGAGCCCCGTTAAGTAATGGCGAAGCTTTCCAACTGCATATGCAAAAGTTAGACGTAGAAACCAGAGCAATTTTTGAGAATCAGGGGATTTTTTCATTGGTGCTGGTGCCCATAATGGTCAGTCATTCCTGGTGGGGGTATATTGGCTTTGATGAATGCCGCTCTGAGCGGACCTGGGGGGAGATTGAGCTGGATGCTTTGCGTGTGGCAGCCAATGTATTTGGGGCAATGATCCAGCGCGGCTGGATCGAAAGAGCACTGCGAGATTCGGAAAAACGACACCGTTTGTTGGTGGAGAATCAGGGGGCAGGTATCGGCATCGTTGATCCGGACGAATATTTTACGTACGCAAACCCGGAAGCAGAGCGAATTTTTGGAGTGGAGGCCAATCAACTGACTGGCCGGAATTTGCATGAATTTGTCTCCGATGACCAGTTTGAGGTTATTCGGCGGCAAACTGCAAACAGGCGAACGGGCGAACGAAACACGTACGAATTTGCGATCACCCGTCCGGATGGCGAAGTTCGTAATTTGCTGGTCACTGCAACACCGTATCGGGATGAGCGCGGCCAATGGATTGGTTCGTATGGGATATTTCATGATATTACCAACCGGAAGCAGGCAGAATTTCGGCTGCAGCAGTCTCTTGAGGCGGAACGAACGTACCGGCAGCAGGCGGAAATGCTGCGCGAGGCAACGACTGCGCTGGTCTCTCAGCTTGATCTGAACCAGGTGCTGGAACGCGTGTTGGTGTATTTACAGCAGGCGATCTCTTATGACAGCTGTTGTGTGTTTTTACGCGAAGGTGACCTGTTACGCGCTGTTGCGGGACGAGGATTCCCCTATCCGGGGCGGGTACTTGGCCGGACGGTATCATTTGAAGATTATTTTTTTGCAAAAGTGTCCAGAGAAGGTCAAAGCATTCTCCTGTTAGATGCACAGCAGGATCCCTATTTTAATAAATGGGGGGATGCGGAGCACGTGCGCGGCTGGATGTGTGTACCGCTGCTTTGGCGGCAAGAAGTGCTTGGCTTTTTAACGATTGACAGCCGTGAGGTGGGTGCTTATTCGGAAAATGAGTTGCAATTGGCTGAAGTGTTTGCCAACCAGGCTGCGCTGGCCATTCAGAATTCGCGCCTCTTCTCTGAAACGCAGCGGTTGGCGATTACGGATTCATTGACCGGGCTATTCAACCGGCGCTATTTGTTTGATCTGGCTTCGCGCGAATTGGAACGCGCACGCCGGTACAGCCATTCGCTCGCAATTATATTGATCGATTTCGATCATTTTAAAACCATTAACGATACCTACGGCCATATCGCCGGTGATCAGGTTTTGCGGGATGTGACAGACCAGTTAGTCAATGCGATTCGCCAAACGGATATATTGGGCCGCTACGGCGGTGATGAAATGATCGCGGTGGTGTTGGAATTTGAACCGGATCAGCTCGGGGTGATCGTCGAGCGGATGCGTGAAAGTATTGCCGCTGTGGAAATTGTTGTCGCCGGGGTCAAAATCCAGGTGACGGTGAGTATGGGGGTGGCTGTGCTGACTGGAACCGATATCGATCTGGATGAATTGGTTTATCGCGCTGACCTGGCGCTCTATGAAGCAAAGGCGCTTGGCCGCAACCGGGTGGAATATTGGTCACCTGCGCTGGCAGGTCTGGCAAGAAACTAAGCCACCATCTCGATTTCCCCTGTGTGGGTGGTGTTGTACCCACCAATGCTGGCAATGGATTGGCGGATGGCAGGTGTTTTTAGCCATTCCACCAGAGTTTGGATGGCTGGGCGTTCTATCTGGCTGGCGAATGCCACCAGGTGATATTCCTCCAGCGCGAGCGGCAGAAAATCCAGGCCAAATGCCAGGGCGGAGGCTTCCAGGCCAAGCCCGAGATTGGCCTCTCCCTCGGCAATGCAGCGTGCGACTTCGGAGTGGCTGAGTTTGACATCTTCATATCCGCGAATGGTTGCTGCGGAGATCCCCATTTGATCCAGGTGGGCATCTAGCCAGACGCGGGTGCCCGAGCCAGGCTGACGGTTGACGAATATAATTTCCGGCCGGGCGAGGTCCATTAAACTGTGGATATTCAATGGGTTTCCGGCTGGCATAATTAATCCAAGGCGGCGTTGTACCAAGTGAATGAGTGCTGTCTTTTGGCCGGGTAAAATCCGGCGCACAAAGGGGCGGTTGTAGGTATCGCTTTCTGAGTCCCAGAGATGGCTTCCGGCCAGATCAGCCTTTCCTTCGGAGAGGGCAATCAATCCACCCAGGCTGCCGCAAAAATCCAATTCCAGTTTATATTGCGGAAATTGCTCAGAAAAATGGCTGGACATCCAGGCAACGGCCAGATCGTGGCTGCCGGTGATGCGCAGTGTGGTTTCGCTTTCCGGTTGGGGGTGTTTTTCGATTACACGCCAGCGGTCTAAAGCGAGGCGCAGTCCTTGTTCAATTTCATCTGGGGTATATCCGGCGGTTAATGCCTCCAGGAGAAATGCCTCTGCGCGGTGAACCAGCTCAGCACGGCGCAGCGGAGTTTGCGAGCGCGCCGATAATTTCCCAATGACATGCGTACCCTGCCCGGGGCGGCTGACGACCAATCCCTGGCGGGAAAGCTCCTGGTAGGCGCGCTGCACGGTTCCGGGGGTGCAGTGCCATTGGCTGGTCATCTGCCGGACAGAAGGCAGACGGTCGCCTGGTTGGAGAACCTCATTGATGATGTCCTGGCGAACCGCTTCAGCAATTTGCTTGTACAGATGCTCTTCTTCCATGAGCTTATCCTCCCCGGATTGTGATAATGGCTTGATTAAGATTATATCAGGACTGGCTCATCTGGCTTTAGAAACGATTGGAATGGATTCTTGTGACGAAAATAAAAAAACCGTCCCATCTATTGGCATGGGACGGCTGCTGCGGTGCAATCGAATGATCGTTATTCTTTTGCGACGGTCACATAAACAATTGGCCGCCGGTGTGTTTCAGTATACAGGAAGTTGCCAAGCATGTTTTCTACATCTTTTGCCAGGTTGCCGTTTGCGTGAGAAACCATGTCCGTAATTCTGCGGCGGGCCAGGGACATTAAGTCGTCGGAGTTACGCGCGGTCATAAAGCCACGGCTGGTAATTTGCGGATCACGCCGCAGACTGCCAGAATAGCGGTCCAGAACCAGGTTAACCAGGATAATGCCGTCCCGTGAAAGGACTTCGCGCTCGCGCATCAGGTCTTGGGTAACCTCACCGACTCCGGAACTGTCCACGAAAATGTAGGTGTTCGGAACCCGGTCACCCATCGCCATCTTGTCGTTTTCAAATTCAACAATCTGCCCGTTTTCAATGACGGCAATATTTTCCTTTGGAATGCCGACCTGTTGTGCTAACAAGGCATGCTGGCGTAAGTGACGGATTTCTCCGTGGATGGGGATGAAAAATTTTGGCCGGGTCAGATGGATAAGCAATTTCATCTCTTCCTGGCTGGCGTGCCCGGAAACGTGCACAGGGGCCAGGGTTTCATAAATCACATTGGCGCCGCGTTGGAAAAGGCGGTTGATGGTGCGATAGACATTTTCTTCGTTGCCCGGAATGGGGTGTGAAGAAAGCACAATTGTGTCGCCGGGGATGATATCAAACAGGCGGTTGGTGCCGGTGGAGAGCCGTCCTAAAATGGAGGTTGGTTCACCTTGCGAACCGGTGCACATGATCACAACTTCGTGCTCCGGCATATTCACGGCCTGTTCAATGCTGATGATCAGATTTTCCGGAAAGTCGATATACCCTAATTTCCGTGCGATGCGCACGTTATCCTGCATGCTGGTGCCGACAAAGGCCAATTTACGGTTAAATTCTTGGGCGGTATTCGCCACCTGCTGCATGCGGGAAATCAAGGAGGCGAAACTGGCGATGATGATCCGGCCAGGGGCTTCTCGGAAGACTTTCTCCAGCGCGCCGATAACCACACTTTCGGAAGGGGTCCAGCCGGGGCGTTCGGCGTTGGTCGAATCAGCCAACAAGGCCAAAACGCCGCGCTGTGAAAATTCGGCAAGTTTGGCATAATCGCTCGGCCAGTTATCGACTGGGGTGTGGTCAAACTTGTAGTCGCCAGAGTGGACAATTAAACCGGCAGGCGTTTCAATACCCAGGCCTACACCATCCGGGATCGAATGGCAGACGTGGAAGAACTCGACTTTAAACGGTCCAATCTGGATTTTTTCTCCCGCCTGAACGGTATTTAATTCAGCACGCTGAATACCGCCCTGTTTGGCGAGTTTTACTTCCAGCAGACCGCGGGTCAGTGGGGTGGCATAAATGGGGGCCTGGATTTCATCCAAAACGTGGCGAATAGCGCCGGTGTGGTCTTCATGCCCGTGTGTGATGATAATTCCGCGAACTTTTTCGCGATTTTCTTGCAAATAGGCGATATCGGGAATGATGTAATCCACGCCCAGCATGTCGTTTTCAGGGAACATGAGGCCGGTGTCAACGATGAGGATGTCGTCCCCGTACTCGTACACCATCATGTTGCGCCCCACTTCCCCCAGCCCACCCAGGGGGATAATTTTTAATTTATTACTATTCATGCAAACTTAAAACCTACCTCGATAACAAAATGATTTCAAAAAATTTAACACAGATAATCTGTGATTCAGGTCAAAAGAAAACCCTGGCCGATTTGCCGGACCAGGGATAAGGTGGACTAACGTTTGCTGCATTATGCAGAATTGTTATCCACACCCCCTGCTTACAACCGGAAACCGGAAATTATTACTTTCTAACCTGCATAGTTTAACACACAGGGAAAATTTTGTCAAAATTTGCAAAATGCTTATGAAATGAAAAACCAGGGCTGCAAATTTGCAGCCCTGGTAAATCTTTACAGGATGAAAATGCTCAGGCGGCTAATCCCCGTCCAAACAGGTTCTCGCGAATTTGGAAGACCTGCCGGCGCAGACGATCATCTCGCTCAATCATATCAGCCACTTTGTCGCAGGCATACATGACGGTGGTATGATCCCGCCCTCCCAGGGCTTCACCAATTTGCGGCAAGGAGACGTTGGCTTCT
Organism: Chloroflexota bacterium; assembly: GCA_029265085.1. Next base: position 74,310 of record JAJUJY010000002.1, read on the forward strand.
TCACGCAGTAAGTACATGGCAATCTGCCGGGGCAGGGCAACTTCGCGCGAGCGGTCGCGGCCGAGCAGGCGGTCTTTTGAAACCCCAAAGGCATTAGCAACGGCGTTGATCACCTGGCCGGGTTCAATCGAACTACGTAAGGGAATCATATCTGCCAGGGCGATGTTGACCATTTGGGCGTTGAGCGGTTGTCCGCTTAAATCGGCGTATGCCAGGACTCGGGTAAGCGATCCTTCCAGTTCGCGGATGTTTGATTGGATCATGCGGGCAATCTGTTCCAAAATTTCAGGGGGAACCTGCCGCCCGGCACGGTCGGCCTTGGAGCGCAAGATGGCAATCCGAGTTTCCAGATCAGGCGGCTGGATGTCCACGGTTAGACCCCACTCAAAGCGTGAGCGCAGGCGTTCTTCCAGCGTAACCATCGCTTTGGGCGGCCGGTCGGAGGAAATGACAATTTGTTTTTCCTGGCCGTGTAAGGTGTTGAAGGTGTGGAAAAATTCTTCCTGGGTTGATTCTTTACCGGCGATAAACTGGATATCATCAATCAGCAGGACATCAATGTTGCGGTAGCGGTCGCGGAAGGCCTGGGTGTTGTGCGTGCGGATCGCATTGATTAATTCATTGGTGAATTCTTCTGAAGATACGTACAGCACATTCAAGCCGCGCTGCGCAGCACCATTGCCAATGGCGTGCAGTAAATGGGTTTTGCCTAAACCAACTCCGCCGTACAGGAAAAGAGGGTTGTAGGCTCGGGCGGGATTTTCGGCAACAGCCATACAAGCAGCATGGGCAAGGCGGTTGCTGGTGCCGACAACAAAATTATCAAAATGATAGCGGTTGATTAAGGAGCGGTTTTGGGGAGCAATATACTCTCCAGGCTGGACGGGTTCAGCGGATTCCGATTTGGCGTCAATCTCGCCGTGATCTTTGTGCCAGACAACAAATTTGACAGCCTGTGGGTTGTCCATGTAGCCAGAAAGCAAACGGGTAATGGTGCTGGATAACCGATTATCCAACCAATCACGCGCGTACGCATTTTGCACACCAATGGTGAAGTTGTTTTCGGCGTGGTTGACCAATTCAGCACACCGCACCCAGGTGTCAAAGGCGGCTTTTGGCATATCCATTTGGAGTTGACCCAGCGTGGCTTGCCAGGCTTGTTGTGCATTCATAAAGGTGACCTCCCGCAGTGAAATGAAGCAGCACAAAAAGCAACAGGGACACAAACCCACTGCTTCGTGCAGTGGGCCTATAATGCAACCAGTAAATTGTGCGCCAGTTTTTTTGGTAAAACGGGATGTAATTAAGAATAAATTCCCGTGATTGACTGTGTGCCACCCATTCTAGCAGAAAGGGCGTAGTTCAACAAGTCGATTTCCCTCCGCTAGTTTAAAAGTTTTTGAATCTTTAAGACAATTAATCTTAAAGAATCTCGTGAATCTCGCTGGAAATATCCACCCGGATTACTTACCGGCATACTCCACAAATTCGGTTTGCTCCCAAAATTTAACACCATATATAGGGGATAGCGGGTATTTTTTGGAAAAATGTTCCATGGATGGGTGATTTTTACTAAAATTTTGGGATTGATTCAAAAGGTTGTTTTGGCGGATTGAATCACCAATTTGTGAATCTTATTTTTTGTCAAATATACTGTTTTGTATTATGAATAAACAGAGCTTTTTTGTTCAAATTGTATTGGTGTAAGAAAGCTGTTCGTCTGTTGTGGAGTGCAAATATTTTTCTTGTAAAAAGACCCGGACAAGTAGTTTTGCCCAGGTCTTTATGGATTTTTCTTGATGAATCTCGGCTCAGACTGATGCGGTATTATTCCATTCCCGCAAGAATCAGCCGGGCAGCTTTGCGGGCAATTTGAACCGCAAAGTTGGTGCCCCGGTCCCACGGGTAAACCTGGCTCATGCTGGCAAAGTACAGACCAGGAATGGGGGTTTGTAATTCGGGAATGTTTTGCGAGTGGTTGACCTGCGGAATCGGTTGGGCATAGGCTGTGCTGAATACCCAAAATTTACGCACCCAATCTTTGGAAAAGGCAGGATTGAACCGCTGCAGTGCTGGAAGAAATCGTTCCAGTAATTCCTCGTTGCTCAGTTTGAAATATTCATGATCGGTGTCCAGGTAATCACCGCAGTAAACAATATGGTCACCGCCAAAGTTCTCTTTGGAAACAAAGTTGGTATGCTCCACCAATGCCAGGAAGGGATATCCGGATGTTTTGGGGAGGTTGAACCAATAGTAGCCTTCTTTGGAAAGCTGTTCGCGCAAGGCCAATACCATCACAACCGCCCCCATGCTCTTTAAATTGAGCAGCCCCTGCAGGTATTCTTTTGGCAGGTCTGGAGCCAGTTTGGCCATTAAGCCGGGACCGGTGGTCACCAGGCAGCGGTCAAAGATTTCTGTCCCGTTGGCCAGTTGGATTTGAATTTTGCCGCCCTCTGCTGCGGCGATGCGCTGTACCGGTGTGGATAGATGGATTTGAACACCGCGCTGGCGTAAGTTCTCGGCCAATGCATCGGAAAATGCCTGGAATCCGCCCTGGAAGGTTCCCAGGCGCGTAGAACGCGCCTTAAACCGTGCCCAGAACCAGGCCATGTTTACTTCTTTGTAATGCGGGCCAAATTTCCCGATCAACAGCGGCTCAAACAGCACACTGTATAGTTTTTGCCCATATGCTTTGCGCATCCATACGTCTGCTGTAACTTTTTCCAGGGGCTTCCAGTCTGCCAGATAGCGCAAATAGATGGTGACCAGCCCAAACCGGACCATGTCGAAAAAGCCGTATCCAGGGAAGGTCAGGGCCGCCAGCGGCGAGTCCAGTGGATAGAATTTGTCCTTGAAATAAACAACCGTTTTGGGGCGCGGGAAGATTACTTTGTCTTGCAGCCCAATTTCACGGATCAACCCCAGCATATCGCTGTCGGATTGGAACCAGTGATGGTAAAAGTGTTCCACCGACCAGTTCCAGCCCTCGTCTTTAAACCCAGCTGCTAACCCGCCCACGTAATTTGCTGATTCATAGATTGTGACCGAATGCCCGGCTTTAACGAAATCAAGCGCGGCAGACATACCGCCCAGACCAGCACCAATGATTGCTATTTTCATGAGAACCTCTTCAATGTTCAGGCTAAATTCTGTGAAGCGTCCTGTTCAGGCTCTTTGCGGATGGCTTCCAGGTCTTTACCCCACCGCAGCGGCTGCTTGAAATAATAATACGCGCCTAAGGCCGTGATCGGGAACCACAGTGCAGCATGCAGCACCAACGTGTAACCGGCAGCTACTTCTCCGTTAACGCCGACTGCTTTTAGCAGCGCGATTCCGGGTGCATCAAATGTGCCCACATACCCCGGCGCAGAGGGTAGGGTGGTGGTCAGATTGACAATACCATTCATCAGCATTAACGCAAAGAAGCTGACGTTGAAATCAAAGGCGTGCATCACAAACCAGTATTTTCCGGTTTCCAGCAGCCAGATAATGGTGGTGGTTACCAGGATCATCAATGCTTCTTGAGGGGATCGTAATGATTCCAGCCCGGATAAAAAGCGCATGGTAAAGTCGCGCACTTTTTCACGGATTTTTGCCGGAATCACGCGGTCAATGAAAAAGTTCGCAACCCGTTCCGCAGGCTTAGGGAACATGGCTGCCCAAAGGAAGACCGCCAGGGCAACAGCAAAGGCAATTCCGCCGTAGATGGCAACCTGTTGTATGCTGCCCACAAACCCTGAATCATGGGTCAGTTTGGCCAGTTCGCTTAAGTTTAAAAACACAAACCCAAGCATGACCACACCGTCAAAGATACGCTCCACAATAATGGTGGCGAGCGAAGCTGAAATGGAGACTCCTTCGCGATCTTTTAAGATGGCAGCACGGAGCAGCTCACCGGCGCGCGCGGGAAAAATGTTGTTGCCCATATAGCCAATGGTGACAATGGGAAACATGGTGCGGGTGGAGATTTTTTTAAGAGGGCGCAGCAAATAATGCCAGCGCCATGACCGCACCCAAACGCCGATAAAATAGACTGCGACACCCGGCAGTAGCCAGATATACTGCGCATTGCGCAGTGCAGTCCAAACTTCGGCTAACTTTAATCCCCGCAGGGAAAGATACAGAAAAATAAGGCTGATGACCAGCCCAACCCAGAATTGCCAACGTTTCATAAGGATAATTTTACCATGCCTGGAAATTGTGATTGAAAAAACCAGCCGTCCTTGTAGAAGCGGCTGGTTTGAGTGGCTGTGATGAATTTTCCCAGGATGACTTACAGGTTAATCGCAGCAGTGATCAGCATGGATAAAATCATGATCACTGCAATGGCGGCAAAAATGACTTGCTGTGTTCGGGCGCGCCGCTGCTCATGGTTGATGCGATCATTTTTCTTGCTTTTTTCTTTTGCTTTACCAGACATTCTTTCCAACCTCCATTGATTGGACTCGATTGTACTCCAAAATGGCTAACTGATGGGCCAAATATCGGAATCTTTTTTCGGGAAGAGTGCATTCAGCACCGGTGTTGCAGAGGAATTTGCCCAAGAATCGGGAAAGGCGTAGCAAATTTCTTCCAGGCTGCGGTAGCAAAAGACCAATTGTAAAAAGGTTAGCCCTGGGAAGCAGGCATCTGTGCTGCTCCAGATTTCCGGTTCGTAATTTTCAACCGAAACCAGTTTTCCTTGTTTAAATTCCAGCTTCATCCCGCCGCGGTAAAACCCAATCTTTAATAAGCCAGTATGTCCTGCCAGCGGCGATTGTTTGAGCCGTTTTTCCAGTGCGGGTGCAATATGGCGGATGAATCCAACCAGGTCGGGTACGCGCACATAAAATGCATATGGTTTTGAGGCCGGAGCGTGGATATTTTGCAGCACGCTGTAGGAGGGATGGTCGCTGCCCAGGTTAAGCCCGATTTTGTGGATTTTTTCCTGGTTGGGGCTGTGGGCTTCGCCCAATGACCATAAATACCGCAGTACGCTGGGGGTGACTGCTTGATAGGAAATTCCCGGGTTTAATTCATAAAATAAAGCAACTTGCCTGCCGTTCCACAACACGGGCGGGCTGGCAAATGCGCCAACGGTTTGTCCTTCTTGGTCGGCGATGATATATACCTGGGCATGGTTAAAATTGTCGCTGCTTTTGCCGCTGATTTCATATTGCCAGTCGGCTGGTTCGCGCAAACAAACAATGGGATTGCGTGTGCTGATTTGAGCATAGGCCGCGCAGATATCAGGAATATCCGTCTCGTTTGCAAGCCGAATTGAATATGGTTCAGCTTCATCTGCTTTTAGCCGGGTAATTTGGCCTTCGTAGATTGTCCGACCGCCGCCCAGGTTGATGGCCATCTCATAGCCGAACTGGCGGTAAAAATAAGGAATTCCGGTGATGACCTGGACCATCTGTCCGCGCTGCTTGCTCCATTGGTGGACGATGTCAAATTGCTTGCGGACCAATCCGCGATTGCGATATTCCGGATCGGTGGCAACCAGTTCCGGCCGGCCAACACCAAAGGGAATTCCCTCATAAGTCCAGGTTTGGGAAATCAAATTCAGACTGGAGATAATTTTTCCGCTATGGGTGTCTTCTACAATGGTGAAATCATCCGGGTTAAAACTGGGATGGTTTCCGCGCAGCAGATCGCGAGTCCAGATACCAATTCCTTCACCAACCTCCGGCGGATCGCTTGGGTCTGGATGAATGCGGGCATTAAATTCAGCCAGACGGTCTGCATCGGCAGGGGTGCTGCGGCGCAGGATTAAGCCATTGCCTAAATTGAGGGGCAGAGAATTGGAGGAGTGTTGGTTGGACATAAATTTGTTTAGAACCTTATACTCAGTCTATGGATAAAAAAAGCCCGGAGCATTCCGGGCCAATCAATCAGGGGCGCCCCCGTCCCAGGGCGTGCCTGCAGAATTACAGGGAAAAATTACCCATTAATTGCTGTCAGTCTTGCTGGCCGGTTGGGAGGTGGTTGATTCAGTGCTCTTTGATTCAGATGCGGTTGTGCTGCTGCTTTCTGAAGACTTTTCTTCAGAATGGCTGGATGAAGAGGAGCGGGTCTGACCAGAGGGCGACCGGTGGTCAGTAGCATAAAAACCAGAACCTTTAAAAACGATACCAACAGGGGTATACACCTTGCGCAAAGATTTTTTATCGCATTCCGGGCAGCGGGTTAACGGCGCATCCGAAAATTTTTGATTTCTTTCAAACTGCACTCCGCAGTTATCACACCGATAGGTATAAATTGGCATACGTACAAACCTCTATCTCGCTAAAAATTTTAGCACCAACCGATAATATTACACCGCTTTGGTGTGATTTGCAAGACTATAAGTCATATTGTAAGGTGACATAAAGGACCTTTCCGGCCACTTTTCAGGGATGAGAAAGGTCCTTGTTGGTTGGCTTGTGGAATTTCGGCTGGTCAGCGCGTTTACGGCTGGCTGCGGATGCCGATATTATCCAGGATGATCGCGCTGGTTTCTGTCCGGTCAAAAATAAAGCGAATAAAGCGTATTTGGGCCAGGTCCAGCTTGGGGTTGTTCTCCACAAAGGCAGAGAGCGGAAATTCAAACGTCTGGAAAACCGGTTCAGAGAGTTTGAAATCATCTCGATTTAGAAAATCGGCTTTGTTAAATTTGCCTTCAAACTGCGGCTGGAGCAAGGCAAAATAGCTTAATGGTAAGCGGGCTGTATCGCCGTCACTGTCAATCAACAGGATGGTGAAATCAACCGGCTGCCGGGCGGGTGGTTCTTGTTTCTGCCCCTTTTGTTTATCCGATTCGGTGCTGCCGGTATTGTTTTTCGCTTGATTATCTTTGTTGGCATCCGCCAATGAAAAATAAAGGATTCCCTCAGCCTGCCAGAGTGAACTGGCATCCTTGGGAAGTTCCAGGCTAAAGCGGGGTGTGGAAGAAGGATCGCTGGTGCGGTCCCAACCCAAATAAACGGCCTGGTTTTTCTGGTTGTCCCATTTAAGATCCACCTGGTTTTCATACCACAGGGTTAATTCTCCACTGCTGAAGCTTGTGCCAGCCCAGGTGGCTGTAAATGGGTTAATATCTTCGTCAAAATTTGCCAGCACCGTACTGCGGCTGTTTTCAAACTGGCTTAAATAGCGGGTCTGCGGCAGCCATGCCTGGGCAGCGCGCGGATCACGAAATACTGGCAGGTAGGCAGTTTCGCCGCGCAGTGCGGCTTCTAAAAATGCGGATATATAAACTTTGGCTACCTGCTCTTGTTCTGATTTGCTCAGCAAGATTTTTCGGTTGGTAATGCCGTAGCCAATCAAAGAACCGTAATCATTATTTCCCCAGGTGGAGTTAAATTGGCCGTGATTCGCCCGGTCAATGTAGATTGCAGCTTTAAACCAATCGTTTCCATCTGTAAATTTAACCCGGTTGAACATGCGTGTGCCCATAAAGGGCTGTAAGTCGGCATCATGTGCGCCTTGAATGACCAGGTAATTTACATTTTCCAACGGCATTCGGGCACCGGCTGGCATGTACTGGCCGTCAACAGGGGCTATTGAGACCACTGCATCAATATCGAAATCATAGTTAAAACGCAGATTGGCATTCTCCGGGTAGGCCGGCAGGTGATTAAATCCGGCGGCAATGTAGGCTGCCTCTCCACCGCGTGAATGGCCCATGACCGCGAGTTTATCAAAATCGACCTTTTGGTAGAACGGCGAGCTGGCATCTTGATTCCAGGTCTGCCAGGTGCGGAAATGCTCTAAAAGCAGCCAGCCGCGGGCATCGTTTTCTCCCTTGATGCCCTTGATGCCGAACAATTGGATATTCACAAATCCGCCGTTTAGGAAATTTTCATCGACTGAGACAAAAATATATCCACGGCTGGCCAGTAATTCTCCCAGGTAATCATAGCCAGGATCAGAGTAGTCGATCATATTGTGATTACCGTGAACAACCAGCACCAGGGGGAATGGGCCATCTCCTTCCGGGTACCAAACCCGCCCGTTGATGGGCAGAGCACTGGCATCAAATCCCCAATAGCGGGTGCGCAAATTCCCGCTAAAACCGGACCAATTGTCAATCAATGCAGAGCCGTTCACGCTTTGGGTAATTAACGCGGCCTCCTTGCCGTATTCAGGACGGTGCAAATCTTTTCCGCTGCCGTAGGTGAGCGTTTTGACGGTATAGCCGCCGGGTTGTGATGGATCGGCTGCTGTTATGGTCAATGGATTGCTGTCCGGAGATGCCTGGATGGGCTTAGGGGCAGGGCCAGGCCAAAAATACAAAAAGATACCGGCTGCCAACCCGGCTGTGCCCAAGACCAGCCCCAGCCAGGTGATCACCTTTTTGGGCGCGGGCAGGCTGCGCAGCCCGCCGCGCAAAATTGTGAAAACGGCAGCGCCGAGCAGCGAACTCACGAGCACAGTAACCAATACAAAAATTGCGGTTGGCAAGGGGGCGATGGAATAGATCAGTGTGGACAGGATAATGATGCTGCCAAAGCTAAGCCACCGGTATGTGGTCGGGATTCGGTTTAATATCAGGAGGATCAAATCCAGCAGGGCATTGGAGAGAAAGGCAAGTAAAACAAAGACTGCCAGGGTGATTACCAACGGAATCCCGTACCAGGTATTTCCAATTGCCAGGCCATAGGCTGCAAATGCCAATAAAAAGGTAAGGATGGCGACTCCCCATCCGGCAGCTTTCCAGGCGGTTGGGCCAGGCTTGATTGTATTCCAGGCTTGTTTGATCGATTGGCTGATCTTTTTAAATAAGTTCATTTTGGGGGGTGTATCCATCGGAACGCTCACTTTCAAAAATTATTTCACTTGGGTGATTAAAATATACATAGGTTTTACAGGAAACGAAATAGGTTCAGGCAAAGTAATTTGGAAAAGAGTTTAAGCGTTATACTACTCTTGATCAATCCCTAACTTTTGGAGACAACGCATGAAGCTCTTAATTGCAGTCGATATGGAAGGTATTTCAGGCGTGGTTACCTGGGATCATGTTACCCCGACCCACGCAGAATATCAACGGTTTCGCCGGTTAATGACGGAAGATGTTAATGCGGCAATTCAAGGTGCAAGCGCAGGTGGTGCGACCCAATTCCTGGTGGCGGACGGCCATTGGGCTGGGGCAAACATTTTGATCGAAAATCTGGATACAAAAGCGCATTTGAATTGCGGTTCTCCCTCGCCGTTTTCGATGGTGCAGGGGGTTGATACCGATGTGGATGCGGCTATTTTTATTGGCTACCATGCGATGGCTGGTACGCAAAATGCGATCCTGGACCATACCTGGTCGAGTGCGCGTGTGGCTAACCTGTGGTTAAACGGCAGGTTAACCGGTGAGTTTGGCTTAAATGCGGCCATGTGCGGCTATTTTAATGTGCCGGTGTTGATGGTTTCCGGCGATCAATCGGTGGCGGCAGAAGCCCAAAGCTTTGTGCCCCAGGTTGAAACCGCGGTGGTAAAAAAGGCAGCTGGCCGCTGGGCTGCGGAATGCTTACCCTTAAATACTTCTCGGGAATTGATTCGCGATACAGCAGAAAGAGCGGTCAGCGCATTCCTCGATGGGAAAGGCCCTGCGCCGATCAAGATGAACACGCCAGTGACCGTTACGGTTGAATTTTTGGCGGCACAAATGGCCGATGGCGCTTCGCTGGTGCCAGGAGCGGTTCGTTTAGACGGCCGCAAGGTGGAATTCCAGGCGGCGGATATGGCCGAAGCGTACCGGGCGTTCCGTTCGATGGTGGGGATGGCCAACCAGTAAGAAGCTCATCATAAACCGGTAAGTGCGCTGGCAGATCAATGCAGCGCACTTTTTTGGTTGATAAAGAAGTTTCAGGCTTGTTTTTGGCCGGTTGGGCAAAACTGCAATACCGGGCAGGCGGGGCAGTTGGCTTTCCGTGCCTGGCAAACCTCGCGTCCCAGGCGTATCAGGTTGAGGTGCGCCGGGCCATACTCTTGCGGTGGAAATAATTCCCCCAGGTGCGTGTGAGCCTGGTCAACGCTCATTTTTTCTGGGCGCAGCCCCAAGCGTCCGCTTACCCGGTAGATATGGGTGTCCACCGGAAAGGCCGGAATGCCCAGGGAAAATTGTAAAACAATGGCAGCTGTTTTTCGTCCAACGCCGTGAAAGTGAGTCAGCCAGGCATGGGCTTCGTCCCGCGGCCACTCTTTTAAGAAACTCAGATCCAGGGACCCTCTTTCGGCAGTGATTTTCTGCAGCGCAGCTTGAATGCGCGGACCTTTCTGGTTGGCCAGCCCGGCCGGACGAATCGCAGCGATTACATCCTGCGGATCAGCGTCACGCACCGCTTCCCAGGTGGAAAAACGGCCTTTCAGCGCGTAAAATGCCACGTCTCGGTTGCGGTCATTGGTATTTTGCGAAAGAATGGTAGAGACCAGTTCGTCCAGTGCCGGCAGTGGTTCGCGCCACTCAGGCGCACCGTACACTTCCATTAAACGGTTGTGAATGGCCTGTGCTCGGCTTAGGAGTTGGTCGCGGTTTTCTGTTTCCACTGGGATGGCTCAGGAGAACTTGAAATCCAGTTGAAAGACCGGGCGAATTACGCCGACATCTAGTTTGCGCCAATTTTTTACCGGGCGGGCAGCAAATTTCGCCAGGCGTGCATCGATTGTTTCCTGGCTGAGCACACCCAACTGGCGCAAAATCTCAATCGAGACGATGGCGCGGGCACGGCCTGTGTTATCTCCGTCCGAAATCTTCAAGGTGATTCCCAGAGCCGGGCTGTTTGGGCCAAACGCACCGGGCAAGACACCTAATGCCTGGTATCCTTCTGCGCCGCCTTTAACCACAACCTTGCCATCGCAGGCTTCCATCAGTACGGTGTCAAATTCACCCGGACCGGCGATCATATCCGGATGGGATGTGATTGCATGCGTAATTTTTCGGCAGGCAGCCGCGCGGGTTTCTGTAAGCTGGCTTGGGTTACATAGCTTCGCAAAACCTAATGCCCCGTTGTACAGCGGAATACCAAATACAGGTGCAGAACAACCGTCAATGCCGATATGA